>CAZDHC010000006.1:0-49240 GCA_964505225.1 uncultured Bdellovibrio sp. | reverse complement strand
CCGAATCCATCTGAATTTGAAAATAAATGGGATTTGGGAACGATTTTGGATATCGGAGTCACGTTTCTTTTGTAGCGTGTTTCATAAGAGTTAAAGACCTAGATCTTAGTCGCACCAGTCCAGTCTAGATTGTTGGCGCACAGCTACAACCCCTTTAAAAAATTAGATAATTTAAGAATGAAGGACTTTTGTCCTTCGAAAAAATTATATGATGGATGTGCACATGCGAAATGGATTTCAATTGGTGAGTGCAGCAGTGATGTTTGCGGTGATTCACTTTTTTTCGCCAAATGTTTGGGCGCAGGAAGAGGACACTCTTTCTGAAATTTCTAATTCAGATGCGGCTTCGGATGTAGATCAAATTGCAGCCGAAATTGAAAAGAAAGTTCAGAAATCTGAAGCCAAAGAAGCAGCTCAGGACAAACCGGAAAAAGAAGAAAAGCTAGAAGACTTCTCGGGGTTGGGAAAGCTTGCTCCCTTCAGCGAAATCTCGGTCATTCAAAAAAGATTTTTACCTAAGACAGGAAGGTTTCAGTTCTTTGGTGGGTTGGCTACCATGGTGAACGATCCTTGGTTCTCTAGTATGGGATTTGACTTGCGATTTGGTTACCACTTTACCGAAGCCTGGGGGGTGGAATTGAATGGAATTTTTCTTTCGAATTCACAAAGGCCAGCTGCAAAAGATTTGTATGACCAACACGGGGTTAAAGCTGATTCTTTTGTAACCACAAAGGGATATTCGGGCGGATCTTTAGTGTGGACGCCGATTTATGGAAAAATGGGATACTTCAATCGTAGAATCATTCCGTTTGATATGTATTTTCAGGCCGGCGGAGGTCAAACTCAAGTCGACAATGGAAGTGGCGGTAGCACAATTCATTTTGGAACTGGGCAGATTTTTGCTTTAAGTAAAGGAATGGGATTTCGTTGGGACTTTACTTGGAATTCTTTTTCGGCAACCCCAACAGGAAAAAGTGCTCAAAACTTTAATAATTTGCTTTTAACTTTTGGCGCTAGCTTCTTTTTTCCGGAGGCAAAATACCGATGAAAAATTCAAAATTTACAAAATCGAGTTTCATAGGTTTGCTGGCCGGAAGTTTTTTGCTTGGAAGCTCTCTAGTTGTTCCAACTCAAGTACTTGCAGTAGACAACACAAGGGGATGGAGTCCTAAGAAGACGACCTCTAAACCAGCGGCAAAATCGACCACGCCTACTAAGTCTACTTCTCAGTCGCCGGCACAAAAGGCAGCGCCTCAGGCGAAGTCGGTTCCGACTCAATCGAAATCGGCAATCCCATCGGTCAGCCAGAAGCAGCTCAGCGACGCCTTAGCTTTGGCTCGTAACGGTCAATATGATCAGGCGGCAATTCGATTGTTCGCTCTGTCTCGTCGACCTGAACTGCAGGCGGAAAGAATGCAAATCAAGTACATCCTTGGGGTTTGCTTGATGGAATTGAAATTAAACCAGATCGCGGTATTTCAGTTTGTCGATGTGATTCGAAACGGTGCCAGTAAATACACCAAACAAGCTATTGAAAAGCTTTCGATTGCGGCTGATGAATTGGGCGATGACACTTTGTTGAACTACGCTGTTTCAAAAGTTCAGCTTGAAGACTTCCCCGAGAAGAATAAGGACATGATCTATTATCGATTGGGTGAGATCAAAATTAAAAATGGTCAATATCAAGATGCGGCTCAAAGTTTTGCTCGAGTCGGTCAAAAAAGTAGGTATTCAGCTCAAGCTAAGTTTAACAGAGGCCGAGCGCTATTAGAGGCCAAACAGCCGGATGAAGCTTTGAAGTCGTTTCAGGATCTATTGGCTTTAAGAGCACAAGCTCCTGTCACCGACACAAATAAAGTGGCGGCCGAGTTGGCTATTGCAAGAACCTATTACCAAGCTCAAAAGTGGGACGAGGCCATCGAGTGGTATCGAAAAATCCCCCGAGATACAGATTTTTGGCACCAATCACTTTTTGAGCAATCATGGGCTTACTTGAGAGCTGCGAAATTTCGATCAGTACTTTCGAACTTTCAATCACTGCACTCGAGTTATTACGAAGAATACTATATTCCTGAATCTCTACTGTTGAGATCAATCGTCTATTTATATATCTGTAAATATGACGAAATGGATAAGGTTCTAGATCTTTTTGAGCGCACTTACGGTCCTGTTCGATCTCAACTGGGAGCGTTTCTGCAGAACAATAAAGAGGCTTCGAATTATTTCTTAGAAATTGAAAAATCAAATCAGTTTCGAATGAGCTCAAAAGCGACCGAAATCAACAAAACTTACCCTGGGAAAATTCCATACAGCGTTGCTCGTCATATTTTAGATCAAGGTGATGTGAAGCGAGCTTTTGGGTACTTGAAGTATTTGAACGATGAAAAGAGAAAGTTGGATTCAAGTCACGTTTTAAATAAAGGCTCATTCGTTGGCTATGCCAATAAAATCTTAGCCAATCGTATGAAGAACACTAAAATTTCTATTGGTGAAATGGTGCGATCCCATATGGCCAATGTTCGAGTGGAGTTGAAGGATCTTTATGAGCAAGCTGGTTTTGTTCGCTATGAAATGATCAATGGTAAAAAAGAACAACTGAAAAAGAAAATTGCCGGCAAAGATCTTTCAAATTCTCAAATTGATGAAGACGTCAATCGTGAGTTCTATATTCAGAATGGCTACGAGTACTGGCCGTTTGATGGAGAGTATTGGTTGGATGAAGTTGGAAATTATCATTACCTAGGAAAGCAAAGCTGCGAATAGATTGGGATCGACTATGAATAAATACACCTGGATATTAAGTTCAATTGTAGCGATGTCTATCATCGCATCCAATGCCAGTGCGGTGGATAGTAAAAATAAGAAAAAGACAGCAGCTCAAGTTGAGGCTGAAAAGGCTAAAACGAAATCGACGGCGAACACACAGAAGAAAACAGTTGGTCAGCTTTTGAAACAAGTCGACCGTGGTGCGGGTTTTTCTTTGCAGAAAAAAGCTATAGAAATTCAAGCGGCAAAAGATCTATTTGAACAGAAAATGCCTCAGGTGAACTTGAGCCAAGTGAAGCCTCCTAGAACATCGTCTTTCTTTGAAGACCCAAATGATGATAAAGCAAAACTGGAAAAGATCACTGACCAGCAGATTGCAGAACTTTTCAAACTGACTCAGAAATTCAAAACCTCGCCTCAGAGAGGTGAGTTGTGGCTCCGCTTGGCTGAGCTTTATGTTGAAAAAGCTGGTGTTATCGACTTTCGGAAGCAGGGTGACTACGATCAAAAGTTAAAAGATTTCCAAGCAGGAAAGCTTAAGGCTAAACCTGTTTTGGATTTGAACGATGCCAAAGAGTACAATAAGAAGGCGATTCAGCTTTACGAATGGTTTGTAAGAGACTTTCCTAAAGATGAAAAAATGGACCAGGCTTTGTTTTTCTTGGGATACAACTACTACGAAATTTCTCAGTTAAAAACAGGAACAGTTTATTACACACGCTTGACCAATGAACATCCCAATAGTCCTTATGTCATTGAAGCTAACTTTGCGTTGGCCGAATACTATTTTGAAAATGAAAAATGGGGTAAGGCCAAAGAACACTACTCTAAGGTTCTAACAAGAAGGCGTCATCGCCTTTATAGCTTTTCGTTATATAAGACGGCTTGGTGTGAATATCGTTCGGGAAGATCTTCTGAAGCACTTAAGGTGATGGAAACCCTAGTCAGACAAAACAAAGAACAGGCGCAGATTGACAAAAACGAGGGTCGAAAAACTGTCAATAAAGGTCGCCTGGAATCTGAAGGTTTGCGCGATATTGTATTGTTCTACGCGGAAGTGGGAGATCCTGAGAAAGCGGCCAACTATTTCAAGGGTCTTGCCGGAAACGATGCGAATTCTTATATCGAGAAGTTAGCCTACTTCTATGGAGACAAAGGTAACTTAACAGGCGCTCGAGTTCTTTTTAATTATTTAATTCAAGCCAACCCAACTGCAGCTAAGGCGTTCGATTACAAGTATCAAGTGGTTCGCCTTTACTCGACAGCAAAAAAGTCACGCGAGTTTCGAGAAGAGATTTTTGCATGGATAAAAGATTTTGGTTTGGGAAGCGCTTGGTATCAAGCCAATAAAGCTAATACAGATTTTATTGAGAATTCCTACAAGTTACGTGAACAAACTTTGCGTACTTATATTTTACAACAGCACCAAACCGCTCAGAACTCGCATGCGGTGTTTTCTCAAAATCTGGCGCTTGAGGGCTATAAGGCCTACTTGGGTGAGTTTAAAGACTCACCGGTCATTGCAGATATGCATTTCTATTTTGGTGAGCTTTTGTACGACATGAAAAAGTTTGAGGAAGCTGGTGCTCAATACAGGTGGGTTATCGACAATGGAAAAGGTTCTAAGTTTTATCAAAGAGCTTCTGAAAATATCGTTTTGGCTTTAGAAAAAGATTTGCCTTCCGACGATGCGATGGCAAAACGGATGGGGAAATCAGTTGAGCCTTTAGCGCTAGATCCAAAAGTTGAAAGATTTATAAACGTAGCTACAGATTATGTGCAAAGACTACCAGACACAGAAAAGGCGATCGAAATCAAATTTCGAGTGGGGCGACTTTATTATCAACACAATCAATTTGACCTGGCGATTCCGTACTTTAGGGAAATCGTATCGAAGCATTCTAAGTCAAAGTATGCAGAGTTTTCGGCGAATTTATTGTTGGATATTTTCAATCTGAAAAAGGATTACGCCGGACTTGAAAAAGTGGGTGGCGAATTAATGGCATTGCCGGGGATTTCGAATTCGAAGGCTGGGCAAGATATAAAAGGCGTCCTTGAAAAGGCTAATTTTAAGAAAGCTCAAGATTTGGAAATGAGCAAAGACTACAACGGGAGCGCTGAGCAGTTCGTAGGATTTGCTAAACAAAATCCAGCTTCGGCGTTAGCTGTGACGGCAATGTTCAATGCGGCGATCAACTATGAACGTGGTGGCCAGTCTGCAAAAGCCATGGAAGCTCACGGTGAAGTTTTGAAATCAAAGGATAAATCTTTTGAGCCACTTCGAATCAAGTCGCGAAGAATTGTTGCGAAGCTTTATCAAGATTCGGGTCGGTTAGAGGAAGCGGCGATCAATTATCAGGCGGCAGCAAACGAAGCAGGAAAAGATCCTTTGGCTGGGAATTTGTTTTTTAATGCAGCCGTGCTTTTTGAGGCGGTTGGAAAAAATAACGAATCCATTAGAAATTACGAAGCTTATTTGAAAACTGAAAAGAAAGCCGACAAAAACGAAGCTAATTTCCAGATGGCTGAAATCTTTCGCAAACAGGGAAGTATGGCCAAAGCCAAAGAAAAGTATTTGGAATATCTAAATGCCGGCGGTGGGGCGCCTGAAAGAACTGTCGAGTCATCCTTTCGGATTTTTGAGATTTCACAGTCTCAAGGTCAAGGTAAGTTGACCAAAGAATGGAAGCAGAAGACTTTATCTTTTCAAAAGAAATTTGCTCCAAATAAAAAAGGCGTAGGTGCTACTTATGCTGCTAAAATCAAATTGGCCGAGGCGAATGAGGTTTTTGGAGAGTTGAAGACAATTCGAATTCCGGCCAATCCAGCGAAAC
Source organism: uncultured Bdellovibrio sp. (assembly GCA_964505225.1). Taxonomy (GTDB): domain Bacteria; phylum Bdellovibrionota; class Bdellovibrionia; order Bdellovibrionales; family Bdellovibrionaceae; genus 21-14-0-10-47-8. The sequence goes on along the minus strand of CAZDHC010000006.1, from coordinate 43,640 downwards.
AGCAGGCGGCTGTGCAGAACAAGATAGCATTTGTGACAAAGCTCAATAAAGAACTAGTGGATGTAGTGGCTTACGACTCGGGCGATGAGATTGTTGGAGCGCTTTCGACCTTGGGGCAAGTCAATCTTCATATGGCGGAAGCACTTTTGAATTCACCTTTACCAAGTGGATTGAATCCTGATGAAACAAAACAGTATAAGGCTGGAATCGAAAAAATTGCTGAGCCATTTTTATTGAAGGCGAAAGAAAGTTTTAAAGCAGCGGTCACCAGAGGAAGCGAACTAGATGTTTTCAATGAAGACTACCAAAAGGCAAGGGCCCTGGCACTGAAGTTAGATCCACATGTCTTTTATGATGGGGTTGAGACGCCTTCGGAAATTCGCCAATCGACTTGGATGGGGTTGTAAATGAAACTGAGTAAATACTTTTTGATTTTTTCTCTGATTTTCGTGGTGTCCTGTTCTAGCTCTTCCAAAAAAGAGGATGCGCTTGAGGATGGAACAGAACTGAGTCCCGAAATCAGTTCTGTCAGCACGGCAGATAAAAAGGCAAGTGAGCCCATGGCAAGATCAGATCGTGAAGAGACCAAAGCTTCTAAGGCGACAGGCAGCTCTTCGGGAGATTCGGCAAGCCTTTTAGAGGCCATTCGAGCCAACAATGACGAGGCCGTCTATCGAATTTCAACACAAATGTTGGCAAAAAATCCTGAGGATTTGAGAGCTTTGAATGCGCTAGGAATCTATCACTATCGAAAGTCACATTTGGCAGCAGCGCAGATGATGTTTGGTAAGGCTCTAAAGATCTCACCAACCTCTGGCGATCTTCACAACAATTTGGGACTAGTTTACTTAGCAAAAAAAGAACTTCGCGAAGCCATTCGAGAGTTTCGAAAGGCGATTGAAATCAATCCCAACGATAGCATTGCCGCGGCCAACGTCGGGGCAATTTATGTCGAACAGAAAGAATATTCCAAGGCTTTGGTCGCAAACGAAATTGCGTATCGTAAGAATTCTAAGGACCTTCGAGTGCTAAATAACTATGCCATTTCATTGGTCGCAACTGGTAAGTCTAATGAGGCAAAAGACATCTACAAACAGGCGCTGAAGATCAATGAGAGCAACAAAGATGTCATGCTCAATTATGCAATTTTGCTGATTGATCAGATGGGTTCTTACCAAGATGGACTAGACCTTTTGAATAAAATTAAATTCCTTGGACCTTCGGCTGAGGCTAAAAATAAAATTAATGTTTTGGAAAATAAGGCAAAAGCTGGGATAAAATAGGAAGATAGATGCTCATCATGAGAAAGACGACGATGAAAAAAATGTTTTTGATATTGAATCTATTGATTGTGACAACATTTGTTTCAATGTCCTATGCGGCAGATGAATCTGAATCTGGAAAAAAAGAAAAAAAGAAAACATTAAGTTTTGAAGATGAATTGGTTGAAGGCGCAACTCAAAAGCCCGAGTTGTTTTATTTATTTCAGAAAAAGAACTTCAACTATAAGAGATTGATTAAGTTGCGAGAGAATTTTTTGCCAGAAATGAGACAGACATCTGAAGATTTACAGCGCGCGCGGAGTTCGAATTGAAATCACCAATCATTTTGAGAATTTTTAAAAATAATCAACTGGTCGAAGTGAAACAGTTCGAAGGTGAACAAATCATCTTTGGACATGATGCGGATGTGACGGTTGATCTGAATGACCCAGAAGTTTCCCCGATTCATTGTTTAATTGAACTTCGGGATTCGGGATATTATTTGTGCGACATGGGTTCCACTTCTGGAACCAAGAAAAATGGAAAATCAATTTTAGACGAACCTATTTCATCGGGTGACAACTTGGAAATTGGAGCCTATCGCATCCAGTTTTTCGTAGGTGCGCCGAAAGCCAAGGTTCCAACAATTACAGTGGCGCCAGAAGCTCCAGCTGCGAAGCCAGTTGTTCCGTCGGTTGCTCCTGTTACAAATAAGTCTGAAGTAAAAGCTGATGTTAAGCCGACAGTGCCGCCGAAATTGCCGGAAGCTCGTACCCACCAGGCAAGTTTTGGAAAGAAATCAAGCGACGGAAAGTCTCATGTGGTTGGAACCTTTGCTCCACCAAGTGAAATTCAAGATTTGAAATCTTACTTGAAGCCGACCAAGGGTCCGGTCATCGAAGTATTAGTGGCATGGAAGGAAAGAATTCTTTCGACCTATCACTTTGGAACAGATCAACAAGTCACAATCGGTTCGGGGCCAAAAGCAACAGTGCAGATTCCAGCCGATTTCATGAAAGGTGTTGCGCCATTTTTAGAGCTTAAAGGCGGTTGCAAAATTTTAGCTCCCCTTGAGTCTAAAATAGAACTTCAGAACTTATCACAACAATCCATGAGTTTGGATGAGTTGCAAAAATCTGGAAAAGTCATGAAAGTTGGCGCCGCCAACGCAGTTCGTTTGGATCAAGGTGAATTGCTATGTCTTTCTTTTTCTGACGGCATTGTTCAAGTGTTTGTTCGTTATGTTCCAAATACAGTAAAGCCTATTTTAGGTTCACCACTGGATTTCACGGCTGGCGAATTGACAGGGTTAATCGTTTCTTTAGTTATAGTTTCTCTGACGGCATTGTATATGTCGGTCTATGCTCCTCCGGAAGTTGAAAAAGATCCAAAAGAAGAGCAAGTGAGATTGGCGCAGTTTATTTACAATAAGCCGCCGCCAATTGAAAAGCCGGAGCCAGCTCCTCCTCCTGTAAAAGAAAAAGTAGAAGTCCCGCCTCCTCCGCCAGTTGAACCTAAGAAAATTCAAGTGACGGATGAAAAGAAACAGGCGACTCCGAAAGGAAATCCGGCTTCTCAAAATGCTGTTAAGCAAGTCGAAGCTGCGAAAGCATCAGAAGTTCGGCCGATGCCTACTAAAACCGATCGTCCTAAAAAATTCACATCCACCAAACAAGGTGGAGCAACTGCTGTTGGAAAAACTGCTGGCGCCAATGCTGAAAGCGCAAAAGATGTTTCGAAAATGGGATTGTTGAGCGCCTTTGGTGGCGGTGGAGTTCGTAAACAGTTAGATCAAGCCTATTCTGGTTCTGGTGAATTGTTGGGAATGGCCGATAAGGCGACGGGAACTTCAGGGCAAAATGACAATCGCGCTGGCGATGACATTGGCTCAAAATTTAAAGACACCGGAGCTGGCGGAAAAGGCACGGCCACGCAAGGTATTGCCGGAATTGGTACAAAAGGACGCGGTTCGGGTATGAGTTCTTACGGATCGGGTGTTGGTCTTGGTGGTAAGGGAAATGTGACCATCGATGCGGGTGGAACGGATGAAGGTTGGGAAGGAACGATCGATCGCGAGGCGGTTCGTCGAGTGATCCGATCCATTCTTAATCAAATCAAGTCTTGTTACGAACGTCAGTTGCGAGTGAACTCGGCACTTGAAGGTAAAGTCGTCATTCAGTTCGAAATCATGGAGCAGGGGCGTGTTCGCCTGGCTAAAACAAAGAGCACGACGATGAATGATGGAGCGGTGGAAAGCTGTGTTTCCTCTCGAATTAAGGAAGCCAGATTTCCAGAGCCACCGGCGGGCACTATTGCAGTGGTAGACTACCCGTTTGTATTTGGAGCACAGAAATAATTTTTAGAGTTTAGGTTTTAAATTTTTAAATGTTTTGAACGTCAACGTACAGATTTTAGGAGGAGAAAGTGGATCCAGCATCAGCAGCAGCAGCACAGGCGGCATCAGAAAATATGCCATTTATACAAAGGGCATTTGAAGAGGGCGGCAGTGTTATGTACGTCATTCTTTTTATCGCATTGATCACGGTGTTTCTAGTTTTAGAAAGATTGATGACAATGAAAAACCTTTCGGTCGATAAAAAAGAATTTCAAGACAATATCTTTGGAATGATTTTACGTGGAGATTTGCGCCAAGCGGTTGCATTTTGTGATTCACGGCAGGCTCCATTAACAAATGTGGTCAAAGCAGGTTTGGTTCAAGCGATGAACAAGCGCCCGGACGAAGAAGTTCAGGTGGCGATGGACGCGGCAGCCTTGCGAGAGGCTCCACGTTTAGAAGGTTGGACATCATTTCTTGCCGTAACCGGTAACGTTGCGGTTTTGGCCGGACTATTGGGAACTATTATCGGTATGATTAAATCTTTCCGGGCGGTTGCTGCGGCCGATCCAGCTGAAAAAGCAATCGAACTATCTAAGGGTATTTCGCACGCTTTGAATTGTACGGCTTTTGGACTTTTAGTCGCGATTGTTTCAATCGTTGCCTATGGATATTTTCAGTTGCGAATTCAAAGAGCTGAAAATGATTTAACTGAAAGCAGTATGAGTTTGTTAAATCTAGTTGCGAGCAATCGTGACAAGATTAAAGAATAATTGAACTTGAAGAGAACACTGTCAAAGGATCAAAGATATGGCTCACATTGAAGGTAGTAGCGGTAAGGGTGGACGAAGTACATCTCTTGAGCTCAATCTAGTACCATTCATCGACTTGATGAGCGTGTTGATCACATTTTTGTTGATCACCGCCGTTTGGTCGCAGGTATCGATGATTCAAATTGGCAGTTCTTTATATGGTAAAAAAAATGAAGAGCAACAGCCGGTCATTTCTCCTGATGCGGATGTTGTTCTGAAATTGGATGTACGAGCAAACGGTTATATTTTAACCGTTGCCAAGCAGACGATCAATTTACCAATGGTGAACAATGATTATGATGATGCGGGATTGTTGGCTCAGCTCGAGAAAACAAAACAGCTTTATCCAAATAAAGTCGATGCAGCAATTGCAATGTCGGACGATCTTCCATATGAAAGATTGATTCGGGGCATGGATTCGTATTTAAGAGCGGGATTCCCGCAAATTTCAGTTCTGACAGGGGGGCCTAACTAAATGGCTATTCATCCTCCGGGGCAGCGTTATCGCTACAATAAATATTTAAAAGGTAAAAAAACTAAACGTAATGTGGTGGCAATTTTGTCGTTAACGGCAATGGTCGACATGTTTACGGTTTTAGTGGTGTTCCTATTGCAGAACTACAATGTCACGGGGCAGGTTTTGTATATTCCTAAAGAAGTAACGCTTCCGAAGGCTGAAAAAATCAAAGAGTTAAAGCCGGCAGTTGTAGTGACAATTTCGAATAAAGAAATTTTACTAGATAAGACTCCGATTATCACTTTTGATCAGTTAAAGGCTCAGCCCGAGTGGATGATTCAACCTCTTTTCAATTTGTTGACTGAATCTTTGAAAAAAGCCAAAGAGGATTACGAGTTGAGTTTGCAGAAAAAGCTGCAAAGTGCAGTTGAAAAAGCTCGTGGTGATTCTGAAAAAGATCCAAACCCTTGGAACAAGGTGACAATTCAGGCGGACAAGGGAATTGATTTCTTGACGGTTAAAAAAGTGATGTACACTGTCACTGAAGCCGGAGCAGGAGAAATCAATTTTGCTGTTACAAAGAATCCATCCCAAACTGCGACCAAATAAGCCATTATGAATAAATGGACCGGGACGCTATTCTCAATCTTCATGGTTTTTCTATTTTTGGAGATTTGGGTTGGGTTTCCTATTCATTTAGAGACTGCGCCTGAAATCAATAATCAGGATCCTAAGCTGCCAGATCAATTCCCTGCCAATCGAGAACGATCTGGAACTCAACAAAAAATTCAAGGCGTTCACTTATCTGAAAGTCGCAAAGGTACTCGGGATTGGGAGTTGTTTTCAGAAACTGCCGAAAGCAACAAAGGCCAAGGCGTGTGGCAGTTAGAAGACGTCAAAGTTCTTTTTTATAATTTAGATTCGGTGGATTTTACCGTCATTGCCAAAAAAGGCATGATCGATTCGAATAGTAAAAATTTGAAATTTGAAGGTCACGTGGTGACCAAGTCAGCCAATGGTTACGAGTTTAAATCTGAAACTTTGATCTACAATCAAGCCCTCAGAATTTTAGAATCTCCGGATGAAGTGACCATGCAAGGTCCTGCAGATGGGCACGTTGCCGGCATTAAATTGCAAGGAAAGAAATTAGAAGCTTTCGTGGATTCTGGTTTAATGATAATCAAAGAGTCCGTAAAGGCCACAAAAAATATATCTGGTGGCAAAAAGTTTGAGATCCTCAGCAAGAGCGCAGAGTTTTCAGGAAAAAATCGTTTGGCGCGTTTCATTGAAGATGTGTCCATCGAAGTTGGCTCTTTAAAAATGGAAGGGCCGGAAGCTAATTTTGACTACAAGGCTGGTGTGGATTTGCTTCAATCTGTCATGGTTAAAGGTGGCGTTAAGGTCAGTGATTTGGACAAATATGCGACCTCTGAGTCTGTGAAGTTTGATCCAGAACAAAATAGATTCGTTTTTAATGGAAGGCCGCGCGTTGTGCAAAATAATGATGAAATCACCGGTGATCAAATTATCTTCATTGATGGCGGAAAAAAGGTTAAGGTAGAGAAGATTAAAGCAAAGGTAGAGAACAAATGAGTCTTCTAACTGTTTCTAATATTTCGAAGTCATTTAAAAAGCGAAAGGTCGTCAATGATGTTTCGTTTTCAGTTGAGTCTGGAACTGTGATTGGTCTTTTAGGCCCCAATGGAGCTGGTAAGACCACCAGTTTTTATATGGTGGTGGGATTGGTTCAACCAGATTCAGGAGATATTTTGCTTGATAACGAATCGATAGGCCGTGAGCCGATGTATCGGCGTGCTCGGGTTGGTCTAAGCTATTTAGCTCAAGAGCCAAGTATTTTTAGAAAGCTTACGGTTTCCGAAAATATCACGGTCGCACTTGAGGCCCATGGATATTCAGACTCAAGAAAAACTGAGCGGTTGAATGAACTATTGCAGGACTTTCGTATTACTCACATTCGTGACAGTCTTGGGTATGCACTTTCCGGTGGTGAGCGCAGACGTGTGGAAATTGCCAGGGCTTTGGCTGGCTCGCCGAAGTTTGTACTTTTAGATGAACCATTTGCCGGAATTGATCCAATTGCTGTGGCGGACATTCAAGACATCATCCGCCATTTGAAAAGCAAAGGGATTGGGGTCTTGATTACGGATCATAATGTTAGAGAAACCTTGGGTATTTGCGATCGCGCTTACATTTTGAAAGATGGTCAAATCCAGGTCCAAGGGACAGCTGATGAAATTGCTAATTCTGAACTAGCCAAAAAGTTCTATTTAGGAGAAAATTTTAAGCTGTAGGTTAGCGAATTTTCGAAAAGGAAGTAGTTTTGGCAGTACAACTTCGACAATCCATGAATTTGAGTCAAACATTGCGGATGACTCCGCAGTTGCAACAGGCGATTAAGCTTTTGCAATTGTCCCGAATGGAATTGGAAACTGCCGTTCGAAAAGAGTTGGAAGAAAATCCAATCTTAGAAGAAACCCAGGATTTAAAAGAAGAAGATTTGCAGCGAACAAAAGAAGCTGCAGATACGGTAGATCCTCAAGCTGAAAATACCTCTAATGATCAAGATCCTCAAAAACAAGATGAGTTTGAGTGGGAATCCTATTTAGAAAATCAATATAAGCCACCTCAGCAAAGCGGCAGTGGCAATGAAGAGATCATGAATTATGAGAACGTCATTACTACGACGGAAAATCTTCATGATTATTTGAACTGGCAAGCCAAAATGTTTGGCTTTGCTGAAGATGAATTGGCATTGGCAGAGCTATTGATCAATTACATCGATGACGACGGTTATATTTTGACTCCGCTTTCGGAAATTGCCGAGAGTGAAAAATTGAATGTTCAAGACCTAGAAGACATTTTAAAGTTTGTGCAAGAATTTGATCCACCAGGGGTGGGAGCTAGAAACCTGAAAGAATGTCTTTTGATTCAGGCAAAAGCGGTTGAGGAAGATACCAATGATCTGGTAACTCTCCTGAACAACCATTTAAAAGATTTAGAAAAAAAGAATTTTGATGCCATTGCGAAGGCCTTGGGAAAAGACATCAGTGAAGTGGCTGATATGTGCAAGATTATTTACGCCATGGATCCTAAGCCGGGACGAGCCTACGCTCCACAAGACACTCAATACGTCATGCCAGATGCGTACGTTTACAAAGTTGGCGATGATTATATGGTTTCGCTCAATGAAGATGGATTGCCTCGATTGAAAATTTCGAATTTCTATCGAAATATGCTGAAGGGTTCCGGTGGCAACGAAAAGACCCAAGACTATATTCAAGAAAAATTGCGTTCAGCTGTTTGGTTGATCAAATCCATTCACCAAAGACAAAGAACTATCTACAAGGTGACTGAAAGTATCGTCAAGCATCAGCGTGATTTCCTAGATAAGGGCGCGGGCTTTATTAAGCCAATGGTTTTACGGGATATTGCCAATGATATCGGTATGCACGAATCCACAGTTTCTAGGGTGACCACGGCAAAATATGTGCACACTCCACAAGGAATTTTTGAGTTGAAATATTTTTTCAATTCCGGAATCTCGACTTCAGATGGCGAGTCTTTGGCCAGCGAATCTGTGAAGCTTAAGATCAAGGAATTGATTTCTAAAGAAAATCATAAAAGTCCTCTTTCTGATCAACAGCTAGTCGACTTATTGAAAAAAGAAGGAATCGAAATCGCTCGTAGGACTGTGGCAAAATACCGAGATGTTTTAAAGATTTTGCCTTCTAGTCGACGTAAAAAGATTTTTTAAATAGTATGATTTCAATCGTGATTCCCGTTTTTAATGAGGAAGAAATTCTTCGATCTAGCATCGAGAAGCTTTCCAATTGGTTGGCGCTTCGGCCGACGCCTTTTGAGGTGATCGTCGTAGACAACGGCAGCACGGACAAAACTCCTGAAATTGCGAAAAATTTAGAATTGGATCACCACTGGTTTCGTTTTTTTAAAATTCCAGAGAAAAGCGTGGGAAAAGCTTTTGCGAAAGGTGTTCGCGAAGCTCAATACCAATATATCATTTCTTTAGATGCGGATTTGTCCTCGGATCTTATTTTTATTCAGTATGCTGAAAGTTTGTTGAAATATTCGGCCATGGTGGTGGGTTCAAAAACATTAGGACAACAAAAGCGTTCTATGGTTCGAATATTGGGAAGTCAGCTTTACTTAGTTGTGACACAAGTTCTTTTTAAAATGACGATCACGGACTTTTCGATGAGTTCCAAGGCCTATCGAAAAGATGTCATCCTTCCGATTTTAGACGAAATCGACACTTGGACAGCTTATGTTTTCGAAATTTGCGTCTGGTTGATCCTCAATAAAAAAACGGTTCTTCAGATTGGAATTGGTTGTGAGGACTTAAGACAAAGTCGATTTAATATCTGGCACGAAGGTTTTTATCGTTATTGGAATCTTTATCGTGTTTGGAAAGAAATGAAGGATTCACAATCTTGGTTTCAAAAAATAAAAGCCTAACGCCATTTCAATTTCTACGTCAGCAAGTGGATCGCTTGCGCAAAGCCCAATTGTTTTTGGACATCTTGGCGATTTTGTCTGTTGTGGCAATGTTCGTACACTACGTTCCTATGGAATTGTTCAATGCCAATCCGGCGACGGGTGGGGATACGGGTTCGCACTTTTGGCCTTTGTACACTTTGGTGAAACAAGGACTTCCAAATTGGCATGTGCGAGTCTGGAATCCAGGAAACTTAGGTGGTGAGCCGCATCTGACCCACTATTTCCCTTTACCTTATTTCGTGATGTCCTTTTTGTCCCTATTTATGCCATTGGGGCGAGCATTCAACATTGGAACAATTTTACCAGTGGGGCTATTGCCGATTTGTGTTTATTTTTGCTTTCGCGGATTGAAGGCTAAGTTTCCAGTCCCATTGTTGGCCATGATCGCCAGCCTCTCTTTTTTATATAACGAGTCCTTCAGCATGTGGGGAGGAAATGCCATCTCCACTTTGGCGGGGCAATTTGCTCACGTTTATGCCTTTGATTTTTTTCTTTTGGGTTTTGGAGTCTTGAATTATGAGATGACTCACAAGCGCCAGCCATTTTATTCAGGCATTCTATTCGCGGCCGTGTTTTTGTCCCATTTCTATATGGCGTTGATGATCCCAATTCTTTTTCTGGTCTTCTTGGCATTCGATCGAACTGAAATTTTCAAACTCAGATTCCAGAAACTGATCTTAGCAGGCTTGCTAGCCTTGGGGTTGGCGGCGTGGTTTGTGATTCCAATGCTGCACAATTCACCCTGGAACACCGCTTTTGGGTTAAAATGGGGTGGCGAAAACCTAATCAACGAAATTGCTCCTAAAATATTTTGGCCTTTTGGAATTTTAGTCGGACTAGGCGTTTTGACTTATGTAGGTTTTGCTTTCCGGAAAAAACTTTTTGAGCGCGAGTGGCGAATCTTAATTCCGGCAGGTTTTGCTTTGATAGGTTTTGGTGGAATTTACTATTTAATTTTTCCGACCTTAGGATTAGTTGATGTTCGAGTCATTCCTACGATTCAACTTTCTGTGGTCATCTTGGGAGCGACCTTTTTGGGGATAACCCTTCGGCGTTTTTTGTCTAAGCCTTGGGTATGGGCTATATGCTTTCCATTGGTGATGTGCGGTTTCTATTGGGCCGGCAAACAAGTGGTTAACTTTCCAGGTTGGATGAAATGGAACTATTCTGGTTGGGAAGCGAAATCCGCTTATCCAGATTTAAAAAGATTGTCTGATCAGGTGCGTGGAGATTTTTCGGATCCAAGAATCATTTATGAAAATAACGATCTTTCCAATGCAGCAGGTACGATTCGCGTATTTGAAATGATGCCCTATTTTGCTGGCCGTTCTGTTTTAGAAAGTGTTTACATGCAGGCGACAGTGGTTGCGCCCATGGCATTTTATCTTCAAGCATTGATTAGTAAAACACCGAGCTGTCCGTTTCCCAATTATCAATGTACCAACTATAAAGTCAGTGGTTTGTGGCCCTATATGGATTTGATGGGAATTTCTCAGATCATCGTCATCACGCCAGAAGTTCAAGCTCAAGCTGATCATTCGGAATTTTTAAAAAAACAGGGGGATTTTGGCAACTGGCATTTGTATGGGACAGAGGCCAAGCCAGAGCTGGTGGGAACAATCAGTCAGATGCCCGAGTTTGTAGACATGAAGTCCTTTAAAAAGAAATTTTACGATTGGTTTCGTGAATACAAATTGGACTCACGGTTTTTAATGGCCGATCTGAATGTGGATGAAGAGTCCAAAAAGCTAATTGCCGAGTCATTGGCTCCGGTTGGAAAGTGTCATCCAAAGCTAAAGGTTGAATTTGATCAAATGCATCTTAGCACCGACTGTCCAGGAAAACTGCACTTCATTAAATTTGCTTACCATCCAACTTGGCAGGCTTCGACCGGTGATAAACTATTTTTGACCAGCCCAGGGTTTATTGGCGTAATTCCCTCAGCGACAGAAGTGAATTTTAAATGGGGTCAACATTGGCTTTGGACCTTGGCCAACTCGATTTCTTGGTTGACCCTAGTCGGAGTTCTCATTTCAATTGGGTTTCAAATTAGAAAGAAGGTAAAAGTTGAATAAATTTTTCCTTGCAGTTCTAGCGACCTCAATGATCGGTTCAATTAGTCATGCTGGATTCTTAAGAATTGTCAGTGACCCCAATTTGATTTTGATGGAAGAGGGATCTGAGATCTATTTGCAGGGTGAATTTAAGTTGGAAAACCAGGGCAATGAAATGGCCAAAGATGTCTTTCCAAGTTTTCACATTGATCATTTTACTGTGAGCATGGAGAAGAGGAATCTTCAACCCAATGAAAGTTACACTTGGAATTTAAAAGCGAAATTGGATCGGTCTCGGCTTTGTGTCGAGAAAGGACCTGGGTGCCTGGTGGCATTACCAGCCGAGGGAGATTTTCTAGTTCACATAGAAAAGAACTATCAAGATCAAAACAGCTACCCCTTTGCAGTTCCTGACATTCTGAATTTGTCTTATAACAAAAAGGGGTCTGTCAAAACTGGTTTTGAACTTATAAACATCAAAGCTTCGATTTCCACGATTGGCCCCAATGAATTCGAGACCCTGTATGAAATAGAAAATCTAACCGGGGAAACGTTGAAAGTAGGGCTAAGGTATTTGCTTCCGAAAGAAGTGGAAATGACCACAGCTCTCGTGCCCTTGGAGCTGGGTCCGCGTAAGAAAATATCCGGTCAGATTTGGTTCAAAAATAAAACTGGTTTGGTGGGCAGTGATTACTTGTCGTTGCTAGTCGCCGAAACTGTCGAAGCTGGCCAAAGAAAATTTGCTTGGGGATCGCAACATTTTAAAATCGAAAAGTTCATTCCGAAGCCATCAATATGGAGCCCGTTCGTGGGATTGAATTCTGCGAAAATGTTTTTCTGGGTTTGGGGCATCTTTTCGGTGTTGGCACTAGGTTCGGTATTGGTGTTTTGGCTTTTACCTATTCGAAAAATTGCAAAACGGAATTAATTTTGAAAAAATGGTTCTTACGCCAGTTCGATGAAAATGCTTTGTACAGAATTCTGTTCCTGTCGGTTACAGCTTTAGTGCTGTTTCATGTTTTCGGTGCTTTCAAAATACAGGATAATGACGAATACGGTTATTTAAATAATATCGATAGTAGCTTTTATACAGGCTTGGGATTAGGGCGAGTTGGCTTTGTATCATTTCTGTGGCTATTAAATTGGATCAATCCAAAATTTGAATTTATAGCGCCAGCTGCACATTGGATTTCGGCAATTGCGCTTTCAATTTCTATAGGCCTTTGGGCAGAGATCTTTCGATCGTTTTTCCAAAAATTTGGGCAGGCTCTGTTTTTTACGGCAGTGCTTGCTTTAAATCCCCCAGTTCTTTTTTGTGCATTTTTGATTCATCCAGATAATTTAGAAATTTTTTGGCTGACATTGGGATTCTATTTTATTTTGAAGCCTTCAAAAAGTTGGTTTTGGCGTATTCCTTTTCTTATGTCGGGACTAACGAAAGAAGCGGCTGTATTTTACCCAGTGGTGACGATTGGACTGGGTAAAGTAAAAAGCGGCATCGGGGCCCTTATGTGGACTGCAATTGGATTGCTGGTCGGTTTGTTGGTCATATTTCTTTTTGATGGGAAGAACTTTCATTTACTTTTTCAGCACGTCGATCATCAGATCGGTCTGGGATTTGATGATCTTGTTAACAACCTATCTGATATTTTTGAATTGTATTTCTTGCCAAATTTGTTGCTTTGGATCGTCGGTATTTATGCGGTTAGATTTATTGATTTGTCCCGAAGCAGCCTAGTTCGATTGGCCTTGGTGGCATCGGCCTTTATAATTTTTATGGCGTTTATTTTGCCGGCAGGCACGGTCCGAGATTCTCGCAATTTCTACTTTATTTTCCTGTTGTTTGCATTTTTATTGACGGCAGGTTTCATTTATATGGGCAAAATTAATAAATGGATGCCTTGGGTTTTGGTAATCCTAATTGCTCTGACTTTTGAGCAAAATAGAAAAAATCATCTTATGCGAGCTAAATGGCAAGCAGCAAATGTGACGTCCATTCAAAATGTCGCGAAAAAATTGGAATTCGAGAAAGGGTTCGTAATTCAACCCTACCATTCAGCAATGGCGAACTATATTTTAAGTAAAGAAGGCAGTGCTATTCGCCTTCTTTCATTTCCTTGGGATTGGTCAAAAATGGGGAAGGAAGACGAGATTTTTAATTCCATTACAGAACGCCTAAAGAATGGGGACAAAGTCTTTATTCTTGAGAATGCCTCCCTTGAAAATTACCCGAAATTAGTTGGAAAACTGAAATCACAATTTGAAGCAATTGAGGTTGATCAGAACTTATTCGAGTTGAAGTTAAAATAGCTGAGATCATTCAGCCCCGTCTCGTTTTGAAACGCTCATAAAAAACTTTATTTCAAAAATTTGACTTAAGAAAAGGTTCGGGGCCTGTACTTTTGGCTGAGTCCACCGATAAGTGTAAGGTCAAATGAAACCAAGGAGTGCCATATGCAGTGGAAACACAATTTCAAACATATCGATTCATCAGACTCTTTGAAAGCATACGCTGAGAAAGAATTTGAAAAAGCGGGAAGACATCTTCTAAAACAATCCCAGTGGCAGATTTTTTATAGCAAAGGTAAACATAGTGATTGTTGTGTGGATGTTTCGGTTCATGACGGAAATGGGCACTTCAAAGCGACAGCCCATGATGATTCATTTTATATTGCGGTCGACAAGGCTTGCGAAAAGCTGGAGCGGCAATTTTTAAAGAAAAAAGAAATTTTGCAAAATCACAAAGAGCCCGAGCAAACTAAAGAAGGACGCCTAGAGCGACTCAATCCAAGGCTTGAATATGACAACTCACCGTATCCAATCAAAAAGCCTGCTTAATGCGGGCTTTTTAGTTCCATTTTTATTTTTATCTTTTTTGCTTTTGCCTGGGCCTTCCCTTTGGGGAGCTGATCTGGCCAAGTTCTCGACTTTCAAAAAAGTCGAGAACTCTTGGGCCTATGAGCAAGGGGCAGACTTTTTTTTGGCGGATCAGATTGACGCTGGTGGGAAAACTCCAGTGTTGATAAGGCTGGATTGCCAGTCCGGATGGAACGGCGGCAAGAGTTTTTATATTCAGAGAGTCGAAGTTTTCAAAGACGAATTTGATCTGCGAAGCCTAAAAAACCAGCAAATTGAAGAGAAATTAAGAAATAGCCCGTTGCGGTTCTCTAGGGCATTCGAATTAAAAAATACTGATGCTTGCTTTGATTTAAGAGACAATTGTCGCTTGGAAGACCATGCAGAAGTTGAGTTTTCAGAGCTGGCGCCTCAGGTTTCGAGCAAAGCCTCTAAAAAGCCTAAAAAATTCTACTCGTATAAATGCAAGCAGGCCAAATCGGCGCAGGTCAAATCGCTCCAACCCAAGTCAGCGCACTAAAAAATCTCATCCCAGAATTCCATTGACCCACCCCCCTGATTTCAGTAGTTTTCAGAGCTTCAGTTCAGTGGAGTATTTAACGGTTCATTTAACTCTTTTCCTGCAACGCGACAGGTTAAAAAGCAAAGGGATTAAAATCATGTCTCAATTAAAAAACTATTTATTCACAAGTGAGTCTGTTTCTGAAGGTCACCCAGATAAAATGGCCGATCAAATTTCGGATTCAGTTTTGGATGCAATTTTGGCACAAGACCCAAGAGGCCGTGTTGCCTGTGAAACTTTGCTAACGACTGGTTTGATTTGTGTGGCTGGTGAAATTTCCACTTCAGCAAAAATCAATATCAATGAAATTGCCCGCGAAGCAGTTAAGCGAATTGGGTACGATTCTTCAGATAAGGGTTTTGATTACAAAACTTGCGCAGTGACAGTTGCAGTTGGTCAGCAGTCTCCTGATATCGCAATGGGCGTAAAAGAAACTGGTAGTGAAGAGCAGGGCGCTGGAGATCAGGGTTTGATGTTCGGTTATGCTGTTAATGAAACTCCAGAGTTAATGCCTTTGACGATTTCTTTGTCTCACAAAATTTTGCAGGAGATGGCGATTTTAAGAAAATCTGGAAAAGCCGATTTCTTGCGTCCAGATGCAAAATCTCAAGTGACATTTCAATACGTAGACGGAAAGCCTCAGCGAATTGACACGATCGTTGTATCGACTCAACACGCAGAAGCGGCGACTCAGGCGCAATTAAAAGATTTCGTCATGGAAAGCGTGCTTCGCAAAGTGATTCCTTCTCAATGGATGGACAACAAAACGAAAGTTTTGGTGAATCCAACTGGTCGATTTGTTGTCGGTGGTCCAATGGGTGACGCTGGTTTGACTGGTCGAAAAATTATCGTCGACACTTACGGTGGTCACGGCGCTCACGGTGGTGGTGCGTTTTCTGGTAAAGATCCTTCAAAAGTGGATCGTTCAGCTGCTTATGCTGCAAGACATGTGGCTAAAAATATCGTAGCCGCAGGCCTGGCTGAAAAATGCTTGGTTCAAGTTGCTTACGCTATTGGTGTGGCAGAGCCAGTGAGCATCAACGTAAATGACTATGGTACAAGTAAGTATTCTCCTGAGGTTCTTGAAAAAGCAGTTCGTCAGGTTTGGTCTTTGAAGCCAGCTATGATCGTTAAAGAGTTGGATTTGTTGAAACCAATCTACGCTCAAACTGCGACATACGGTCACTTTGGTCGCCCAGAATTTACATGGGAAAAAACCAACAAAGTGGACCAATTGAAAGACGTTATTAAATCTTTGACATAAGAGCGTTTAAAAAATGGATCCTAAGTTCATCCGAAACTTTTCAATCATCGCCCACATCGACCATGGTAAATCCACCTTGGCCGATGCGCTTTTGTCCGAAACAGGAGCTTTGGCTGCACGAGAAGAAAAGGCTCAGTTTCTTGATAATATGGAGCTTGAGCGAGAACGTGGGATCACGATTAAGGCGCAAACAGTTTGCTTAAAGTATAAAGCTTTGAATGGCGAAACTTATCAGATCAATTTGATCGACACTCCCGGACACGTGGATTTTTCATATGAAGTCTCCCGGTCCTTGGCTGCCTGTGAGGGCGCGATCCTAGTTGTTGATGCCAATCAGGGAGTTGAGGCGCAAACCTTGGCGAATGTGTATTTGGCCTTGGGAAATAATCTCGAAATTATTCCGGTGCTCAATAAAATTGATCTTCCTTCAGCTGATCCTGAAGGAGTTAAAAAGCAGATTGAAGATACAATTGGATTGGACTGCTCAGAAGCGATTATGGCTTCTGCAAAAGAGCGCAAGGGTATTCGTGAAATTTTAGAAGCTATTGTGAAAAAGGTTCCGCCGCCAAAGGCCGATCGGTCTAAACCTTTGCGGGGCTTGATTTTTGACTCATGGTTTGATCCGTATCAAGGTGTTGTTGTTTTAGTACGATTAATGGATGGTACGATCAAAAAAGGTGAACGCATTAAGTTCATGGCAAATGATCGCGAATATGAAGTTCTACGAATGGGTAAGTATGCACCATTTCCTGATCCAGTGGATCAGTTGGATGCTGGTGAAGTCGGTTTCATGATCTGCGGAATTAAAGACATTCGAGACGTCAATGTTGGAGACACGGTTACAGGTGTTAAAAATTCAGCTGTTGAAGCTTTGCCTGGATTTCAAAGAATTAAACCAATGGTTTTTGCGGGGATTTTCCCAGTCGTTGCGACTGAATACGAAAACCTAAAGGTAGCTTTGGATAAACTTTGTTTGAATGACTCCTCATTAACTTTTGAAGTTGAAAAGTCCATGGCTCTTGGTTTTGGTTATCGTTGCGGATTTTTGGGTCTGTTGCACATGGAAATTGTGCAAGAACGGTTAGAGCGCGAGTTCAATTTGAATTTGATCACAACAGCTCCCACTGTGGTTTACAAAGTCTATTTAAATGACGGAACTTCATTTGATCTAGAAAATCCTTCTCAGTTGCCAGATGAAACAAAGATTCTGAAAATGGAAGAGCCATTTGTAAAAGTGACGATTCATACTCCCACAGACTATATTGGTGGAATATTGAAGTTGTGCGAGGACAAGCGTGGCCATCAGATCAAGATGGAATACGTGAGCGAGAAAAAAGTGATCATCGAGTACAGACTTCCGATGAATGAAATGGTCATGGATTTTTATGATCGTTTGAAATCGATTTCAAAAGGCTACGCATCCCTAGAGTATGAATTGATGGGATTTGAAGAGGCCGACTTGGTTAAAATGGATATTTTGATCAACAGTGAGCCCGTCGATGCTTTGTCTTTAATCTTGCACCGTTCAAAAGCTCAGTCAAAAGGGCGTGCGGTTGCAGAGAAAATGAAAGAACTGATTCCTCGTCAGCAATATCAAGTGGCTATTCAGGCCTCAATTGGTGCCAAGATCGTTGCCCGAGAAACATTGGGCGCCTTGCGTAAAGACGTGACCGCAAAGTGTTACGGGGGAGATATTTCTCGTAAGCGTAAACTTTTGGAGCGTCAAAAAGAAGGAAAGAAGCGCATGAAGCAGATCGGAACTGTGGATGTGCCTCAGGAAGCCTTCTTGGCCATTCTTAAAGTCGAAGATTGATTACGCTTTTAAAAAAGAGGTTACCATGAAGCTGTTTATAGCGATCGTCCTTCTATTTGCGATAAAAGTGTCAGCCAACGAGCAAAGCCCCGACCAGAACGAGCAAATTGAAACATCAGAATATTTGTACACCTCGGGCCAATACACGGGATTTTGTGATGGCGGGGGTATGAGTTGGTTTTGCATCGATCAATTGAAGCAAAAGGCGAATGAGGATGCTGTTCGACAGGCTGAATTTCGTTGCTCTATGAATCACGGAAAACTAGATCGCTTTTCAGCGAGCTGTAATGGTTATTGTAACCCATTCTCAATTCCCCAGGGTCAGCACTCTCAGTTTGTTTCTTGTAATTCTAACTGTAGCACCCGTTGTGAGTTGAATAATCCAGCTATTGTGAATGAATTTGAAGAATCCAATTAATCGGAGTTCGTGTGAATAAAAACGAAAAATGGACAAGTCTTGATTTTAAATCAAAACACTTCTGGACCGAGGGAATTGGTTCCATGGGGCTCGCAATTTTTGTGGCCCTGTTTATCAGATGGATATTTTTCGAGGCCTATGTGATTCCTTCTGGGTCCATGCTTCCGTCATTGTTGATCCACGACCATATTTTTGTGAACAAATTCGTCTACGGGGTTCGAGTGCCATTTTCTGAAGAATGGTTGGTCAAGTTTGGTGAGCCGAAACGCGGTGAAGTGATTGTGTTCAAATATCCGCGGGACATGAGCACCTTCTTCATCAAGCGAGTTGTGGGTGAGCCTGGTGATAAAATTTATTACGAAAATGGAACTCTTTATGTCAATGATGTACCTCAAGAGAAAAAGGTTCCCCTTTCTAGTAAAGATTTCGAATGGCTTCGGGATGAAGATTTCCGAAGTGAAGGCGATGTTTACGACGGCAAAGACAACTATGTTCACTTCACCGAGCTTTTGGGTCCGAAAGAACATTCGGTATTAATTCGTCGTGGCGACGTCTATGATACTTTTGGTCCAGTGACAGTGCCACCTGATCATTTATTTGTGATGGGCGATAACCGAAATCGATCGGCCGACAGTCGAATTTGGGGTTTTATGCCAAAAAGAAATATTCTGGGGCGTGCGAGCATCGTTTGGCTTTCTTGTGATGAAACAATTCCAAGTCTTCCATTTCTTTGCAATCCCTTAGAAATTCGTTGGAAGAGATTTTTTCACCTCGTCAATTAAACGATCGGTTGATTTCCTATGAATTTAGAAAATAAAAGTGATTTGAGAGGGACTTGGACTCAAGCTCTGGCCACTTTTTTTTCTCCGGTTATTTTAGTTTGCCTGGTTCGTTGGTTATTTTTTGAACCTTTCGTGATCCCTTCCGGATCTATGATCCCGACTTTGTTGATTCATGATCATATTTTTGTGAACAAAATGTCCTATGGAATTAAGTGGCCATTTGGGAAAAATTTTTTATTTCAATGGTCGCACCCAAGTCGCGGTGAGGTGGTCGTTTTTCGCTACCCTGAAAATCCTGAAGTTTATTACATCAAGCGGGTGATCGGAATTTCTGGTGATGAAATTTCCCTTAAGGATGGAGTGATTCAAGTCAATGGTCAGGCTGTTGAGCAAAATCAGATTGATTTTCGCGAGCCACCGGCGGGTGATTTGATGCCATTTGAGTATTTAAAAGAATCGGAAATCGGGTATATGGTTCGTTACCAAGCTAAGGATCGAGCGCAGTTCCCACTGACGAAAGTTCCCGAGAATTCATTTTTCGTAATGGGAGACAATCGAGATCAATCAAGTGACTCGCGCGTTTGGGGATTTGTCCCCGAGAATAACGCAATTGGGGTTGCATCAAGAATATGGCTGTCTTGTGATCAAACCCTTGTTTCTGCTCAATTTATTTGTGACCCGCAAACCATTCGTTGGAATCGGTTGATGAAAAAAGTTGAATAAGGCTCAAATCCACAAGATCATTAAATTTGATGAAAACTTGGCGAGATTATTTAGAAAATATTTTGATTGCCGTATTTTTAGCCCTAGTTGTTCGCACTTTTGTGATTTCGGGCTATAAGGTGCCAACCAGTTCTATGGCGCCAACGCTATTGCCTGGTGATTTCATTTTTGCCTTTCGATTGCCTTTTGGGCTAAAGGTGCCTTTGACAGACAAAAAGATTGCGATTAACTCTCCGCAACGAGGCGAAGTGGTGGTTTTTTCTTATTTGGATCAACCAAAAGTATCCTATGTCAAAAGAGTTGTGGGTTTACCTGGGGACCGTGTGCAAATCCAAGACGGTCAGTTGTTAATTAATGAGCAAAAATTGAGCTATCGAGATGTTCAAGATGGACTTTTGCCATCTAGCTTAAACCCAGAGCTTTTTAAGTTGGTCGAAGAGCGTGATTCTGACCAAGTTCGGCATTTAGTTGTGGCAAAAGAAACTCAAAAAAAGTCCAAATCGTATCAGTTCGGTCCCTTCGTCGTTCCGCCCAATGAAATATTCCTGTTGGGGGACAATCGAGACTCGAGTGATGATTCTAGATACTGGGGCACTGTGCCGATCGAGCGAGTCGACGGCCGAGTTGTTTGGATTTGGCTTTCTCTAAATTGGCAGAAAATGATTTGGGACAATCGCATGCCGACAGTGCGTTGGGAGCGAACTTGGCGCAGTCTTTCTTCGGCACTTGATTGACAGTAAACCGCGGCTTAGCTACCGTAAAAATCAATGCCCGCCAGCCAAATTTCACTCTTGGATTTTCAGTCGTTTTCTTCTCAAAATGTTGATGAACTTTTTTCTTTAGCGAACTCTTTAAAAGCCAAACCTCGCGAGCCAAGAAGAAGTGGCGAAACTTTAGCACTGCTTTTTTTTGAACCAAGCACCAGAACCAGAATGAGTTTTGAATCGGCTGGCTTTCGCGCAGGGCTTAGTCCATTGGTTTTTGATGGTGGTGCGCGCACCAGTTTAGAAAAAGGCGAAACTATCGAGGATTCGATTTTGAATATCGCCGCTATGGATCCTAAATTTGTTGTCGTACGGTGCGGGGATGAAGTTCCCTTGTTGGAAATTTCTAAAAAAATTTCGATGCCAGTGATCAACGCTGGCTGGGGAGTGAAGGGGCATCCAACTCAAGCGCTTTTAGATGCATTGACCATGCAGCAAAAGTTGGGCTCAGTGTCTGGGAAAAAACTTTTAATAGTGGGTGACGTGAAGCATTCCCGAGTTGCCAGTTCGCATTTTGAACTGGCTAAAAAAGTTGGCTATGAAATTGGTCAATGTGGTCCCAAAGATTTTCTGCGTCCGGATTTATCGAAAAATGTTTTCGATCGTTTAGAAGATGGATTGAAGTGGGCTGATGCTGTGATGGCGTTGCGCTTTCAATTTGAGCGGCATGCCGAATCTGTGAAGTTTTCAAAAGATGAATATCGAGCGCAATTCGGTTTGAATTTGAAAAACATTTCCGATTTGGGGGCTAAGGGCATCGTGATGCATCCCGGGCCAATCAATCACGGGATTGAATTAGAGACCGAAGTTCTATCGGATTCGCGTTCGCAGGTTTTAGTTCAAGTGCAAAATGGTGTGTTTATGCGAGAAGCTATCTTACGTTGGCTATTGGGAGAAAGATCATAATGGCAAAAGAGAAAAAAGGATTTCTAGTTCTAGAGACCGGAGAAACTTTTGAAGGCGTATGGCAAGGTGGCAAATCTCGAGCCGGCGAAGTGGTGTTTAACACCTCTCATTCGGGTTACGAAGAGATAGCCACGGATCCAAGTTACTTTTCGCAAATCGTTTTGATGACCGCTTCGATGCAGGGGAACTATGGAGTCGATAAATCTTTTTGGGAATCAAGACAGCTTTGGATCGAGGGATTTATCTGTCTGCAGGTGCAAAATACCGAGCGAGATCGAACTTGGATCAAGAGATTAGACGATGCGGGCATCCCTTGTTTGTCAGATCTAGATACGCGCGAAATCACGGTTCGTTTAAGATCGGGTGGAACTCCTTGGGGAGCATTAGTTTCTGCTGATTCCAAAGAGCAAGCCAGCGAGTTAGCAAAGGCCTTGATCCATGAAAAGAAAAAAATCGAAATGGATTGGGTTTATTTGGCTTCGCGAAAAGAAGTTGAAAAGCGAACCGGGAAAAATCCAAAAGGTCCAAAGGTGGCAGTTCTTGATTTTGGTGCGAAAGAAAATATTTTGCGGGAGCTTCAGGGGCGATGTTCTGAAGTGACTATTTTTCCAAGTAGAACTGCGGCCACTGAAATTTTAGCTTACAAGCCAGATGGAGTGATGTTGACCAATGGCCCAGGTGATCCGTCAGCAGTTCAGGTTGCGACCGAGACTGTTCGGCAGCTATTGGGGAAAAAGCCGGTATTTGGAATTTGCATGGGACATCAGATTTTGGGAATCGCCTTGGGGGCCAAAACCTATAAATTAAAATTTGGCCACAGGGGTTCTAATCATCCCATCAAAGATGATATTTTAGAGCAAATTTATGTGACCAGCCAAAATCACGGATACGCAGTCCAGAAGGATACATTACCAAGTGATGTGAAAGTCACTCAGACCAATTTAAATGATATGACGGTGGCGGGAATCTACAGTGAGTCTCGTAATTGTTTGGGCATTCAATATCACCCAGAAAGTCACCCTGGTCCGCATGAAGCCACTCGCCTTTTTGATTTTTTTGTCGACACTATGATTCGGAGACATAATTTATGAGCACTGATTTAGCCCCTACAGAATATTCCACTCAATACCAATTATTGGTTGAGAAAATTTTAGCACATTTTGGTGGCGATCTTTTTAAAGATGAAGTTCGCATGGCAAAGTCTGAGTTTTTTGATAATGCCGGGATATTAGATGAGCACTCAGATCATTTTGAATTGCGAATGTCGCAGTTTTTTGACTGGTATTTTTTCACTCGTGAATTAAAAGGTTATGCGCAAACTCCCCTTGAAGCTGTTTATATGGCTCGGGAATTGCGATTTGCTCCAGAGGAAATCGTATTGATCGACAAGTTGAAGCAACATCGACATAGCATTTTTCAATTCATTAAAATCAAAGACAAAGACATCTATATCAAAGATCTAATCAAAAATGAAAAAATGGTGGTGAAGCAGTCGCCTTGGACCTTTGGATTTGATTCGGAAGAGTTATTTGAAGCGCGCTTGATCCCAGCGGGTGACTCTTGGGTTTTCACTAAAGGATTTTGTTTTCATCCGATGGATGCCAAAAAATATATTTTGGCCGAAATTAAGCGCCATAAAAAAGATCCAGATTTAAATCCAGAAGACATGATGTTGAAGCTTGTTAAAATGCGCTACAAATTTGAACGTTATCGTCATGTCAAAATCGACATGATCTACTCGAATGAAAGCCGATTGGGGACTTGATGGGTAAAAGAGCGGATGTCAAAAAGGTTTTGATCATTGGCAGTGGACCGATCGTGATCGGTCAAGCTTGTGAGTTCGACTACTCGGGAACTCAAGCCTGTAAAGCTTTAATGAAAGAAGGACTAGAGGTCATACTGGTCAACTCAAATCCCGCGACCATCATGACGGACCCGGAAATTGCAACTCGGGTTTATGTTGAGCCTTTGAAAGCCGCGTTTATTGAAAAAATTATTGAAAAAGAAAAGCCAGATTCGGTGATCCCGACTTTGGGTGGACAAACCGCTTTGAATTTGGCGTTAGAGCTTCATGCCTCTGGTGTTTTAGACAAACATGGTGTGCGTTTGTTAGGTGCTGATCCGAAAGTGATTAAGGCCGCCGAAGATCGTGAACTATTTCGAGATATTTTAGATAAAGTGGGCGCCAAATATCCAAAAAGCGAAATGGTTAAAAGTTTCGAACAAGGGATGAAGGTTGCCGATGAATTGGGATTTCCATTAATTCTTCGTCCTAATTACACTTTGGGTGGCGGCGGTGGCGGAATTGCATTTTCGCCTGAGGAATATAAGAAAATGATCGCCAATGCTTTGCACGAATCTCCGACTTCAGAAGTTTTGGTCGAGGAAAGTATTTTAGGTTGGAAAGAATTTGAATTAGAAGTGATGCGCGATCGATTGGGAACATTCGTCGTAGTATGCTCGATTGAAAATTTTGATCCTTGTGGTGTCCACACAGGTGATTCGATCACGGTGGCGCCGCAGCAGACCCTTACGGATCAGCAGTATCAGGCGATGCGGGATGAAGCTTGTAAAATTATAAATGAAGTTGGGGTTCAAACTGGCGGAGCTAATATTCAGTTTGCAACTCATCCGGTGACCGGTGAGCGAGTGGTGATCGAGATGAATCCTCGGGTTAGCCGCTCCTCTGCCTTGGCCAGCAAAGCGACAGGGTTCCCAATTGCGAAAATCGCAGCTCTTTTAGCGGTCGGTTACACATTGGATGAAATCGCAAATGATATCACCAAAGTCACACCTAGCTGCTACGAACCTGCGTTGGATTATGTCGTCACTAAAATTCCGCGTTTTGCGTTCGAGAAATTTCCGGGTGCTCAAGACTATTTGACAACGCAAATGAAAAGCGTAGGCGAAGTGATGAGCATCGGAAGAACATTGCAAGAATCTATGATGAAGGCGGTGCTTTCGTTAGAGGCTTCTCCAATGGGATTTCCCGATATGGATGTGGTGATTGATAAAATCTCAAATCCTAATAGCCAAAGACTATTTCATATTTATCAAGCGCTTCGCTTGGGGACGTCTGTAAAAGAACTGAACCGGTTGACTCAAATCACGCCGTGGTTTTTAGAGCAGTTGTCGTTTCTAGTTCAATTTGAAAGACAGTTGGCTAAAGAGTGGTTCGAGCTGGGTGCAGATGATCAGAAAAAATTAATCCTAGCGGCTAAGAAAAAGGGTTTTTCAGATGCCTTGATCGCAAAGCTCACCAAGCAGACTGCCGCTCAAGTGCTTGTTTATCGCGAAACCCATAAAATATTTCCAAAATTTCAGCAAGTGGACACTTGTGCGGGAGAGTTTGCATCAAGCACGCCTTATTTTTACTCGACTTATTGGGCAAACAGTTCAGCCGCATGTGAGTTGAAAAATCCCGTGGTAGTCATTGGCAGCGGCCCAAATCGTATCGGTCAAGGAATCGAATTTGATTACAGTTGTGTACGTGGGGTTAAAGGCTATCAAAAATTTGGTCATCAAGTTGTGATGGTGAATTCAAATCCCGAAACTGTTTCAACAGATTATGACACATCGGACGTTTTGCTTTTCGAACCATTAACTTTGGAAAATTTGACTGAAGTCATGCGTTGGGTAAAACCATTTGGTTTTGTGGCCCAATTGGGTGGTCAAACGCCGATCAATTTGGCCCATGGACTTGTGCAAGCCGGATATCCATTGCTGGGTTCAAGTTTGAAATCCATTGATATGGCAGAAGATCGAGGCCTTTTTGGCCAAATTTGTCGCGAGTTAAAATTTCGAATTCCCAAGTCAGCGATGGTTGGAAACTATCCAGATGCTGCTCGGGAAGTTGAAAAGATTGGTTTCCCTGTGATTTGTCGACCGAGCTATGTCTTGGGCGGGCGCCGAATGGAAGTCATCGAAAATATTCACGAACTGCAATCTTATTTTGAACGACATCGAGATTATATTGGCGCTGATAAGTTGTGTTTAATGGATCAGTTTCTTGAGGGCGCGCTTGAAGTGGACGTGGATTTAGTTCGCGGCAAAGATTGGGTATTGGTTGGCGGAATCGTCGAGCACATCGAAGCCGCCGGAGTTCACTCGGGTGACAGCATGGGAGTCTTGCCTCCGCAAAGATTAAAAGAAGAGACCTGTAAAAAAATTGAAGAGCTCAGCTGTCAGTTGGCCAATCGAATTGAAGTGATTGGACATTTAAATTTACAATTGGCGGTCCTTCACGATGAAGTTTTTATGCTGGAAGCCAATCCTAGAAGTTCTAGGTCGGTTCCATTTGTCGTCAAGGCGGCCGGAGTTCCTTTGATTGATCTTGGTGTTGCTGCTTCATTGGGAAAATTGCAAGCCGAAGTTCGTCCCGATCGTTTTCAATGGCGTGACGTCAAAACAGTTTCAGTGAAAGGCGTGGTCTTTCCATTTAAAAAATTTCCAGAAGCGGACTCGTTGCTTGGACCAGAAATGAAATCGACTGGTGAAAGCAT
The DNA here is from genome assembly GCA_964505225.1 of uncultured Bdellovibrio sp. GTDB lineage: Bacteria > Bdellovibrionota > Bdellovibrionia > Bdellovibrionales > Bdellovibrionaceae > 21-14-0-10-47-8. The sequence continues at coordinate 17,594 of CAZDHC010000006.1, read as the reverse complement.
GGGACGGGGCCTGGATTATTCTGAGGCTTTGATGAAAGCCTTCGTTGCGAGCAACATTCGGCTTCCTGATAAGGGCGAGGTTTTCTTTTCGCTACGAGAAAAGGACAAGCCTGAAATGTTGCCTTTGGCAACCGAGTTACAAAAATTAGGTTATCGAGTTTCAGCAACCTCTGGAACGGCACAATTTCTAAATGACAACGGGGTGAAAGCTTTAAGTCTAAGAAAGGTGCATGAGGGGCGTCCTCATTGCGTGGATCGGATTCGATCTGGTGAAGTCAGCTTTGTTGTCAATACGACTCAAGGAAGAACTTCAATTGAGGCCAGCTTTGATATTCGCAGAGCTTGTACCGACTATAGCATTCCTTGTTTGACGGAAAGTGATGCAGCTGAAGCTTTTGTTTTGGCTCTGAAAAATTCCCGAACGGGAAATGTTGCGGTTTCACCTTTGGCGCAAACAGGTAAAATTTAAATTAAAGGAATTTGAAATGAATTTTGAAATGAAACGATGGATTGTTTCTATTTTAATGGTTTTTTCACTTTCAGCATATGCTGAAGTGAATCCCGATTCGATTACGATTGGTTTTTTGCCGGGAGGAGATGCAACCCACCTTAAAGCTGGAGCTGTGGCGATTGCTCAGGCATTGCAGGATCAACTGAATATTCCGGTAAACGTGTATCTTTCAAAAAATTACTCTGGCCTAGTTGTCGCTTTGAAGACAAAAAAAGTGGATTTTGCTTTTTTAACGGCCATGTCTTATGTGGCCTCTGAAAAAGAAGTTGCTACAAAGGTTTTGCTAAAAAAAGTATGGGAAGAACCTTTTTATTATTCGGTTATAATGACCAAAAAGAATAGTTCCTTAAAAAAAATAGAAGATCTAAAAGGCAAAAGATTTGGCTTTGTAGATGAAAAATCCACTTCTGGTTATTTGTATCCCCAAGTGGTTTTTAAAAAGAAAAACATCGGACCATTTGTTGGGGCTCAAGCTAAGATCACCGGATCTCATGCCAATTCTGTCGAAGCATTGGATAAAGGAGAAGTCGACGCCATTGCGGTTTTTTCTGATTCAGCCGATGGCAAAAAAAATGCCTACTTGAAATATTCTCAGGTCAAAAATCCTCAAGACCATTTTCGTATCCTTTGGGTCAGTGATCCGATTCCCAATGAGCCATTTTGTGTACGTCAGCAGTTTTATGATCAATATCCAAAGGCCACTCATAATTTGATGTTTGCGCTGATTGATGTCGTCGAAAAGCTAAAGGACAACAAGCAAGTTCGTGATTTACTGGGGGCTGGTGGTTTTGCGCCGGCGACACAAAAGCAATATGATCCAGTTCGGGAAATGGTAAAGGAATTGGGACTTACAATTTAAACTGTTTGGGAGAAGTAATGTCTTTAGCTATTTCGGTGAAAGGTTTGAATAAAAGTTTTACGGGTGATGTCTTTAAAAAGAATCATCAAATCCTTAAAAATTTATCCTTCGAAGTCGAGCTTGGAAAAACCACTGGTTTTGTAGGTGTCAATGGTGCTGGCAAAACGACGACTTTAAAATGTCTTCTTGGTTTTATTGGACCTCAATCTGGGGCAATTTCAATATTAGGCGAAAATCTGTCGAGCGAAATTAAAGCTAAAATTGGTTACCTACCTGAGCGCCCTTATTATTATGAATTTTTGACAGCGAAAGAATTTTTGCGGTTTCATTGGGAGTTATCTAGTAGTTTCTATCCCGGCACGGATAACTTTGAAGCAAGGGCCAAGGAGGTTCTGGGTTTGGTCAATTTGCCGGATGTTTGGGATCATCGTTTGAGATCCTTTTCCAAGGGAATGCTGCAAAGAATTGGAATCGCTCAAGCCCTTTTGAGAAAGCCCGAGTTGTTGATTTTGGATGAACCCATGTCTGGATTGGATCCAGATGGAAGAATTTTAATTAAGGATATTATCAAACGGGAAAAGCAAAGAAATGCCACCATATTTTTTTCCAGCCATTTGTTGGGAGATATGGAAGAACTTTGTGATAATTTGGTCGTTATCGATCGTGGCGAGTTGGCCTATCAAGGTAGCTTAATGGAGTTTTCTAAAGGCAAAGGAATCGAAGAATCCTTTCGTCAATTGCGTCAGCAATTGGGGGCTAAAAGTCAGACCGAGAAAGGTCAGGGCCTATGAATTCAGTGAAGGTGATTGCCAAACTTTCCCTATTGGAATTTGCACGTGAAAAAGTGGTTTGGATTTTTCTGTTTGTGGCCTTTGCTTTGTACGGCTTGAGCTTGGTGTTGGGGGCCTTGTCGTTTGACGAAAAACAAAGAATTTTAGCGCACTTTGGATGGATGGCTATTTTAGTCTCTAATTTGGGAATTGTATTGTTTTTGGCTTCGGGTTGGTTGACCAAAGAGCTGCAAAGTCAAACATGCTTAATGGTGTTGGCGCGGCCTCTATCAAGAGCCCAATTTTATATGGGAAAGCTATTTGGAATTTTAAGCTTAAGCTTTGTGTTGCAAAGTTTTATGGCAGGAACACTGTATTTGCTTCTTGATTTTTCTTTGCCTCTTAAAAGTTATTGCCAAGTTTTTATAGGAACATTTTGTGAAATTGTTTTGATTTTGGCAGTTTGCTTTTTTTCAGCTACTTTTTTGCGGTCTTGGCTTTCCTTCCTATTGGGTCTTGGAGTGTTTTTGTCGGGTCATTGGATGCAAGAGGTGGAATTCTTTGGCAAAAAAATTCAAAATGATTTCTTTGTAATTTTGGCTAAGTCCTTAAAGTGGACTTTGCCAAATTTATTTCAAATGAATTGGCGTTCAATTTATTTTCTAGAGCAGGGTGTGCCCACTGAGCAAGTGGGATGGGTGTTGTTTCATTCGGCATCTTGGTTTTTGTTGCTATGTTTGGCGGGTGTTTTTATTTTCAAGAGGAGAGATCTTGTTTAATTTTTCAGCTTTTTTCCAAGATGAAATTTGGACTCAAATTTTCCCGTTCTATCTGTTTATTTTAGGGGCCATCTTTGGAAGCTTTGCTAATGTCATCATACTGCGATTGCCAAATGGTGAAAGTATAGTTCGCCCCCGCAGTCGATGTCCAAGTTGTCAGAAGCCAATTGCTTGGTATGACAACATACCGATTTTAGCGTGGTTTATTTTACGCGGAAAATGTCGAGCTTGTGGCGCTTCCATTTCGTGGCGATACCCTTTGGTTGAGCTAGTAATGGCTATCGCATTTTTAGTGACCTACCACTTTGTTGGGATGAATTGGTATTTAATCGAAGCGCTGTATTTGGTGTTTGGACTCATCACGGTCAGCGTGATTGATATTGACCATTATATTTTACCTGATGTCTTTACATTATCAGGCATCGTTATTGGGCTTATGGGTGCCTTGATCAATCCTGAGCGAAGCTTTCTAGATGGTTTTTTAGGAGTTTTGCTGGGTGGAGGATTTTTGTGGGCCATTGCGTACTTTTATTTTGTCTTTCGAAAAGAAGAGGGTATGGGCGGAGGTGACATCAAGCTTTTGGCTTGGGTTGGTGCGGTCTTAGGCTGGAAAGCGATTCCTTTTATCATCATTATTTCAAGTCTGGTGGGGACTGTTGCTGGCTTATTGACCGCGATTAAACAGAAAAAAGGATTAAAAACCGTAATTCCTTTTGGACCTTACCTGGTCTTTGGTGCTGTTTTGTATCTTTGGGGCGGCGAAGGCATCGCTCATTGGTACGTATCTTTGTTTATTCCTGGACTAGAGTAGAGATAGGTCCTGGATCTTTGGGTAATATCCCACTCAATTTGACAACTTAAGTCGAGTCGCTAACAATGTACTGAGGTCCATCTAGGTCCTGTTAACAGCTGGAGTATCAACTTAGTTTATGTTGTTTGGATCAAAAAAACTTATCGGACTCGACATCGGTACGAGTTCCATTAAATTAGCCGAAATGGAGGTCAGCCGCTCAGGTGTGCAGCTGGTTTCTTTTGGTTTTGCTGAAACTCCTGCAAATTCTTTAAATGGTGGTGAAATTAGCAACACCGGAGCTATTTCCGCAGCGATTCAACATTTGGTGTTTGAAGTAAAATCAAAACGTAAAAATGTTGCCACAGGAATGTGGGGCACTGCCGTTATCGTAAAAAAAATCACAATTCCTAAAATTGAAAAAAAGATGATCGCCGATCAAATCAAGTGGGAAGCTGAGCAATATATTCCATTTGATATTAACAATATTAGTCTGGCTTACCATGTATTGAATGCGGATGTTGGCGATACAATGGATGTGCTTTTGATAGCCGCACAAAATGAGCTTGTGGGTCAGTACACTTCAGCAATTACTGGCGCCGGACTTCAGCTGGGTGTTTTGGATGTCAGCGGTTTTGCCTTGGCCAATATTTTCGAAGCTAATTATGGAAAAAACTTTGGTGAAACAATTGGAATTTTAAATATCGGAGCCGGAGTTACAAACCTGGTGGTGATTGCCAATGGTGATGTGATTTTTAGTCGAGACATTCCGGTAGGTGGATTTAATTACACTAACGAAATTCATAAGGAAATGGCAATTTCTCTGCAAGAAGCCGAAAGCATGAAATTGTCAGCCGTGAGCAAGGCTCCGGTTCCGGATGAGGTTCACAATATTATTTCAGCTACTAATGATGTGGTGACTGAAGAAATTCGAAATAGCATAGAATTCTTCTCGGGCAGTAACAATGGCATGGCTTTAGGGCGATGTTATATTACTGGCGGATCTTCAGTGGTAACGGGATTAATCGAAAATGTATCGAAAACCATCAACTTGAACGTTGAAATGATGAATCCATTTGCTGGAGTTAAAACCGGTAAAAAGCTAAATATGAGCTATGTCGAACAAATTGCTCCATTTGCAGCAGTTGCAATGGGGTTGGGAATTCGTAAGACAGGTGACTCATGATTAAGATCAATCTTGCTAAGTCAGACAAGAAAAAATCAGCAGGAGTCGCATTTTCCGGTTCGGTTGGGTCTGGCGGGGGCGACAGTTTTCAGGGAGATGTTGATTCGCAAAAAGTTGGGGCGAGAAATCTTTTAATAGTTTTTGCTTTCCCTGCCGCCCTTTATTTATATGAAATGCAATTGATTCCGGAGCTTCAAGCCACATTGGGTGCGCGAAAGCAGCAGCTTCAGTCATTGACTGAAAAAAATGAAAAAGCAAAAGGTGCAGTTGAAGAGACAAAGAAGTTTAAGGAAGATCAATCAAAATTGCAGAAACAGATCGGCACCCTTGAAAATTTAAGGCGTGAAAGACTTAAAGAAGTTAAGGTCATGGATAATTTGCAAAAAGATATCCCCGAAAAAGTTTGGTTAACACGAATTGATTTTCAAGAGCAAAAGCTTAATTTATCTGGTCTAGCAACTGCGGACATTGAGCTGACCTCTTTTATGGAGAATTTGCAAAGAAGCGTGTTTTTAAGAGAAGTGAACTTGGTGCGTTCTTCCGAGCAGCCCTCTGAAAGTGGAGTTTTAAAAAAATTCGATATTAGTTGTGCAGTAGAGCTTGATAAAAAAAATAATGATCTATCGGCGGCACCCGGACCGGGGGTTACCAAATGATCAATAAGATATTGGTAAAACTGGCATCGTTTAATTTACAAAAAACGTTGATCATGGGCTGTATCGCGGCAGCGCTGTATTACTTTATGGGGTTTAATGATGGCTCGACGATTGAAACTCAAATTCAAGCGACGGACGCAGAAATAAGAACTCAAGAAGCAAAAGAGAAAGAATCAGATGCGGCTTTAAAGGAAGTTGAGCAAGTTCGGGCGGCAGTGGGTGCGTTGAGCGATCAATTTAAAGTAGTTGGTCAGGCACTACCATCTGAAATTCAAATGTCTGATGTCATCAGGGCTGTGGATGTGACAGCAAGAGCATCTGGAGTTTCGGTAAAGACTAAAGAACCAAGACCAGCCATCAACAATGAATACTATGAAGAAATCCCATTGCGAATTACGCTTGAGGGAAGTTTTTCAGAAATCACATTATTTTTATTTTACATGGCCAGCCAAGAACGAATTATGAAAGTTAAGAATTTTTCTCTTTCTTTACCAACTGGTGGAGATCGAACGATCAATAGAAGATTGTTGTTTGATGGTCAGGTGACTGCTTATCGTTTTATTGGTGAAAAAAAGCAGGCGGATAAGAAATGAGAAAATCAGTAGCGACTTTATTCTCAGGTTCTTTGATCGCCATCGGGTTGGTGATGATAATTTTTGTTTCGGGCTCGTTGTCTGGTCGAGCTAAGTCTCAGACTGTTCCAGCAAAGGCAGCCGGCACAAATGCACCCGAGCCTGCTCCTCAAGCTCCCTCGGCGGCAATTCCGACAGCTCCGTCAATGGATAATCCGGTTGAGCCTGTTGATTCAGGTGTAGGAGCGGGATCAGCTAAAACTGAGGCTGTTGCTGTCGTTCCTGGATTGCAAAACACAGAAGGTTATAGTTACGATCCAACAGGGCGTCGTGATCCTTTTCAGGCGTTTGGTCAGAGGCAAGAATCCGCCCCAGTTCCTGTGCCGATTCCGGTGGATAAAATAGGCAAAGAAATGCCTGAAGTTCCTCAGGTCCCTTTAGCTCCTCCAGAGCCTTTGCAGCAATTTGATTTATCTCAGCTCAAGGTGGTTGGTATCATTTGGGAAGTAAAAAGTCCCAAGGCAATGATTAAAGATCCATTGGGGAAATTACATTTAGTCAAACGTGAAGCAAAAATTGGCAGAAATAATGGTTTCATCGGAGCGATACGCGAGGGTGAAATTGTGGTCTTAGAACCTACGGTCGGACAGGGCGGAGTTCCTGGAGCAGCGACTAGGGTTCTAAGTTTAACTAGGTAAAAAATTAGGGGGCCCCATGAACGGATTCTTAAGGCTTATACTTGTGACTTGCTTGGCATTGGGTGTTGCCCGATGTGCAAGTAATCCACCGACAGAAAATGACAGTGAATCTGCGTCGGTCGAAGGAGCATCAGATCAAGATTTTAGTGAGTTTGACCAACCAAGTGATTCAAACTCTAATGCCAACAGTGAAAGTTCTAACAGTGGAAATTCAGACCAAGCTCTTGAGGATGAATTAAATCAAGCCGAAGGAAAACAGGCTGAATCTGCGCCGCCTGCTAATACAGATAATGCTCAAGAGGCCCCTGCTGGTGGAGATGAGTTTGCGCAATTTGAAGACCAACCAAAAGCAGAAGAACAGCCTGTAGCTGAGCAACCAATGGCTGAGCAGCCGCCGGCTTCAGAGCAAGCGCCAATTGCAGAGCAGCTACCGATGGTCGATTCAGCTCCAATGGCAGAGCAGGCACCAATTGTTGAAACAGCTCCGCCCATCGACCCTCCAGCTCCCGAGGTTGCTCAGCCAATTTCGCCAGAGGCTTCGGCGCCAGTTGCAGCTGAAGTTCCACAGCAGAAGTTAGTCAAAATTAAAAACATCAAATATAAAGCGAATGATTCTGGTGGAACAGTGGTCATTGAAGCCAACGGACCAATGACTTTTCAAACGCGCACTAATGCTGAAACTGGCCAATTCATTATTGAAATTCCGGGAGTCAGTTTGCCTAAAAAATTGAAGAGACCTTTCAACACCAAAGATATAAAAGGTGGAATCGGGTCTATTGATGCCTATCAAAATAAAGGCTCAACAACAGCACGAATCGTCGTTCAACTTAGACAAGGGGCCACCGAGCCAGTTGTTCAGGCTGAAGGAAATTCACTTTTGGTTGTTGAAAGCAGTCAAGCCCCTGCGCCGGTGGCAGCTGAAGTTCCAGCCGAAGCTCCAAAAGAAGAAAGTAAAATTTTATCTAGCCAATCATTGGAAGAATTTTTAATTGGCAATGCTGAATTCTATGGAAAGAAGATTTCCGTTGAAACATCTGAAATGGATGTTCGTGAGGTCTTCAAGTTAATCAGTGAAGAAAGTGGCATTAATTTGGTGCTTTCCGATGAGGTCAAAGGAACTGTTAGTGTGAAGCTAAGACAAGTTCCCTGGGATCAAGCTTTAGTTGTGATTATGCGTGCGAAAAAATTAGGATATACAAGAGCCGGAAATGTTCTTCGGATCGCTCCACTTGCAGACATTCGTGCTGAAGAAGACGACACCATTAAATTAGCGAACTCTAGAAAAGCACAGGCTCCTCTAAGGGTGCGAGTGGTTCCAGTCAGTTATGCAAAAATAGACGACTTAGTTGGTCAGGTTCGTCCATTTTTAAGTGAGCGTGGAAAAGTTGTGGGTGACAATCGAACAAGTTCAATCGTTATTTCTGACTTAGATGAAAACATTGACCGAGTTTTAAAACTGATCACAAGCGTAGATGTGCCACCGCCTCAAGTTTTAATTGAGGGTAAAGTGGTCGAAGCCAGCGATCGTTTTCAGCGTCAAGTGGGCGTGAATTGGTCCGCATCCGGTCGTCCTAGTGTGACTGGTTCCAACGGAACTCGTGACGTAAAAACGACTTCTTCGCTGTCAATCGCGCCAGGTGTTGGAGCATCAGTGTTGGGAATAAATTTTCAAATGGGTACATTGGATGTGCTTGGGGATCTTTCGGCGACGCTGGGTCTGGCCGAGTCTCAGAATTTAGTAAAAGTTCTTTCGTCACCGCGAATTATGACTTTGCACAATGAACAAGCGGAAATTAATCAAACAACTGAAATTCCATTGCTTCAAGAAAACACAACTTCGACAGGAACAACTCGGACGGTAACTTTTAAGCCGGTGAAGTTAAAATTAAGTGTGACTCCACAAATTACTAACGATGCTGCCGTTATTATGGCGGTGGACGTGAATCGCGATTTCTTGGGGTCTATCGAGGAACCTAAAACGGGCGCTAGGTCTGTCAATTCTCGTTCAGCGAAAACCAAAGTTATGGTTAAAAACGGCCAAACAGCGGTGATTGGTGGAATTTATCAGTCGGACAGTACTCAAGGTGAAACTAAGGTTCCTTGGATTGGTGATATTCCCTTGTTGGGCTGGTTGTTCAAAAGTAAAAGTTGGGACAACAACAAAAATGAATTGCTGATTTTTTTGACTCCAAGAATTGTTGGCCAGGCAGATGCTCAAGCCATTCCAGCCGAAATTCCTTCGGAAACTCCCGCTGCTACAGGAGGTGACTTATGATAACTGAAATTTCAAGTCGAGCGACTGTAGCAGTTATTATTTTCTCTTTGGCGGTTCTGACAAGCTGTCGAAAGCCTGACCAAGAAATGACTTTTGATTTGAGTTTAGATTCAGCTAATGCGACAGCTTTGCCGTTCAACCAAAAATCATGTACAGACATTGTGAACTCGGCCACGACTGGCTCGTTGGGTGAGGCTTCCGCAGACTTTAAGTATTTAAACTTCAGCTGGTCCGGTCAGAAGGCGGCTGGTGCGACGATTGACATTCAATCAATCACAATTCAATTGAGAAGCAATTATCTAAAATCAGAATTTTCAAAAGTTTTCACGGCAGATGAATTGAAAGATATTTTTCAGCTGCAACCTTTGTCGATATCTGGAAATGATACGACCAAACGAAAAACAGACTGCTATTTTAGAATTGGTGGAATTCAGTTCGCAGATCCAGCGAAGCCAGCTTTTGCTCAAGGAAAGTTAAAGCTATTTGCAATTTTCACTGATACTGACGGAACTCAAGAGCCTATTTATTCTGAAACTGACTTGTCGGTTAAATATTTCGGCAAGCAATAAAATTTCCAAGCTGTTTAGGTCAGTTTTTTTAATTGAGCCATGCAGCTTGCGATATCTTCTGTCGTATTGATCTGTAGGTCAGGATTTTTTGGTGCTTCAAATGGAGACCCCATTCCTGTCATTGGTGAGTTCTCTTCACCAACGGATTTTTTGTATAGCCCTTTTGGATCTCTTTTTTGACAAACTTCCATAGGGCAATCAATAAACACCTCAAAAAAAGAATGGTCTTTGTTAATGGACCTCGCTAAATCCCGATGTTTTTGTAGTGGGGAAATAAAGGCGACGATCACAGTAAAATCAATATCAGCAAACATTTTGGCAACTTCCGCGGCTCTACGCAGGTTTTCGTCTCGGTCTTTCATCGAAAAGCCTAAGTCCGAAGATAAACCTTTACGGAACTCGTCTCCATCTAGAACTTTGACCTTGTCCTTAGGGAACTCGTTAGCAAAGCGATTTGCCAATGTCGATTTTCCTGCTCCACTCAAGCCTGTGAACCAATAGATTTTACCTTTAGCCATTTAAAATTATGCCTCCGCCACAAGGACCCATTCGATCAGTAATCAAAAAGCGGCCATAGCTATTTGGTCTTTGAACTTGGGTTATCCATAACGGATTTTGCAGGACAATTTTAAAATTGTCATTAGTGCTATTTTTTAAAATTTGAGCCGAACATTTTCCATGGACAAATTCAGTGGACAGATTGTTCCAGTCTGGTTCTCGCCAAAAAATGCAAGATGCCCAAAATGTTTTAGAGTAAGTAAAAAGATCTTTTTGCGAAGTCAGCAATTCCCCTCGTTGGAAATTGTTTTCGCTCAGGCTGAAAGTCAGTTTTTCAGCTTTTTGAATTTCAGTGGGTAATACCTGACCATTCTTTTTCAATAAGTAAAAGTTCGCAGAAGGAGCACCAGAATCTAAATCTGAAAGCTCTTCAGATGCCCAAGCAGTTTTGTTTTTGCCCACGCCCTGAATCCAGCAGCTTTTAGCGATGCTCGAAAGTGAATCAAAGTCTTTGTCTGCGCTTGGACAAAACTCTTCAATTTTTTGCAGCAATTCAGAAATTCCGTTTCCGTATTTAGCTGAAATGGGCAAAGTGAAATCTGGTTTTAGGCCAAAAGTAGCTAAAAGATTTTCCACCCAAATTTTCTTAGCCTCAAAGACAGCTGCCGAGTTCTCGACCAAATCCATTTTGTTAATAACCACACCGCAATTTTTAACCCCTAATTTGGAAAGTAGCTGACAGTGTCGAAGATTGTCTTCAGTCAAATCACGACCGACATCCACTAATAAAATAAACCACGGTGCCTCTAGGCTCCCAGATAGCATTTTATGCATAAACTCTTTATGCCCCGGAGTATCGTAAACTCGGTAAAGTTTATTTTTCCACTGATACATGGCCATGGTGTAATCTAAGGTGAATTCATTTTCCCGTTCAGTCTCGAACGCATCTAACAAATAAGCAGGTTCAAATTCTTTGCCTTTATCTTGGCAAAATTTTTCCACTTCTTTAATTTTTGCCAATGGCAAAGCTTCTGATTCCATCAGCAGGCGGCCCAGCAATGTGGATTTGCCGAAATCAACTTCACCAACGATGGAAAAATGAATTTCAGGTGTCATCACATATAGCCTTTTTGCCGTAATTTCTGCAGGCCGTATTTGGTTTCTTGATCTTGTGATCGCCCTTCGCGTTCACCAAGTTTAGTTTGCTCAAGCTCAGAAATGATCGAATCAATACTATCCGCGTTCGAGGCGATTGCATGGGTACAAGGTGCGCACCCTAGGCTGCGATATCTTTTCTGATCTTTGGCAAAATAAAGAGAATTGACCGGAATTTTTTCGCTGGCGATATATTTCCAGATGTCGATCTCTCGCCAATGCAAAATCGGATGGACGCGGTAGTGGGATACTTCTGGAAGATCGGTGACAAACAGATTCCAGAACTCGGGTGGTTGGTTTTCAATGTCCCAATTTAGATTTTCACTTCTTGGGGAAAAATATCTTTCCTTCGAGCGCGAGCCTTCTTCATCGCGGCGAATGCCGATAATCAAACCTTGCAATTGATTTTCATTGATCAGCTTTTTCAAAGGTTTGGTTTTCAAAGTCTCGCAGCAAGTTTGTCGACCCATCGAAGGATTCATCGCTGGAAGTGCTTCTTGATTTTGGTAGACCTGCAATGGGATTTTCCATTTTTCGGTGAGTTCTTCTCGAAATTGTATCATCTCAGGCATTTTATAAGAGGTATCGATATGAAAAACGGGAAAGGGAATCTCGCCACCGAAGGCTTTTTTTGCCATCCATAGCAGGGCAGTTGAATCCTTTCCCATGGACCAAAGCATTCCAAGTTTGGGAAACCTTTGAAAGGATTCACGTAAAATGTAGATTGTCTTAGCTTCCAAATCCATTAGCAAAAATCCTAACATGCCCGAAGGGTACCAGCTACATTTCTGCGCAACGCCGCATTAATAGAGCCGAATTTACCCATGATTTTTAAATCTCAATGAACCACCTCTTGAAACTTCCCGAAGTAGCTTCTAAGTTCCGGCCATGGAGCTGTTTCAATCTCAATCACCTCGAAATTTGCCTGGGACCCCATTGGCCGAAAAAATGCGCCCTCGGCAGCGATTGGATATTTTGGGTCAGCCTCAGGTGATGCAGCAAATTGAAAGATACGTTCGCAGTGGTTATTTACCCAGTTTGATTTTATGGGGGCCCCCAGGGACAGGTAAAACCAGTCTTGCGCAGTCCTTGGCTCTGGATTTTAAAGCTGAATTTGTGGCGATCAATGCGGTTGAAAGTGGCGCCAAAGCCCTAAAAGAAATTGGAGAGGCAGCACGTTTTCGTCGACTTCAATATCAGACTCAAACCATTTTGTTTGTAGACGAGATTCATCGCTTTAATAAGTCTCAACAGGACATACTTTTGCCATTTGTCGAAAAGGGCGAGTTGATCCTAATTGGTGCTACCACTGAAAACCCCAGCTATGAGCTCAATCGTGCATTGCTGAGCCGTTGTCGGTTGCTGGTTTTTCAAAGGCACAATGAGTCTTCTTTAAAAGCGCTTTTAATTCGAGCTTTCGGCGAGGAAAAGTTAACTCCAGAAAAATGTTTAGAGCCTTCTGCCATCGAGCATTTGTATTCCTGGGCAGATGGAGATGCTCGCCGGCTGTTGTTGGGAATTGAAGAGATTTTAACTCACTTCACAGCGCTGAAAAAACTTTCGCCCGAAGATACTGCAGAAAAACCCCTTGATCTCGAATCCTTAAAGTTGATTTTGGGGCAAACTCCGATGGGCTACGACAAACAATCGGATCAGCACTATGATTCCATTTCGGCTTTCATAAAGTCATTGCGTGGCAGCGATGCCGATGCGGCCATGTACTATTTGGCTCGCATGTTAAAAGGTGGCGAGGATCCTGTTTTTATTGCCCGAAGACTTGTGGTTTTTTCCAGTGAAGATATCGGCAATGCGGACCCGCGGGCCTTACAAGTGGCGATATCAGGTCTGCAGGCAGTAGAGCTTGTTGGCCTGCCCGAGGGCGCGATCAATTTAGCTCAAGTGGTGACCTATTTAGCTTCGGCTCCAAAATCTAACCGCAGTTATTTGGCTTTAAAAAAAGCTCAAGAGTATGTGGAAAAAACTGGGACTCCGCCGATTCCTCTTCATTTACGTTCATCTAAAACTTCCGAGATGAAAGATCTTGGCTACGGCAAAGGCTATAAATATCCCCATGATTTTGGCCGCGGCTGGGTTGAGCAAAGCTATTGGCCAACGGATTTAAAGTCTGAAAAATTTTACGAAGCCGGTGATGTCGGTTTTGAAAAACAAATCAAAGAATATTTGAAGTGGCTCAAACAGGAGCCGGGCGTTTAGCAATCAAAAAGCCAATCGTCATCCCGGCCGACGGTTATAATTTCTTAAATTCGAAATTAAAATCCGAACGCAAGTTTGCCTGTGTACGTATTTTTACCAAAGGCATTCGAGTACTCGGCACCTAAGTGGAAAAACAGTAAGTTTGCATTGATTCCCAATAAAAATTGAGTCGACGTCGGTGTTGATTCCGCAGATTGTGAAGAAGTAAAGCTAGGCAAGAAGATGTTTCCGGCCGTGCCCGATACGCTTAAGCTATTTTTTGCGCTAACGTAGCCAACGCCAGCGTAGGGCTCAACCAGCGGAAGTTTGGGGCTAACCAACATCTGAAAACCTTGAACTTTGTCTTCATTTTGAACTGTAGCTAAGGCCGATGAAATCGTTTGAGTGAAGCTAAACTTAGAAGTTGTGTAGAACCCGCGAAAAGCTAAGTTAAATGGCAAAACCAGTAGGGTTTCATCCAAAGTCAGCTTTGCTGCCATTGAAGTCATCTCAAAGCTCGCATCACTCGCTGAGGTTTTCGGAAGCATGACGATTTCTCCCGTGATTCCAAAGGGTACAGAAACCGCACCTAATATTCCAGCATGATAAAGATTGGGGAAGTCAGATCCCCCTGAGTTTTTTACGATGGTATTGATCTCAGGGCATGGGGATTGTCCGCCGACCAAACCCAATTCAAATCCAAAAACCTTACCAAGTGGAGCTGCTCCTAGGACCGAATGGTGCATGAAATTTGCGGATAATTCTTTTGAAATGTCCTCGAAATTACTTTGAGTTAAGTTTGTAAACGAGGGCCCGGCAGCCAAGGCATTGTTGTTAGGTAAAAGAAAAGCTAAGGGCGTAACAACGGCAAAAAGTAAGTTTTTAAAACTCATAAATTATTCCTCCATGAATAACCGCAGATATTTTTGACTGACTTTAATATTAGACAGGTCTTTGAGCGCAAATACAAACACAAGGTTGGCTGCCATTGTTCACGTGCCAATGCTTTGTATTTGAGGGGATCTCGACTCGATCTCCGGCCCGTAAAAGGAACTGATTCCCGGCAATTGTAAACAAAAGCTCGCCCGCAACAACTGTCCTAACCTCACCAAAAGGATGGCGGTGCTCAGTGATTTTTACCTGAGGCTGAAACTCTTCTTCAAATGGTTCTAGGCCCTCAGACTCCATTAGAGCTCTAATTTGTTCTCGAGATGGGGTGATGGGTGCTTGCCAGCGAATGATCAACATGGCACAAAGGGTACTCGAAATTGGAGCGGCATTCAATGATTCATCTTTCTGGTGTAACGAAGCAGTATGGCAATAAAATCCTCTATAAAAACGGGTCCTTTCAGATCAACGCAAGTGATCGCATAGGTCTGGTCGGACCAAACGGAGCCGGAAAAACCACCATTTTTCGCATTATAACCGGCGAAGAAGGTATTGATCAGGGAGCGATCTCAAAGCCCGACAAGCTCAGTATTGGTTACTTTTCTCAAAATATTGAAGATATGCGCGGTCGGTCAGCGCTGGAAGAGGTCAAAGCCGCTCATCCCGAGTTGCCAAAGCTTCAAGTTGAAATGAAGGGCCTAGAGGCAAAGCTTGAAGACTCGGCTATTAATCCTGTAACAGATGATGAAATGAACGAAATTTTAGAGCGTTATGGGCATGTGCAGGCCGAATTTGAACGTCTGGGCGGCTATGATATCGAAAACCGTGCAGCTGAAATTTTAACGGGATTAGGCATTGGTCCTGATGATTATCACCGTCCAACCGAGTCTTTCAGCGGTGGTTGGAAGATGCGAATTGCATTGGCTAAAATTCTTGCTTTAAATCCCGAGGCTCTTTTGATGGATGAGCCCACGAATCACTTGGACGTGGAAAGTATTGTTTGGCTTGAAGAGTGGCTGACTCAATACAAGGGCGCCTTAATTATGACGAGCCACGATCGTGACTTTTTAAATCGCCTTGTGAACAAGATTGTGGAAATCGCTCATCAGCAAATTACGACATTTACGGGCGATTATGATTTTTACGAGCGCGAGCGCGCAGTTCGTCAAGAACAGTTGGTGGCAGCGGCAAAGCGGCAAGATGACATGCTAGCTAAAGAAGAAGAGTTCATTGCTCGTTTTGCGGCCCGAGCATCTCATGCGGCGCAAGTGCAGTCGCGAGTTAAGAAATTAGATAAAATCGATCGAATCGAGATTCCGGCTGAAGAAAAAGATATCAAATTTGTCTGGCCCGAGATTCCTCGAGGCGGCGATGATGTTGTTAAAATCGAAAATCTCAAAAAAGTATGGCCAAGACCTGATGGCGCTGAAAAGCTAGTTTTCCAGGGGGCGACAGCTTTAGTTAAGCGTCTAGACCGTGTTGCTGTCGTTGGAGTCAATGGTGCAGGTAAGTCCACCTTACTTAAAATGATCGCCGATAATGTTGAAGCAACAGAGGGGCGCTTGCAGATTGGTCCGTCCATTCAGATGGGCTATTTTTCTCAAAACTCGATGGATGTTCTAAATCCTAAAAACACGATCATGGAAGAGCTCCATTCAAGTGTCCCAACCCAGACGATAGGGTATGTGCGCAATCTGTTGGGTGCATTTAAATTCTCTGGCGAAGATGCAGACAAAAAAATCTCGATATTATCGGGCGGCGAGAAAAGTCGTGTCGTTTTAGCCAAGATATTGGCCCGTCCTTGCAATCTATTGGTTCTTGATGAGCCAACCAATCACTTGGATATTAAATCGCGAGAGACGCTCCTACAGGCTATTAAAGACTTTCAGGGCACCGTTATGATTGTATCCCACGATCGTTATTTCTTACGTGAAATAACCACACGGGTTTTCGAGCTCGATCGCAGCCGGTTGTTGACCTACGATGGAAGCTACGAAGAGTATTTAGAGCGAAGAACCACTCATTAATGACATAGAATAAGGCTCCCCGCTGGAGCCTGCTCGGCAAAGTCGTGCTAGCTCAATAATAGCCGACTTGAAGAATCTAGAGGTTTTCATTTGCTCTTGCCTTCCCGGGTTGGGCGAAAATCCAAACCTCAAACGGTCTAATGTCTTAAGTTTAAATTTCAAGGCACTTTCAAATGTCATATATAAAAGAACTAAAAATTAAAAACGCTATACGAAACAGTTCAGCAATTTGAATTTCCTTTCGAGGTGCCTGCGACTTCCGCAAAAAACGTCAAACTTTAGACAGTTTTTTTGTCTCACACTAAAACAGTTGTTCTACTTTCTCATTTCCACACAGGATAAGAGACCAATTTTTTAAGATTCTCCCAATTTTTAAGATTGTTTCGTTAAGTCCCGTCAAATCATCGACGATGAGCCTATTGTAAATAATGTTATCCGAGGAGGATCATTTGAGCGAGTCAGAAATGTCTCCCAAGCCAACCCAGATGCTAAAAGAAATTTTGGCGTTTGTAGATAAATCACCGGGACTGTCATCAGAGGTTACTGAAACGGGAATAGTTTCTATTTCTCAATCTCTAGATGGGAAAGTCTTTCGCTTTGAACGCGACAAGCTTGCAGAGGTCCTACAAAGATTCGATGCAGACGGAAAATCGTTCATTCAGGTGAACTTTGAATCCGGAAACAAAGTTTTATTTACAGAGAACTTAGTTGGATTCAAGCCTCGTGAAACGACTGGCCTAGATATGACGAAAATTCCAAGAGTGGTTACGACTCCGGATCTCATTAGTGTGTTCGAAGCCATTGAAGACTCCCTAAGTTCAGATTTAACGCCCGAATCCGAGGTTGAAGTCCTTAGAAAAGTATTTGTTTCCATACTTCAAGGCGGGGAGTTGGCCGGATTCGACCTGGAATTCGAAAGACGTTGGCTAGCGCGTCTAGTTCCGTCTAAATTTCAAGCATCAGCATAAGTTTTCTTTTAAAATCATGAGCTTAGGGTCCCCTGAGCTCATAAAGTACGCACCTAAGTCTGTCTAAACTCTAAGCATTTTGTGATCTTTTTCTAAAATATTTCAGAACTTCTAAAAAAAATAAAAATATCTATTGACCAATTTCCGCAATAAAAGCATAAACGACCCACTTTGCGGGGGCATAGCTCAGCTGGGAGAGC
>CAZDHC010000005.1:0-52606 GCA_964505225.1 uncultured Bdellovibrio sp. | reverse complement strand
TGGAGTTTGCACTCGTGTTTATACGACAACTCCAAAAAAACCGAATTCAGCTTTACGTAAAGTAGCTAAAGTTCGTTTGTCCAATGGGTTTGAGGTTATCTCTTACATCCCAGGAATCGGTCACAACCTACAGGAGCACTCAGTTGTTCTAATTCGTGGGGGCCGGGTAAAAGATCTTCCAGGTGTTCGATATCATATCGTTCGCGGAGTTCTGGATCTTCAGGGTGTAAATGGTCGTCTACGCAGTCGTTCTAAGTACGGCGCAAAACGTCCTAAGAAATAACTTTCAAAAGTATAGAAAACTAGAGGTTAAAAATGTCTCGTCGTAAAAAAACATTTAAAAGAGAAATTATTCCGGATCCTGTTTATAAGGATATCGTTGTTGCTAAGTTCATCAACAAAATGATGATTCAAGGTAAAAAAGCCGTTGCTCAGAAACTTTTCTACGGAGCTCTTGATGAGCTTACAGGAAAAATTCCTGGCGAAGAGCCAATTGCGATTTTGAAAAAGGCGCTTGAAAACTGTAAGCCAGCATTAGAAGTTCGTTCTCGCCGAGTGGGTGGAGCAACTTACCAGGTTCCAGTTGACGTTCGTCCTTCTCGACGTTTGGCTTTGGCTATGCGTTGGTTGATCGAGTATTCACGAGCACGTGGCGAGAAAGACTTTGCAAAACGTCTTTCTGGTGAGCTTTTGGATGCTTACAACAATCGTGGTAATGCGATCAAAAAACGTGAAGATGTGCACAAGATGGCAGAAGCCAACAAGGCATTCTCTCACTACAATTGGTAAATTTAATCAACTGACTAAGACAGTTGATTTGATTCAAAAAATGATTAAAATCGGTCAGCAAAAGCTGGCCGATTTTTTTTTGAGGTAATGAAAAAGTGTCAATATTAGATCCACAAACTTTATCCGAATTGAAGTTCACTCGAAATTTTGGAGTCATGGCTCACATTGATGCCGGTAAGACGACCACTACCGAGAGGATTTTATATTACTCAGGTAAAAATCATAAGTTGGGCGAGGTCCATGATGGCGCTGCCACGATGGATTGGATGGAGCAAGAGCAGGAGCGTGGAATTACAATTACAGCTGCGGCTACTACTCTTTTGTGGAAAGAGCATAGGCTTAATATTATCGATACTCCGGGGCATGTGGATTTCACAATCGAAGTTGAAAGATCTCTTCGTGTTTTAGACGGAGCAATTGCAGTATTTGATGGTGTCAGTGGAGTTGAAGCTCAGTCTGAAACAGTCTGGCGACAAGCAAACAAGCACAAAGTTCCGCGAATTTGTTTCATCAATAAATTGGACCGAGTTGGTGCGGACTTTGTGATGAGCGTGAACTCAATTAAAGAAAAATTGAACGCAAATCCAATTCCAATACAAGTGCCAATTGGAATCGAAGATTCGTTTAGAGGAGTGGTCGATTTAATTGAAAACAAAGCTTACATTTGGGATGGATCGGGTGTTGGAGAAAAATTTGAAATTGCCGACGTGCCAGCAGATATGAAAGCGGATGTTGAGCGAGTAAGATTTGAGACAATTGAAAAAATTGTCGAGTTTGACGATGCATTGATGGAAAAATATCTGGGTGGTGAAGTTCCAACTCCGGAAGACCTTCGAGGCGCGCTTAGAAAAGGAACACTGGAGCTTAAGGCGTTTCCAGTTTTGTGTGGAGCTGCTTTTAAAAATAAGGGCGTTCAGCCATTGATAGACGCAACCGTCGCTTATTTGCCTAGTCCATTGGATGTTCCGGCTATTGTCGGTGTTGATCCTGGAAATTCAGATAAAGAAATTATTTGTAAAACTGATTTTGACGAGCCGGCAGTTGCTTTAGCTTTCAAAATTGCAAGTGATCCATTCGCGGGGTCGTTAACTTATATTCGTGTTTACTCTGGGGTCGTAAAAGTTGGAGACGCGCTTCAAAATCCTAGAACTGATAAAAAAGAAAGAATTCAAAAGCTGGTTAGATTGCACGCAAATTCCCGAGTTGAAATTCCCTCTTTAAGAGCTGGCGATATCGGCGCAGTAGTTGGGTTAAAGTTTACTGGCACTGGTGATACATTGTGTGACTCAAAAAGAACTGTCGTTCTTGAAAGCATTACTTTTCCCGAGCCAGTTATTTCTGTTGCGGTCGAGGCGAAGTCCTCAGCTGATCAAGATAAAATGATGGCAGGTCTTGAGAAGCTGGTTAAAGAAGATCCCTCTGCGCGCTTAAGAAATGATATCGAAACCGGGCAAACACTTTTGTCAGGAATGGGTGAGCTCCATTTAGATATTTTAGTGGATCGACTGAAGAGAGAACATAAAATTCAAGCTAATGTCGGAAAGCCACAAGTTTCCTACCGTGAAACAATTTCATCACCGGCAAAGGCTGAATATGTTTTTGACAGAATGATTGCTGGTGAAAATCAAAATGTAAAAGCTATTGTCGCTCTAGCGCCAGCTGAAAAAAGTTCGGGTCTGAAGGTTGAGTCTAAATTAGTTTCTGGCAAACCTGGGGCGGTTCCTCAGGAAATTCAAAAGGCAGCGCTAGCCGGATTGAAAGAGTCCTCTGAGATCGGCCCAATTTCCGGCTACAGCTTAATAGACATGAAGTGCGAACTTTTGGATTTGTCGTATCCTCCAGATTCTCCAGCAAATGAAGCGGGAGCAAAGGCTGCGGTTTCATTGGCATTTAGGGAGGCTGTTAAAAAGGCCCAGGCTATTTTGCTCGAACCAATTATGAAGTTAGAGGTTTCTGCCCCGGACGATTTTGTTGGTGGGGTGATTAGCGATTTAAATGCTCGTAGAGGCAAGGTGCTCTCGATGAATGTCAAACCTGGCGGTGGGCAAGTTATAAACGCTGAAGTGCCTTTAGCGACTTTATTTGGCTATGCTACAGATGTGCGTTCGCTTTCCCAAGGAAGAGCCAGTTTTTCAATGGAGTTTTTAGAATATTGCCCAGTTCCGCCAAAGGTGAGAGATGAAATTTTGGCTAAATTGGGTCGTCTTTAATTTGTTTTTGCGTTTGTCAAAAATAATTTAAAAATAATTATATTTCCTTTTGACAATACTTTGTTCGCTGATGCATATTCCCGCTTCTGTCACGCTGGAAACACCTCTCGGGTCCCAGAAGTTGAGCACCAAATCCTATATAATTGATTTGGCAGCAACTTTTGGAAGGCTCATAGGAGGTGTTTTGGCATTTTACGGAACCGGGAACTCTTGCAAAATCAAAGCTTTAGCGGCGATGGCAGAAGATAAGAGATGGCGGTTCAAGAAAGTAGAAAGTGTATGAATAGTCAGAAGATTCGAATTCGCCTAAAGGCTTTCGATCACAAATTGCTAGATCAATCTACAAAAGAGATTGTTGAGACTGCACGCAGAACTGGTGCTAGAGTTGCGGGACCAATTCCCTTGCCAACTCGAATTAATCGTTATACCGTCCTGCGCTCGCCCCATGTGGATAAAAAGTCTCGCGAGCAATTTGAGATTCGTACTCATAAACGCATGTTAGATATTTTAGAACCCACTCAGCAGACTGTCGATCAGCTCATGAAACTCGACCTCTCTGCAGGTGTTGATGTTGAAATTAAACTGTCAGCGATCTGATAGGAGAAATTCGTGAGCGAAAATAAAGAAGCTACGGAAGTAGCGACACCGTCAAACGGTGAAGTCAAATTAAGCGGCCTTTTTGCCTTTAAAGAGGGAATGGCTACAATCTATAACGAACAAGGTGAAGCTGTTCCAGTAACAGTTCTTCGATATGAGCCTTGGGTTGTTTCTCAACTTAAAACTCAGGACAAAGACGGATATTCGGCTGTCCAGGTTGCTTGTCGACCTAAAAAAGCTAAGAACTCGTCTAAGTCTGAGAATGGTCACTTTAAAAAAGCTGGCTTAGAGACAGGTGCGCAGTTTGTTCGGGAGCTTCGTCAAGAGCTTGCTTCTGAAATCAAATTGGGTGCTCAGGTTTCTATTGAAAGTTTGAAAAAAGGCGACGTAGTAGCGATGACCGGAGTTTCTAAGGGTCATGGTTTTACGGGTGTAATGAAGCGTTGGAATTTTGCGGGCGGTCCTGCTGCTCACGGATCTAAGTTTCACCGTCGACCAGGTTCTTCTGGTAACAGAACATGGCCAGGTCGAGTAATGCCAGGTAAGAAATTTCCTGGTCACTATGGAGACGAAACAATCACTGTAAGAAACGTTCAGATTGTTGATGTTATCCCTGGTGAAAATGTACTGATGGTTAAGGGGCCAGTTCCTGGCGCTCGCAACTCATTGGTTAGATTGGTTAGGGGTTAATCATGTCTACTGCTAATGTATTAAATTGGAAAAAAGAAAAAGTTGGAACGATCGAACTTTCTAAGGAAGTTTTCGAAGTTCCTGTGAAAAAAGAAATTCTTCATGAAGTTGTGCAGTGGCAGCTTGCAAAGCGACGTCAAGGCACTCACATGGTTAAGACTAGAAGCTTGGTAAGTGGTGGTGGTAAAAAGCCATTTAAACAAAAAGGAACTGGTAACGCTCGTCAGGGTTCTACGAGATCTCCTTTGATGCCAGGTGGAGCTAAGCTGTTTGGTCCGGTTCCGCGATCATACGAATATGCGCTTCCTAAGAAAATGAGAAAACTAGGCTTGAAAATGGCTCTTTCTCATTTGGCTTCTGAGGGAAAACTTATTGTGGTTGATACTATGAAGTCGGAGGGCAAAACTGCTGAGTTAGCTAAGCGTCTTAAGGCGTTTGGTCTTGGTAAGGCTGTTTTGATTGATTCTAAGACTGATAGCAAATTTAAGCAGGCATCTTCAAATTTACCTAAATTTAAATATTTAGAAGTTGAAGGGATGAATGTTTTTGATTTGTTAAAATATGATACGGCTGTGATCACGAAAGAGTCTGTGGCTCAAATCGTTGATCGCTGTGCGATGGATTAGGGGTTGAGATATGAAGCAAATCATTAAGCGACCATTGATAACTGAAAAGAATACATATCATAATGCCGCTGGTATTTATGTTTTTGAAGTGACTTTGGAGTCAGATAAAACAGAAATTAGAGCAGCAATTGAGAAGAACTTTAAAGTAAAAGTGCAGTCTGTGAAGACAAGTGTTTGTCGTGGGCATGCAAAAGTGACTAAATTTGGTCGCGGAAAAGTTCCTCATTGGAAAAAGGCTTTTGTTAAATTAGCCGCGGGCGACAAAATCGCTTTGTTTGAGGGAGCGTAGTATATGGGTATTAAAATATTTCGTCCGACATCGACTGCTCGTAGAAACTCAACTGGATTTGATTTTAAAGAAATCACCAAAAAGTATCCAGAAAAGTCTTTGACTGAAGCTTTGCGAAAAACTGCTGCTCGTAATAACACTGGTATGATCACCATGCGCCATATTGGCGGTGGACATAAAAGAAGATACCGTTTGGTGGATTTCAACCGAACTAAGGTAGACGTTGCGGCAAAAGTTTTAGCAATTGAGTACGATCCAAATAGAACATGCCGTATTGCTTTGATTGGCTATGTAGATGGTACTAAGGCATACATTATTGCTCCAATTGGTTTGAATGTTGGTGATCAAGTTTTGTCTAGCGATAAAGCCGATATTAAACCGGGTAACTCATTACCTTTGGGAGCAATTCCGGTTGGTACAACAATTCACAATGTTGAATTGCGGCCAGGTAAGGGTGCTCAGGTGGCTCGAGGAGCTGGTGTTAGCGCTGTATTGGTATCTAAAGACGGAAAATATTGTCAGGTACGTTTGCCTTCTGGTGAAGTTAAGTTGGTTCTTTCGGTTTGTAGAGCTTCAATTGGCCAAGTTGGAAACACCGACAATGAAAATATTTACCTGGGTAAAGCAGGAAAATCACGTTGGAGAGGCATTCGCCCATCAGTTCGTGGTATGCATATGAACCCAGTTGATCACCCACTTGGTGGTGGTGAAGGTGTTGGTAAGGGTCATCACCCTGTAACTCCTTGGGGTCAACCTTGTAAGGGATATAAAACTCGTAACAACAAACGCACTGACGCAAGTATCGTCAAGAGACGTAAGTAGGAGTGAGCTGTGGCACGTTCAATTAAAAAGGGTCCATTTATTGATAATCATCTTTGGAAGAAGATTGATCATGCGATCCAAAAAAATGATAAAAAAGTTATCAAAACATGGTCACGACGTTCTACTGTTTTGCCAGAAGCGGTTGGTCTTACGTTCGCGGTTCATAATGGAAGAAAATTTGTTCCTGTATATGTGACTGAAAATATGATTGGTCATAAATATGGTGAGTTTGCGCCTACTAGAACTTTTAATGGTCACGCTGAAAAGAAAGCTGCCCCTGCAGCGGCTGCAGCGGCTAAGAAATAGGCGCGGGGTGAAATATGGAAGTAAAAGCTAGTTTAAAATACGCACGAGTAGGTGAGCAAAAAGCAAGATTGGTTGCTGATTTGGTCAGAGGACAGAATGTTAGCGAAGCTATTAAAACGCTAACATTTTTGAATAAAAAATCTGCGTCTATGATTAAGAAAATTATCGAATCTGCTGTTGCAAACGCTGATTATAAGAAAACTATGGATTTGGATAAGCTTTATGTAAAAACCATTTTCGTAGATCAAGGGCCAGTGTTGAAGCGATTTCGCCCAAGAGCTCAAGGTCGGGCTACTGGTGTTCGTAAAAGAATGAGTCATATCAACGTTGTTTTGGATGAGAGGTAATTCGTGGGACAAAAAGTAAACCCAATTGGATTAAGACTTGGAGTTATTAGAACTTGGGATTCGCGTTGGTATGCTAAAGGGCATGCGTATTATGAATATCTTCATGAAGACGTGAAGCTTAGAAAGTACCTAAAGGCAAAATTGAAACATGCTGGTGTCGCTAAAATTGAAATCGAGCGCGCGGCAAAAAAAGTTAAAGTCATTATTCATACTGCTCGTCCTGGTGTTGTTATCGGAAAAAAAGGCACTGGAATTGATTCACTTAAGGCAGATGTTCAGAAGTTGACTCCAAACGAAGTTTTTTTAAGCATTCAAGAGGTTAGAAAGCCAGACATTGATGCAACTTTGGTTGCAGAGAGCATCGCTCTCCAGTTGGAAAAGCGAATTTCATGGCGCCGAGCGATGAAAAAAGCAATAGCTGCCGCAATTAAAGGTGGAGTTCGAGGAATTAAAGTTAAAGTTTCAGGACGTCTTGATGGAGCGGAGATTGCTCGCACAGAGTGGTACAACGAGAAGAGTGTTCCTCTTCATACGCTTCGTGCAGATATTGATTATGGAACGGCAGAGGCTCAGACTGCATACGGAATTATCGGTATGAAAGTTTGGATCTACAAAGGTGATATCCTTTCTGCACGTGAGGTAGAGGAGGCTGGTCGTGTTAAGTCCTAAGAGAGTTAAGCATAGAAAGCAATTCGTTGGCAGAGCTAGAGGTTTTGCTAATCGAGGTAGTAATCTTGATTTTGGTGATTTTGGTTTACAGGCTACTGAAGAGGGTCGGCTTACTGCTAGACAGTTAGAGGCTGGTCGTATTGCGATTTCTCGTTCAATTAAACGAGGCGGTAAAATTTGGTGCCGAGTGTACCCAGATGTTCCGGTAACTAAAAAACCAGCTGAAGTGCGAATGGGTTCTGGAAAAGGAAATCCTGAGTACTGGGTAGCACGTGTTCTTCCTGGTAAAATTTTGTTTGAAATGAATGGTGTTACTAGAGAGCAGGCTGCGGAAGCATTTTTGAGAGCTGCTCATAAGTTGCCTTTTAAAACTCGATTTTTGGTTCGGGAGTAGACGATGAAATATGTAGATTTGAAAGACTTGGCTGTAACTGAGTTGAAGAAGAAAAAAGGATCTCTAACGCAAGAGTTGTTTGATGCCAAAATGAAAAATTCATTAGGGCAGTTGGGAAATCCTTTGGAAATTAGAAAAATTAGAAAAAATCTGGCCCGTGTAAATACGGCTATGGTTCAAAAGATCGCTAGATAATAGAGGTTGATTATGAAAGAGACTACAAATACACGCGGTCGTAGAATTGAAATTGTTGGCGAAGTTATTAGCGACAAAATGGATAAGACAATTTCGGTATTAATTTACAGAACCGTCAAGCATGCTAAATACGGAAAATATATGAAACGTACTTCTGTATTTAAAGCTCATGATGAAAAAAATGAGGCAAAAGTGGGTGATATGGTTCGCATTCACGAAACTCGTCCGCTTAGTAAAACAAAACGATTTTCGTTAGTTGAAATCGTTGAATCGGCGAAAAATTAAGAGGTGTCATTATGATTCAAATGCAAACTAGATTGAATGTTGCTGATAATACTGGCGCTAAAGAAGTAATGTGCATCAAGGTTTTGGGCGGCTCTAAGAAAAGATATGCGCAAATCGGCGATGTGATTATTGTTTCTATTAAAGAAGCTTTGCCGACAGCTAAAGTAAAAAAAGGTGACGTTGCAAAAGCAGTTGTAGTTAGAACTGTTCATAAATTGAGAAGAGTTGATGGCAGCTATATTAGATTTGATGACAATGCTGCTGTATTAATAAATGCATCAAAAGAGCCAATTGGAACTCGTATTTTTGGTCCAGTGGCGAGAGAGTTGCGTGGAAAGCAGTTTGTGAAAATTGTTTCTCTTGCACCAGAAGTTTTATAAGGGAGATCAAATGAATCGTCTTCAAGAAAAGTATACTAAAGAAATAGTACCTGCGCTTCAAAAGCAGTTGGGACTTGAAAATGTAATGCAAGTTCCAAAATTGGAAAAAATTATCGTAAGTGTTTGTACAAGTGAAGCTGTGCAAAATCCAAAAATTTTGGCACAGGTTGCTGACGAAATTACGGCTATTACTGGCCAAAAAGCAGTGATGACTAAATCTAAAAAGGCGATTTCAAACTTCAAATTGCGAGCTGGACTTGCGATTGGTGTTCGAGTGACTTTAAGACGTGAGCGTATGTGGGCATTTTTGGATCGTTTGAACTCTTTGGCGTTGCCGCGGGTTCGTGACTTTCGAGGTTTGCCTAGTAAAGGTTTTGATGGACGCGGGAACTACAACATGGGTTTAAAAGAGCAGATCGTATTTCCTGAGATTAATTATGATCGAGTTGAGAAGGTTCGAGGAATGAACATTACTATATGCACTTCTGCAACAACTGATGCGCACGGCAAGGCATTGTTGGATGCTCTTGGAATGCCGTTTAGAAAGTAGGATGATTTATGGCGCGTAAAGCAAGTATTGAAAAAAATAATAAAAGAAAAGCGTTGGCAAAAAGATATCATAAATATCGCTCTGAATTGAGAGCGAAAACTTTGGATATGAGTTTAACTGAAGATGACAGAATGGTAGCTCGAAAGAAATTGCAAGACCTTCCAAAGGATACAAATCCAAATAGGTCAATTACTCGATGTGAAGTTACCGGACGTCCTCGCGGAAACTATAGAAAATTTGGTATTTCAAGAATCGTTTTCCGACAGTTAGCTTTGGATGGAAAACTTCCAGGCGTTACTAAGGCCAGCTGGTAAGGTGAGGTAAAAATGGATACAGTTGCTCAGTTTTTAACAAGAATTCGAAATGCAGGAACTGCAAGACACGAGAAGGTTGATATTCCAGCTTCAAAGCTTCGCTCAGGAATTGCTGAGATTTTAGCTGAAAACGGATTGATTCGATCTTTCAAGGTTGCCAAAGATAGCAAGCAAGGAATTATGCGAGTTTATCTTAAGTATAATGAATCTGGAGAGCATGCGATTACAAAGATTGACCGCATCAGTCGTCCAGGTCGAAGAGTGTATGTTAAGTCTAATGAAATTCCTGTAGTTCGTTCAGGATTTGGTATGACAATTCTTTCCACTAGCCAAGGACTTATGAGCGACAAACAAGCTCAAAAGAAAAATCTTGGTGGTGAGTTGATCTGTAAGATTTGGTAGGTGAAAAATGTCACGAATTGGTAAGGCACCTGTATATTTTGATGATAAAGTCCAAGTAACTTTGGGCGCAGGCAATGAACTTGTAGTTAAAGGAGCTAAGCAATCTTTAAAGATTGCATTGCGACCTGAAGTGCAGGCGAAAATCGAAGGAAAGAAAGTCGTTTTGTCTCGAAATTCTGAGACCAAGACTGCTAAATCTTTGCACGGTATGTATCGAGCTTTGTTGCAAAGTGCGGTTACTGGGGTTGGAGCAGGATTTACAAAAGGTTTAGAACTTCATGGCGTTGGATATAGAGCTGCTGTTTCTGGAAAGAAGCTAGAGCTATCTCTAGGATTTTCTCATCCAATTAATTTCGAAATCCCAGAGGGAATTGAAATTAAAGTTGATAAGCAGACTAACATTAGTGTTATTGGGGCAAGTAAAAGTTTGGTGGGTCAAGTTGCTGCTAAAATCCGTGGTTTTCGTCCGCCAGAGCCTTATTTGGGTAAAGGTGTTCGGTATGCAGGTGAGCATATTCGACGTAAAGCTGGTAAGTCGGCTGGAAAATAGGTGAGGTAGTTATGAAATTGAAATTCAGAAAAAAAACAAGTGAACGTTCAGTTGCTAGATTGACTAAGAAAATTCGCATTAGAAAGACAGTCAAGGGAACTGATGTTCGTCCAAGACTTTGTGTTTTTCGAAGCGGAAAGCATATGTATGCACAAGTTATTAACGACGTCACTGGAGGAACTTTGGTCTCCGCGTCTTCGTTATCAATGAAAACTGAATTAGCCGGAAAAGAGCTGGCTAAGGCGGTTGGCGTTGAAGTGGCTAAGTTGGCTAAAGCAAAGAAAATAGTTGATGTTGTATTTGATCGAAATGGTTTTATCTATCATGGCCGAGTTCAAGCTTTGGCTGAGGGCGCCCGCGAGGGTGGCTTGAACTTTTAAGGAGATATTTGATGGAAAAGGTTATAGCTGAATTTGAAGAGAGAGTTGTTGCAATCAATCGTGTAACTAAAGTTGTAAAAGGTGGACGAAGATTCTCTTTTGCAGCATTGGTGGTTGTTGGTAATGGAACTGGCGAAGTTGGTTTCGGTACCGGTAAAGCAGGTGAAGTTCCTGAAGCAATTGGTAAAGCAAGTCGCTCCGCAAAAAAAGCGTCTCAAGTTATGTCATTAAAAGAGGGAACTATTCCTCATGAAGTAATTGGCACGTTTGGCGCTGCAAAAGTTATCATGAAGCCAGCGGCTCCAGGTACTGGAGTTATTGCGGGTGGTGCTGTACGAGCGGTTCTTGAGTCTGTAGGAGTCAAAGATATTTTGACCAAATGTGTTGGAACAAGAAATCCTCACAACGCAGTTCGAGCAACTTTAAATGGTCTTAAACAGTTGAAAACAGCTGCCGAATAGAGGTTGTTTATGAAAAAAGTTTTTAAAGTCACTTTAAAAAGAGGATTGAGTCGTTCTTCGAAAACTCAAAGAGCAACTATTGAAGCTCTTGGTTTGAGAAAAAGACACCATTCAGTGGTGATTGCAGACAATGCAGCAAACCGCGGTCAAATAATGAAAGTTCAGCATTTAGTTGAAGTTGAAGTTCAGGGGTAAATATGAGTCTATTATCACAGTTAGCACCTAAAGAAGGATCTAAGCATTACCAGAAGCGTCTTGGCAGAGGACGTGGATCTGGATTAGGGCAGACAGCAGGAAAAGGACATAAGGGACAGCTTGCGAGAAGTGGTGGAAAAGTTCGACGAGGTTTTGAGGGTGGTCAAACTCCTTTGATGCGCCGTCTTCCAAAATATGGTTTTAGCAATGTTGATTTCGCAACGACTTACTCAGTTGTTAACTTAGCACAGCTTGAGAATTTCAGTGGAACAGTAACTCCAGAAGTTTTGAAAGAAGCTGGCGTGATCCATAAACTTCCATTGAAAATTCTTGGAAATGGTAAGCTTACGAAATCATTGACGGTAAAAGCTCAAAAATTTAGCGCAAAAGCTAAATCAGCAATTGAGGCTGTTGGTGGCAAAGTCGAGGTTATTAAGTAGTGGCAAATATCGGAGACGCTTCAAAGAATGCTGAGCTTACTAAAAGAATTCTATTCACTTTAGTGATGTTGGCGATTTATCGTATCGGAGTTCACGTACCAACCCCTGGTGTTGATGGTGGTGCGGTATTTTCATTTTTCCAGGCACAAAGTGGTGGAATATTTGGACTCTTTAATACATTCACTGGTGGCGCCCTATCTCAGTTTTCGATTTTTGCTTTAGGTATAATGCCTTACATTTCGGCTTCTATTATTTTTCAGCTTTTAACTTCAGCTGTGCCTTATCTTGAAGCTTTGAAAAAAGAAGGCGAACCTGGACGTAGAAAAATAAACCAGTACACGCGATATGCGACGATTTTACTATGTATTGTACAAGGTTATGGAATTAGTACTTGGTTGATGAGCTCAACTAGTCCAGAGGGCCGTTCTTTGGTGTTGTCACCAGTTGTTGGTTTTTTGCCTTTTCAGCTAATGACTATTATTACTCTAACTGCTGGTTCAAGTTTTATAATGTGGCTTGGGGAGCAAATCACTGAGCGTGGAATAGGTAATGGATCTAGTCTGATTATCTTTACTGGTATTGCGGCATCTGTTTTAAATGGCGGTCAGCAGTTGTTTACTTTGTTAAAAAACGGAGAAATGTCAGGTGCGGTTTTTTTGGTACTTCTAGCATTGATGGTGCTAATCATTTCCGCTGTAATTTTTATGGAAGTTGCTCAAAGACGAATTCCGATACAGTACTCTCAGAGAGGAAGTGGGATGAATGCGATGACTACTCCTTCTAGCCACTTGCCTATAAAAATAAATTTTTCTGGAGTAATTCCGCCAATTTTCGCAAGTTCTCTTTTGATGTTTCCGGCAACAATGGCGCAGTTTGTTCATACTCCATGGTTGAAGTCATTACAGGACGCTCTAAGTCCGAGTGGTACTATCTATAACGTGTTATTTGTTTCTTTGATTGTTTTCTTTTGTTTTTTCTATACCGAAATTGTTTTCAATCCAAATGATGTGGCTGAAAATTTAAAAAAATACGGTGGTTTTATACCTGGCGTTCGTGCGGGAAAAAGCACTACTGAGTTTATTCAGAAAGTATTGGATAGAGTTAATGTGGGTGGAGCAATTTACCTGAGTGTGATTTGCATCCTTCCTGGGCTTTTGATTAGTTTGGCTAATGTTCCATTTTATTTTGGCGGAACTTCACTACTTATTTTAGTTGGAGTTGCATTGGATACGACTCAGCAAATTCAATCTCACCTTATTTCTCAAAAGTATGAGGGGTTGTTGAAGGGGGCTAAAATTCGAAGTCGAAGGGTTCAATACTAATGAATATTGTTTTATTTGGAGCTCCAGGGGCTGGAAAGGGAACTCAATCTAGCTTTTTAACAGATAAGCTTGGAATGGTTCAAATTTCTACTGGGGATCTATTTAGAGCAGCAATAAAAAATAAAACTTCATTGGGCTTAGAAGCTCAGTCATTTATGGATAAGGGAGAGTTAGTTCCTGATGCCATTGTAATCGGCATGGTAGATGAAGTACTGGCCGAACTTAAAGGTAAATTGTTTATCCTTGATGGTTTTCCGAGAACTAGAAATCAAGCTGAAGCGTTAGGATTGATTCTTAAGAAGAGAAATTTAGATATCGGAAAAGCGATCTTCCTTGAGGTGCAGAAAGAGGAGCTCCTTAATAGGTTGACGGGACGTAGGGTTTGTAAGTCGTGTGGGGCTGTCTATCACATAATTTCAAATCCTTCAAAAGTTGCAAACACTTGCGACTTATGTGGAGGAGAAGTCATTCAAAGAAATGATGACAAAGAAGATGTGATTGCTACGCGATTGAAGACATATGAAGAAAATACACTTCCTCTTCGAGCATATTTTAAAGAACTTGGTAAATATGTTGAGATTGACGGATCAAGGGAGCCAGTAATTGTCTATTCCGAAATAGTTCAAACTATTTCGAAAACATAGTTTAATTTTTTTGTTAAGCTATGGACAATATCTAGTTCGAATGTTACGTTGACCAACCTAAATTTGCTTTTTTTTAACTTTTCTCGTAATTGTTAAGCAATTTTAAGTAGTTAGAACATTAACAGCGATTTTTTTGAATTTTAAAATTTATAAAAAATTGCATCTAAGTTGGGTGAACTTATGAAGGTAAGACCATCAGTTAAAAAAATTTGTAACAAGTGCAAAATCATTAAGCGCAAAGGCGTTATTAGAGTGATTTGCGAAAACACTAAGCATAAGCAAAGGCAGGGATAATTATGGCACGATTAGCAGGTGTCGACCTTCCGAGAAATAAACGGGTAGAAGTTGCTTTGACTTATATCTATGGAATTGGACGTTCTCGTGCGAAGGAAATTTGTGAAGAGGCTGGAATCGGTCAAACGCTTAGAACTGATGCGTTGACGGATGAAATGGTAGCGAAAATCAGATCAGTAATTGAAGCTAGCTTCAAAGTTGAGGGTGATCTTCGAAGAGAAACTGGCCTATTTATCAAGCGATTGATGGATTTGAACTGTTACAGAGGCATCCGACATAGAAAAGGTTTACCTGTTAGAGGTCAGCGTACTCGTACAAATGCTCGAGTTAGAAAAGGTCCTCGTAAAACCATCGCAAACAAGAAAAAAGCTGTTTAAAATAATTTGGAGTAATTGATGAATACGACTGCTGATAAAAAAGTAGTAAAGAAGAAGATTAAGAAGAGCGTTCCTCAGGGAAGTTGCTTTATTAATGCAAATTTTGGAAACGTAATTGTGACGATCACGGATCCAGCAGGAGACACAGTTTCTTGGTGTTCTGCTGGTATGCTGGGATTTAAGGGTTCTAGAAAAGGAACTCCTTTTGCGGCACAAATGGCAGCCGAAGATGCAGCAAAAAAAGCAATGGACGCTGGAATGCGTTCTTGTGAAGTGTTTTTAAAAGGGCCGGGAGCTGGACGTGAGCCAGCGATAAGAGCTTTAGCGGCTGTGGGTATGAGAATTTTATCTTTGAAGGATGTAACACCGGTTCCTCACAACGGATGTCGTCCTCCTAAACGCCGACGAATTTAAGAGGTAAAGCATGAGCTGCATTAATGATAGTGTATGTAAGTTGTGCCGACGTGAAAACATGAAGCTCTTTTTAAAGGGTGATCGTTGTTACACAGACAAATGTGCATTCGAAAGACGACCTTATCCTCCGGGCCAACATGGTCAGGCAAGATTGAAGTTTTCTGAGTTTGCATTGCAACTTCGAGAAAAACAGAAAACAAAAAGATATTATGGTTTATCTGAGAAGCAATTCGTTAGATATGTCGGCATAGCTGACAGATCTAAAGAAATTACTGGAACTGCATTGTTAAAAGTTTTGGAAGCAAGGCTGGACAACGTAGTTTACACCTTGGGCTTTGCTAACTCTAGAAGAGATGCTAGGCAGTTAGTAAGTCACAACCATATTTTGGTTAATGGAAAACGAGTTAACGTAGCTAGCTACACTCTAAAAAAGGGTGATGTCGTTGAAGTTGATCAGAAAAGTCGTGAGATGAACCGAGTTTTGAGTGCGATGCAGTCTGTTGCTCGAAGATCAGTTCCAGCTTGGCTTGAAGCGGATCACGGTTCTTTTAAAGGTACAGTTAAAGATCTTCCTACGCGTGAAGAGATAACTCTACCAGTAGAAGAAAACATGATCGTAGAATACTACTCACGATAATTTACACCTTTGGGGGTTTTTGTTTATGCAAGAGCATTATTACCGTTTTTGGCGTGATTTGATTAAGCCAAAAGGTTTTGAAGTTGATAGAGAAACATTACGTGATGATTATGCAAGATTCACCGTAAAGCCACTTGAGCGTGGATATGGAGTAACTTTAGGGAACTCACTTCGTAGAATTTTATTGAGTTCTATGATGGGTTCAGCTGTTTCTGCTGTAAAATTTGAAGGTGTTCTTCATGAGTTTACAACTATTCCAGACGTTTTAGAGGATGTTACAGATATTATTCTAAATCTTAAGGAAGTTCGATTCAGACAATATAACTCTGAGCCTCAAACTCTACGAATTTCAAAAAAAGGTCCTGGAAAAATATCTGCTTCAGATATCGTAACCAATGATCAAATTGAAATTTTGAATCCCGATCAGCATATTGCTACGCTTGGAGCGAACGCTAATTTTAATGCTGAAATTATTGTAACTTTCGGAAGAGGTTACGATGCAGCTGAGATTAGAAATGCAGAATATCCAATTGGCTTTATCGCCGTTGATTCTCTTCATAGTCCAATCCGTAAAGTAAATTATAGCGTTGCCAATGCTCGTGTTGGTCAGAGAACTGATTATGATGCACTTTCTTTAGAAGTATGGACTGACGGTTCATTAAAGCCAGAAGAAGCTGTGGCGTTGTCTTCTAAGATAATGAAAGAACAGTTGCAGATTTTTCTTACTTTTGACGAGAGCATGGAGCCAGTTGAGGAAACTAAAGATAGCAAGGGTTCTTCATTGAATGAAAACCTTTTTAGATCAGTTGATGATCTAGAGTTATCTGTAAGAAGTGCTAACTGCTTAAAGAATGCCAATATTAGATATATTGGTGAGCTAGTGGTTAAGTCTGAAGCTGAAATGTTAAAAACTAAAAACTTTGGCCGTAAATCATTGAACGAAATCAAAGAGATTTTGTCAGAGATGGGCTTGGGTTTGGGAATGAAAATTGACGGCTGGCCGCCTGTAGGATGGGATCCAAATGTTCCTCCTCCTTCAAAGCGTGAGCAGCAATAATTAGGTGGAAAAATGAGTTCACATAGAAGAGCAACCAAATATTTTAGTAGAAAATTTAATGCCAGGAAGGCATTGTTTAGAGGTTTGATTTCCTCTTTAGTTGAACATGGAAGAATTAAAACGACTGTGGTGAAGGCCAAAGAAATTCGACGTCACGTTGAAAAAGCGATCACTCTTGGTAAAAAGGGTGATTTAGCTTCAAGAAGACTTTTGATGTCTAGAATTCCAAATGAAAAAACAGTAAATGCAATCGTTACTGATATTTCTAAGCGTTTTGAGTCTCGCCCAGGTGGATACACTCGAATTATTAAGGTAGGACGACGACCTGGAGATACCGCTGAGATGGCGTTTTTGGAGTTCGTAGATTACGACTGGAAAACAGCTAAAAACGTTGAAGAGAAGTCAGAGAAAAGCGAGAAGAAATCTGATAAGAAGGCTGAAAAGTCTGTAAAGTCTAAAGTGGCTAAGAAGACTGTAAGTTTAGTAGCAGCTAAGAAAAAATCTGCTAAAAAAATACAGAAGAAATCTCGCCAAGCAGCTAGAGCTTAATTGGTAAAATAGAAAAATTAAAAAAGCCCTGGATTTAATAGTCCAGGGCTTTTTCTTTTTGGAAACACTGGAGCGACTGTCGGGAAGTGTTTAGTTGGTAGAATTTAAGATCTAACTGCTTGATTTGAAGGGAATTTGAGTTGAGGCTTACTTTATGAAATTGTACTTAAAAGCAACATTAGTAACTATTTTTTTGGCCTTAATTTTTACAGTTCTTTTTTTTAAATGGAAAAAAGTGAGCGTTCCTGAGTCTAAAGCTGAAATTGCTGAGCAAATTGAGATTTTGGAAAACCAAGGGATGCCGGATTTTAAATCTGTCGATATTGATGGAAAAGAATTTAGATTTTCTGATTTAAAAGGACAGGCTGTAGTTTTGAACTTCTGGGCATCATGGTGTGGTCCGTGCCTGGAGGAGTTCCCTTCAATGATAAAAATGGTCGAAGAGCTTGATGGCCGAGTGCAATTGATAGCTGTATCTGAAGACTCTTCAGTAGAAGATGTCCAAGCTTTTTTGAAAGCATTTCCTAAGTCTAGAAATCAAAATATCAAAATTATTTTGGATTTGAATCATGAAATTGGAAGGCTCTATCGCGCTGAGCGCTTGCCGGAATCATATATCGTAAATGGTGATCAAAAATTAATTCGTAAAGTCGTTGGTTCAACCAATTGGGCGTCTCCGGAGGCCATTAATTTTCTGAATATCGCTATTAAGAAATGAATCTAAATTAAGAAATTTGATAATATCGAAATCCATTGGCAAGCACTTCGGGCGTTTTGTAACGCCCATGTTATATAACTTCCAATAATTTTAAAGACCGAATTTCTTTTTCAGATCGTCCAGCTTTTTGGCGCCGTCGTCACCCAGGGCTTTTTTTACCTGATCTTCGATTCCTTTTTTTGCTCCATGTTCAGCATCTTTTTTAGCTTGGTCTGTTTTGCCCTGAGCCTTGCTCTTTTCGGAATTAATTTGGTCTTGGATTTTTTTTACTTCGCCGTCAGCTTGTGATTTTATTTTATTGAAATCCGATTCTAGCTTGGCTCTTTCTTTGCCAATCGAGTTATTAACAAGTTCCTGAATTTTAGCTCGTGCTTCATCGATTTTTTTCTGAAGTTGTTTTTCGAAGCCTTTTTGTAATTCGGAACCCAGGTTTGAATTAACACTTAGGTTCAAAGAAGGCAGGATTCCCTTTCCTTCGGCATCGATCGACAAATTGGGAAGCCCTGCAAATACACCCTTTAGGATTTCTTCAACATTGGAATTGTTGGCTGCGACCACATAATCGACCTGTTTGATCTGGCTATTGAGCGAAAATGAAAAATCTTTTAGAGCGACTAGATCTCCGTTGGAACGGATGGAACCATTAGCCTTTTTAAAAGAAACCTGGGCATCGCTTGAATTAATTAAGTCCTTACCTTCAATTGGATAACTAGCAACCGCGAAATCGTAGTGTACTTTGCTTTCAGCTTTTAGATTGTCCACAATCAACTTTGAGCTGACCCCTGAGATTTGTTGATTTGGGAAATCCCCTTTGATCGTAGCGACGGTTGGCTTTTCAATTAAAACTTGGTTCGAAGTCACATCCGTTACTAGACCTTCAATGTCGCCTGAAAAAGGCGAACTGCTGGATTTTGAGCTAACCGATATTTTTTTAATCCAGAACATTGGATAAGAGTTCTTTTGGCCGAACTCGTAGGTAACGCCATTGGCTCTTGGATGTGGCTGCATTTCTATGTCAGCCTCAGTAGAATCTTTCTTTTTCATTAAATTTGGGGGTGCATATTTCTGAACTAAATTTTTATATCGAGTAAACTGATTAAGGTAAGGCTGTAAATAGGGTGCAAAAATGCTTTCTGAAAGAGATTTTGCATCCATCTTTGGAATTCGAAATCGAGCCTCGAGGTCTTTCATATCCTTTTTGACCATTTCATCGAGTTCTTTGATCGAGGCGTCGAAGCCTTTAATGTCGCTGTTTAGCACCTCACTCGCGGATTGAACTATTTTGTATTTGGCGTCGCCCTCTTTAAGAATTGAGTCAATTTCAGAAAGAGATTGTTGAAGCTCCTGGGGACTTTTGAAGTCCTTTATTTTTACTTTAGCCAGGCGATCACCCAAAGCTTGAATCTCGGGCCCCTTTGGTAATGAATCGATTTTTTCCTGCCAGTTTTTTTGCTTTTGTTGGAAATCTTTCTCTAAAGCTGCCAACTTAATTTTACTGGGTAGGTTGTCTTCGATTTTGCCAATTTGATCATTTGCAGAGTTTCCGCCGAGCATGGCGGCTAAGTCCCCAAGTGCATTCTGCTCATATTTTTTTTCAACTGTATCTAGTGCCTGGTCCTTTGCCTTTTCTAGGGCCGAAGGTTTGTTTGGATCTCGTGGCGGGGGCTCTGGCGTTGGAGGTTTTACTTTGCCTGGAGATTTTCGCGGAGTGCCGACCTCTATCTTCTCAACTGCCATTTCCTCTACAACCAAGCGAGCTTTAAGTAGGCCATCCCAAAGGATTCCAAAGCGAATGTCGCCAATCGACAACATATTTTGGGCGGGCTTTTCGGCATTGGTGATTTCAATTCCTTGAACTCGGAAAGTTCCGTTAAAAAAACTAGTCTCAACTTTGGCAATATCGACCTCAGCGCCTAGAAGTTCATAGCCAGCAAACTCGAAGGCCTTTTTTAGGTGCAAGTCAAAAAAGAAGTGAAAATAGGAATAGGTCAGCACTGTCACTATCACAAAAGGCACAATTGCTTCGGTTCGAATGGGCCCCTTGGGTTTTGGCTTTTTTGCTGGGTCTACTTTTGATTTACTGGTTTTGTTTTCTAAGTCGTTGGAGTTATCGTTATTTGTCATGATTAGGCTCCGTATAATTTGTCGTATTTAGAGTACCAGTTGTACAAAGATGTGCTGGCCCACATTTTCCAAACCTTAGTTTGTTTATATCGGGCCACAACAGTTTCGCGGTACTTAAGGACTGCTTTTTTAAATGCAAAATATAAAGGCACAACCAATACAGCTGAAATGACGGCCGAGCCCATCACAATAGAATTGTTGAAGCGAGTGAGGGGAATTAGTGGGGTATTGTAAAGTGAAATAAACAATGGTCTTAGGGACTCAGACTCTAAGACCGATTGGCCTAATATGTTGCTAATTGGGTCAAAGGCGTAAGCTACAAATTTAAAGAAGAATGCCGATAGAAAGGCAGCCCCAAGTTGTACTCGAAAAAAGAAACAAATAATTAAAACCAATAAGGCCTGAAGGGATAAAATTGGAGCAAATCCCAGAATGACTCCAAACGCCAGGCCAAACGCCAATTGATTGGTGCCCGTGTCTGAGTTTAAAAGTTTAAAAAATGCAAAAAGCTGCTTCAGTAAAAGTGTCATTTTTAAGCTCCCACAAATGAAATCAATTTTATCTCGCAAAATACAAATTCGATTGCCTACCTGGAAATTAGCGTAATGTTAGGAATGCCAATTCACTATTAGGTTGTCTGGTATTGTTCTTCAAATTCTACAGAAAATGAACAGAATATTGTTGGGATAACAAGATTGGCTCTAAGAGCTTTTTATTTTTTTGGAAATCCCAAGGTAAAAATAGGCTCCAATTAATCCATAAAGAAAAAGGCTCAATTGGTAGGCAGTGGTGGTGGCTGGTCCGACGGGGCCAGAGCCTGGAAGAGCTAAATTAAACAAATAAAATGCTGCGGCTTGGCCGACTCCAACTCCGGCTGGAGATACGGGCACCGCTTGAACCATAAAGGCGACTGGGACCACAAAAAGATAAATGCCCATAGGAATGTTTGAAAACCCAAGGCCGTAGCCCGCAATGATGAAAAATCCAATTGAGGCTGCTTGGGCAATTAGGCTTAATAAAAATGTCTTAACGAAGGTGGTCTTGCTGTGACGATATTCAGTCAGAGCATGATAAGTCCTTAAAATTGAATGGTTTTTTGGCAATAGCGAAATGATTTTTTCGACATAACCCAGGGCATGCAATCGCCGAGAAAAAGTTAAGCTCCAAAACAATGCAAAGCCCAATGCTATCAAAACTAAAATTTGGAAAATGATAAAAAGTTGAGCTTGTTCTGAAACCAAATCCCAATGCGTAAGCATGGCGGTGAGAGCCAAAATGAGCATAGCAAATAAGCCGATCAGTCGATCCATAAGTACAGTCATAGCGGCTTTCATTTTTGCTTCAGGAGCGTTTCGCGTAATGTAATATCCTTTTACGAGATCTCCCCCAACTCCTCCTGGAATTGCGAAGTTAAAGAACAATCCAATTAGACTTAATTGAGCCGCTTGGAAAAAGCTGATCTTTAGATTTTGTGAAATTAAAAATTGACGCCACCGTTCAGTGCCAGCAATCAGGCCAACTCCAGCGGCCCCAAGGCAGGGCAAGAGAAAGATGGGATTGAGCAACATTTTTAGGCTCGAAAACTCGAGTTTGCCACTTGAAATGAGCCAAAAAATTAGGCCGATGGAAAATAGAATTTTGAGTAATTGCACGACTGCCGTTTTGACTTTTTTCTTCATAATGAATTGCTCGAGATGGTTCTGTGCGAAAAAATTAATCTTTCCTTTGTTGTCTGAGTTGCTTGATCATTATCAATGCCTTCATGTATGTTGAAAGGCTATGGGTTCTTCAAATTCTGCAACGCGAAAACATCTATTAATCACTGGTGGTGCCGGTTTCATCGGTAGCAACTTTGTTGAATTGGCACTTTCGAAAAATTATCGAGTCACAATTTTAGATGCATTAACTTATGCAGGGCATGTGGCGAACTTTAAAAAGTTTTTAAAACCCGGAGATTGCGATTTTGCAGAAGGTCGAATTGAGGATGCAAATTTTTTGGGTCAGCTATTTGAGAAAAATGATTTTTCTGCTGTCGTTCATTTTGCGGCGGAAAGCCACGTTGACAATTCGATCACGGGCCCTGAGGCGTTTTTGCAAACTAACATCATGGGAACCTTTCACTTGCTTCAAGCTTCAAGATTGAAGTGGTTAAAAGATCAAGCGCAAGGGAAAATAGATTTTCGGTTTATTCATGTTTCAACTGACGAAGTTTTTGGTGCTCTGGGTGAGACTGGAAAGTTTAATG
The DNA here is from genome assembly GCA_964505225.1 of uncultured Bdellovibrio sp. Taxonomy (GTDB): domain Bacteria; phylum Bdellovibrionota; class Bdellovibrionia; order Bdellovibrionales; family Bdellovibrionaceae; genus 21-14-0-10-47-8. The sequence continues at coordinate 30,334 of CAZDHC010000005.1, read as the reverse complement.
AAGAGACTGCCTATGCGCCTAACTCGCCATATTCAGCATCCAAAGCGGGAAGTGATTTCATCGCTAGAGCCTGGTTTCATACTTACGGTTTGCCGACGATCATAACCAACTGCTCAAATAATTATGGGCCGAAACAGTTTCCTGAAAAATTAATTCCTCGAATGATCACGCAGGCCCTTAGAGGCGAGAAGTTGCCAGTCTATGGACGCGGAGCTAATATTCGAGATTGGATTTTTGTTAAAGACCACTGCCGTGGAGTTTTGTTGGCCTTGGAAAAAGGTGTTCCTGGTGAGTCCTATTGTTTTGGCGGAAATTCCGAACGCAACAATTTGGATGTGGTCAAAAAAATCTGTGAAGTTTTGGATCGGCGAGCTCCAAGGGCTGATGGAAAAAAACATGAAGAGTCTATTGAATTTGTTCAGGATCGTCTTGGTCATGATTTCAGATATGCAATTGATGATTCAAAAGCGATTGGTGAATTGGGCTTTGAGCGTGAGTTTGTTAATTTCGAAGCTGGATTAGAAAAAACTGTTGAGTGGTATTTGGCCGCCAATGACTGGTTAAAAGAAATTTCTGTCAGGAGTTCAAAGTGAAGTTCTTAGCTCAGGGAGTTTGCTAATGAAGGGCATCGTATTGGCTGGAGGAAGCGGCACAAGGCTTTACCCGGCAACCAAAAGTTTATCGAAGCAAATTCTTCCTATTTACGATAAGCCGACGATTTACTATCCCATTTCGATGCTGATGCTTGCGGGGATCCGTGAGATTTTAATTATTTCGACACCTCGTGATTTGCCAATGATAGAAGATTTGATGGGTGATGGCAGTCTTCTGGGTGTAAAGTTTTCTTATGAAATTCAAGAAAAGCCAAATGGAATTGCGCAAGCTTTTGTGATTGGCGAAAGATTTATTGGCAGTGATTCTGTCACTTTGATTTTAGGCGACAATATTTTTTATGGGCACGATGTGCCTCAGCAGTTGGAAAAAGCGTGTGGCAATAAAGCTGGCGCGACAGTGTTTGCGTATCATGTGCAAGATCCTGAGCGTTACGGAGTTGTTGAATTGGATTCGTCCAAGAAGGCGATTTCTATTGAAGAAAAACCCAAAGTTCCAAAATCCAATTGGGCTGTGACAGGTCTTTATGTTTACGACAATCAGGTTGTGTCGATTGCAAAAGCTTTGAAACCATCAGCTCGTGGTGAATATGAGATCACAGATGTGAATCGAAAATATTTAGAAATGAAGTCGTTACAGGTTGAAACCATGGGGCGTGGAGTGGCCTGGCTTGATACAGGAACCCATGAATCCATGTTGCAGTCGTCTTTGTTCGTTCAAACGATAGAGCAAAGACAGGGATTGAAGATCGCATGTTTAGAGGAAATTGCTTGGAGCAAAGGTTTTATTTCTCGTTCAGAATTTGAAAAGTTGGCAGAGAGTTATCCGGGCTCGAGCTATGGTGTTTATTTGAAAAATCTATTGAGGTATTAATCAGTGAAAGTTGTAGAGCATATCGCAAAAGCGAATTCGACATTGTTTAGTTATGAAATTGTTCCGCCACCGCGAGGACGAAGTGTGCGAGATTTAATTGAGGCGGTTGAGCAGTTGCAGCCTTTTAACCCTCCTTGGATTGATGTCACTGCGCACTCATCCTCTGCTTCTTACAATGAGCAGGCGGACGGTTCAATTCGTCGCCGAATTATGAAAAAGCGACCAGGGACAATTGGAATCTGTGGAATTATTCAGAATCGCTTTCGCATCGACACGGTCGCACATATTTTGTGTCAGGGATTTACCAAAGAAGAAACCGAAGATGCGATGATCGAGCTTGGTTATTTGGGCATTCAAAACGTATTGGCGCTACGTGGAGATTATTTGAATTTTCAAAAACCAGTTTCAAAGGATCGAAGCTCAAATAAATACGCAGCTGATTTAGTTGAACAGATTAAAGAATTGGGAAAGGGTCAATATCTTGAAGAGATGGCTGATCATGCCGCAATTGATTTTTGTGTGGGTGTGGCTGGTTATCCGGAAAAACATTTTGAGGCCCCTAATTTAAAGACGGACATCGAGTATCTGAAGAAAAAAATCGAGGCCGGCGCAGACTACATTGTGACTCAAATGTTTTTTGACAACGAAAAGTTTTTTCAATTTGAAAAACAATGTCGCGATGCTGGAATTACGGTTCCAATCATTCCGGGTATTAAAGTTTTAAAGTCAGTTGAGCAGTTGAAGTCGATTCCTAAGAACTTTTTTGTGGATATTCCTGAGGCTCTTTCAGAAGAAATTTTGAAGAATCCTGAGCATGCTCGGGAAATTGGTCAAAGATGGACGACTCGACAGGTAGAGGGGCTACTGGCTGCAAAAACTAAGGTCGTACATTTTTATGTACTTAACGACTCAGATTTGGTCGTCAACATCGTTAAAAAATTTAAGTAGGTTCCAATATGCATTTGCCTAAGTCTGAGCTCTGGAAAGAGCTCGATAGTCTATTTTCTAAACGAATGGTTTTTATGGATGGTGCCATGGGGACCATGATTCAGCAATACAAGCTGGAAGAGGCCGACTATCGAGGTTCTCGATTTGCTGGACACAGTAAAGACCTTAAAGGAAACAACGATATTTTGTGTTTAACCAAGCCAGAGGTTATCGCAGAAGTGCACCGTCAATATCTTGAGGCTGGTGCTGATATTATCGAGACCAACACTTTCAATGGAACTTCTATAGCGCAGAAAGAGTATGGTCTAGAGTCCTTGGCTTTTGAAATCAACAAAGCAGCAGCTAGTATTGCCAAAAAAGAATGCCTTGATTTCGAAAAAAGAACTGGGCGAAAAACCTATGTTGCGGGAGCACTTGGGCCAACCAATCGGACTTTAAGTTTAAGTCCCGACGTGAATGATCCGGCTTACCGTGCTTCTACATTTGACGAATTGGCGGATGCCTATGAAGAGCAGGCATTGGGTCTGTTGGCAGGTGGTGCGGACATTTTATTGCCCGAGACAACATTCGACACTTTGAATTTAAAAGCTTCTTTATTTGCGATTCAACGAATTGAGCAAAGACTTGGACAAAGACCTCCATTAATGATTTCGGTCACAATCACTGATCTTTCGGGTCGAACTTTGTCTGGTCAAAATACGGCAGCGTTTTGGAATTCGATCAAACATTCAAAACCATTGAGTGTTGGGATGAACTGCGCGCTTGGTGCGAAAGAGATGCGACCATTTCTTTCAGAGTTATCAAGAATCGCGGATTGCTATATCAGCTGTTATCCAAATGCAGGACTGCCAAATCCGTTGGCTCCAACAGGTTATGATGAGACTCCGGAAATGATAGCTGGTGAGCTTGCTCATTATGCTGATGATGGCTTGGTGAATATTGTGGGTGGTTGTTGTGGAACGACTCCAGCTCACATCAAAGGAATTTTCAGTCAGCTCAAGGATATGAAGCCGCGAAAGATTCCCAATGTGCCGCCGGCATTTTCTGTTTCGGGTATGGAGGCGTTTAATCTTCCGGCCAGTGGTGAAAAGCCATTTGTGTTTATTGGTGAACGCACCAACGTTGCAGGATCGATTCGTTTTTGTAAGGCAATCAAAGAAAAAAGATATTCAGATGCATTGGTGATTGCTCGTGGGCAGGTCGACAACGGCGCCAACGTCATTGATATCAATATGGATGATGGAATGCTCGATTCCAAAACGGAAATGGTTCATTTTTTGAATTTGATGGCTGGAGAGCCTGAGATAGCAAAAGTTCCATTCATGATCGACTCGTCTAAATGGGAAGTGATCGAAGCGGGCCTGAAGTGCGTGCAGGGTAAAGCCATCGTCAATTCGATTTCCTTAAAAGAAGGACCCGAGGAATTTAAAAAACATGCGGAACTGATTTCCAAATATGGTGCGGCTGCAGTTGTGATGGCTTTTGATGAAAAAGGTCAAGCTGCTACGGTTGAAGACAAAATAAGAATTTGTCAGCGTGCCTATAGAATTTGGGTTGAGGAATTGGGGTTGAATCCTGTTGATTTGATTTTTGATGTGAACATCTTAGCCATAGCTACGGGTATGGAAGAGCACAATGCCTATGCCATCAATTTCATCGAAGCTATTCGCCAGGTAAAAAAGCTATGCCCAGGTGTTTTGACTAGCGGCGGTTTGTCGAATTTATCTTTTTCATTTCGAGGAAACGACACCGTTCGTGAGGCCATGCACAGTGTATTTTTACACCACGCAATTAAAGCAGGTCTGGACATGGCGATCGTGAATGCTGGGATGCTTGAGGTTTTTGAGGAAATCAATCCTGAGTTGCGTGAGGCTGTTGAAGACGTCATTTTAAATCGCAATCCAATGGCGACAGATCACCTTTTGAAATTGGCTGAAAAATTCAAATCGGTGAATAAAGTTGAAAAGGAAGAAGGCCAAAAGTGGCGAGAGCTTTCTTTGCAAGATCGTTTCACCCATGCGTTGTTAAAAGGAATTGATGATTTTGTCGAGCAAGACACCATGGAAGCCTTAGAGCATTTTAAATCTCCGTTGTTGGTGATCGAAGGGCCAATGATGAACGGTATGAAAGTTGTTGGTGAACTGTTCGGACAAGGTAAAATGTTTTTACCTCAAGTTGTTAAGTCCGCTCGAGTGATGAAAAAAGCCGTGGCGGTGCTTGAGCCCTATATGCTCAAAGAAAAAGGCAAAGCTAAGTCGCAAGGCAAGGTTTTGTTGGCGACTGTTAAAGGTGATGTTCATGACATTGGGAAAAATATAGTGAGCGTGGTTTTAGCCTGCAATGGTTACGAAGTTTTCGATATGGGCGTGATGGTTCCCTGTCATGAGATTTTGAAGAAAGCTCAAGAGTTAGACGTAGATGCAATCGGATTGTCGGGACTGATCACTCCGTCTTTAGATGAAATGATTTACAATGTTAAAGAGTTTCAAAAAGAGGGATTTAAGATTCCAATTTTAATTGGTGGAGCGACCACCTCTAAACTTCATACCGCAGTAAAAATAGCTGAGCATTATGAAAGCCCTGTTATACATGTGCCGGATGCTTCATTGGTGACCGAGGTGATGTCTAAGGTTATGAATCCTGCCGAGCGTGTGAAATATGCTAGCGAAATGCGAGTGATGTATGATCGCATTCGCGAAGATCATTTGGCCAATCGCCAAGAGATTCAGATTTTGCCATTGCGGGAGGCCCGCAATCGAAAGTTCAAAGCTAACTGGGATCAATTTAAGCCAGTGCAGCCTAAACAAATGGGAGTATTTGAATGGAAATTTTCATTAGACGAAATTGTTCCATTGATTGATTGGTCTCCGTTCTTTTGGGCTTGGGATTTAAAGGGGCTTTACCCTGGGGTATTGAAGCATCCTAAGTACGGGAATGAAGCGACCAAGCTTTTGAGTGATGGAAAAGCGTTACTTGAAAAAATTGTAAAAGAAAAACGATTCGAACCGAAGGTGACTGTGGGTCTTTGGTCCGCCAATCAAGTGGATGAAGATGACGTCGAAATCTACAATTCTGAAGGAAAAACGATCGAGAGATTTTGTTTTCTACGTCAACAGCGCGAGAAAGAAGCAGTTGGCGGATTGTATCGCTGTTTGTCTGATTTTGTTGCTCCAAAATCTTCTGGAAAGAAAGACTGCTTTGGCGCGTTTGTGACCACGGCGGGCAGTGGAGTTGAGAAATATTCACTTGAACTTGAGAAGCAGAATGATGATTACAATTCATTGATGGTGAAGGTTCTGGGTGACCGAATTGCTGAGGCTTTGGCGGAGCTGACTCATAAGAAAATGAGAGAGTTTGTTGGGCTAAACGAATCCCTTTCATCTGAGGATTTAATTGCTGAAAAATACCAGGGGATCAGGCCAGCACCAGGTTATCCAGCCTGCCCGGACCATAGTGAGAAGACTAAGATTTGGAATGTGTTGAAAGCCGAAGTTGCGACTGGGGTGAAGTTGACCGAAAATTTCGCAATGACACCCGCTAGCTCAGTTTCTGGATTTTATTTCTTTCATCCTGAAAGTAAGTATTTTTTCGTAGGCAAAATTGGCGACGATCAAGTTGAAGATTTGACGAGAAGAAAAAATCTAGAGATACCTGGTGTTGACGCCAAAACATCTGGCAAAGAAGCCAATTCAATCACTAAGGAGCAGGTTCGAAAGTGGCTTTCGAACCTGATTTTTTGATGATTTTAGTTTTTGGAAAGCAAGGACAGCTGGCACAAGCCTTTAATGAAACAGTTCCCAAAGAGCTGGAGGGTGTGACTGTCTTTGCTTCTAGCCATGATGCCAATTTTGAAAAAGCTGATTTTTTAGAAGGTTATTTGGATCATGCGGGGCCTGAAATTGTCGTTTTGTGTTCAGCTTATACTCAAACAGATCGAGCCGAAGAAGAGAGACTTTTGGCAGAGCAGCTTAATGTTCGAGCGCCAAAAGAAATTGCCAGGTGGTGTGGTAAGAATGATGCATTATTGATTCACTTTTCAACTGACTATGTTTTTTCGGGTGCCGGAGAAAAGCCATGGAAAGAGACAGATGAAACAAATCCCTTAAGTTGGTATGGCGAAACTAAGCTGGCATCTGAAGATGCAATACAGGCTTCGGGCTGTCGGCACTTTATTTTCAGAACTTCTTGGGTTTATTCGGAAAATGGAAAGAATTTCGTAAAGACAATGATGAAGCTGGGAAAAGACCGCGATGTTTTAAGGGTTGTAAATGACCAAATAGGCTCGCCGACCTATGCCTATGACATAGCAGAAAATGTTTGGAAAATTATCAAGCGGTATAAAGCTGGGGAAAAATTTAAATTCGGAATCTATCACCTCACTGGTCAGGGTTTCACAAATTGGGCAGATTTTGCGTCAGCCATTTTTGAAGAGGCGAGGGCTTTGAAGCATCCGCTCAAGGTTCAAAAAGTAGAAGGAATTCCAACTTCGGATTATCCGACTGCAGCTCAGCGCCCACTGAATTCGAGGCTAGATCAAACTAAAGTCAAAGAACAATTTGGTATAGAAATGCCCCAATGGCGTGAATCGTTGAAAATGTGTTTGAAGCGGATGGGGGTCCCAACATGATCGTCGAAAAATTTCCTGTTGAAGGATTGGCATTGATTCATTCAAAGTCTTTTCCGGACAATCGAGGCTTTTTTTGCGAAAGATTTAAAGCGAGCGTTTTTCAAGAGGCGGGGTTGCCACACCAATTTGTTCAAGATAACTTTTCTCGTTCCAATTCAAGAGTCTTGCGGGGGCTTCATTATCAGTGGGATAAACCTCAAGGGAAATTAGTAACTTGTTTGCGTGGTAGAATTTTTGATGTTGCTGTTGATATTCGTGTTGGATCGCCAACTTTTGGGCAAGTGACAACTGTGGAGTTGTCAGGAAGTGAGCCTAGATGGTTCTGGATACCAGCGGGTTTTGCTCATGGATTTTGTGTGCTGGGAGATGAAGAAGCTGACGTATTTTATAAATGTGACAATGAGTACAGTCCAAAGTGCGAAGCTGGAATCAGGTTTGATGATCAACATTTAAATATTCATTGGCCACAAAGAAATCTTCAAGTCAGCCAACGAGACGCAGAAATGCAAACTTTTGAGGCCTACCAAAAAGATCCTAAGTTCTTTTGGAAGAAATAAGGAAGCATGCAATGAAGTCAGAAATGAAACTTAATAATAGAGTTTTGGTAACTGGGGGCGCGGGTTACATTGGCTCGCATGCGGTTGAGCAGTTGGTGGATGCTGGGGCTTCTGTTTTTATTATTGATAATTTCTCGACTGGATTTTCAAGATTGGTTCATCCGGGTGCGACCTTGATTCTGGGAGATGTTCATGACAGTGATTTGGTGCATCGATCCTTAAAGCAGCACAAAATTGATTCTGTAATTCATTTTGCGGCCTTTACCAGCGTTGCGGAAAGTGTGACCAATCCAGAAAAATACTATGACAATAATTTGGGTGGTACCATTGGTTTACTTAAGGGCATTCGCGGAACGCCAGTCAAAAACTTTGTTTTTTCGTCAACGGCTGCGGTTTATGCTGATCCGGGAAAAGAGCCCGTTCATGAAAACTCACCAACGGATCCTCCGACTGCTTATGGCCGAAGTAAGTTGATGAGCGAGAGAGTCATTCAGGACTTTGCCGCCGCTACAGGCATGAATTACATGATTTTACGATATTTCAATGTGGCGGGGGCAACAGCCACAGGTCGCTGTGGACAAATTGGCGATGAGCACACAGTTTTAATCAAAAGGGCAGCTTTGGCTGCGGTAGGCAAAATTCCAAAGTTGCAAATATTTGGCACTGATTACCAAACCTTGGATGGAACAGCCGTTCGTGATTTTATCCACGTTGTGGATTTGGCCAATATTCATTTAAAAGCAATTCAAAGGCTAGATCAGGGAATGAAGTCGACCATCATGAATTGTGGCTACGGCAGTGGTTATACTGTTAAGCAGATTATTGACACAATGCGCTTGGTTTCTGGTGTTCATTTTCAAGCATTAGAGCAAGGGCGTAGGCCAGGGGATTTGGCTCAGGTCATAGCAAAAGTAGATAAGCTAAAGACAGAGTTTGACTGGCACCCTAGCCATAATAATATTAATGAAATCTGTAAATCCGCATATCAATGGGAACTGCAAGAGCTATCAACAGGAAAAAGTAGGTAAAAATGAAATCGTATCTTGAACCTCGAATTATTTCTGAAATCGGTTGTAATCACAAAGGTGATTTTGAAACTGCTAAGGAACTTTTAAAGCTATCTCGTGATGCAGGCGTTTACGCCGCAAAATTTCAAAAAAGAACCAATAAAGAATTGTTAACTCCAGAGCAATACAATGCTCCTCATCCAAATCCTGCAAATGCCTACGGCGATACCTACGGAGCTCACCGGGAATTTTTGGAATTCAATGTGGATCAACATGCTAAGCTCAAAAAATATTGCGAAGAGCTGGGCATCGTTTATTCGACGTCTGTTTGGGATACAACTTCAGCAAAAGAAATCATCTCTTTGAATCCAGAGTTTATTAAAGTTCCGTCTGCTTGTAACAACCACTATAAAATGTTGGAACAGCTTCGCGACAATTACAAAGGTGAAGTTCATATCTCTTTGGGTATGACAACCACAGATGAACAAGAAAAAATTGTGAAGTTTTTCGAAGAAAAGAATCAGGCCAAAAGAGTGATCTTGTATTCTTGTACTTCTGGTTACCCAGTTCCTTTTGAAGATGTTTGTTTGCTTGAAATTTCTAAAATTATGGATCGTTTTGGAAGCCGAGTGAAAGAAATTGCTTTCTCTGGTCACCACTTGGGAATCGCAATTGACGTTGCAGCCTTTACTTTGGGTGCTCGTTGGATTGAAAGACATTTCACAAAAGATCGTACTTGGAAAGGGACAGATCATGCAGCTTCTCTTGAGCCTGCTGGTCTTCAAAAGCTTTGCCGAGATGTGAAGGCTGCTTATCAAGCTTTGAACTACAAAAAATCTGAAATCTTGCCGATTGAACAAGTTCAGCGAGACAAACTGAAATACCGAGAAAGATAGGCTGATGTCGATCCAGACGATTGCCTTTATTCCAGTTCGAGGTGGTAGCAAATCTATTCCTAAAAAGAATATTCAGTTGCTTGGCGGTCAGCCTTTGCTTCATTGGACGCTGAAAGCGGCCGTGGATTGCCCAGAAGTGGACCGAGTTGTTGTGGCGACGGATAGTGATGAAATCGCCGCCTGTGCTCGTTTGATTCCATCCCAGAAGATTGAGATTTTCCATAGGTCCGCAAAAAATGCTGATGATAAATCTTCGACGGAATCAGTGATTTTAGAGTTCTTGGCTCATTCTCAAGCTGCGGCGGATGGCAAAGATCAATTTATTTTGATTCAAGCGACGAATCCTTTTTTGCAAAGTCAGGATATTTCTAAAGCCCTCAAAAAAATGAAAAAAGAAAAAGCGCAGAGTCTTCTTTCTTGTGTGCGCACGAAAAGGTTTTTTTGGAGCGAATCAGGTAAACCCCTAAATTATGATTTTAAAAAACGACCTCGTCGTCAGGACTTTGCCGGAATGATGATGGAAAATGGCGCTTTTTATATTAGTACCGTGGGCGCAATCTTAAAGCATAAGAATCGAATGTCTGGGAAAATTTCGGTATATGAAATGTCCGAAGAATCAGGATTTGAAATTGATGAGCCAAGCGATTGGATCATAGTTGAAGGTCTTTTGGAAAAAAGATCGATTCCCAAAAGCGGCGGCAAGGTTCGAGACTTTTCAAAGGTTAAACTTTTTTTAACTGATGTGGATGGTGTTTTAACTGATGCCGGCATGTACTACTCGCCAGATGGTGATGCCTTAAAACGATTTAGTACAATTGATGGGATGGGCATTCGGCGCTTACAAGAGCGAGGAACTCCCGTGGGAATTATCACTGGGGAAAATACGCCTATCGTGGCGAAGCGAGCAGAAAAATTAAAAGTAAAATTTTTAAAGCAGGGAATTGAAAATAAGCTTCCTGTTGTAAAAGAAATTTGCAAAGAGCTTGGAATTACTTTGGAGCAAGTCGCTTATGTTGGCGATGATGTCAATGATCTAGAGGTTCTAAGCTCGGTCGGCATCGCTGCTTGCCCTCAAAATGCAGTTCCTTCGGTAAAGTCCGTAAAAGGAATTTTACATCTGCAAGGATTTGGCGGTCACGGTGCCGTTCGAGAATTTATCGACCTCATTATGGGCGAAAGAAAATAACAATTCGACTGCTAAGGATTAATTGCAAGTTCTTGTAATTCACTTAGCTTTGTCGCCACTTTGATTTCGCGATTTTCAATCCCAGGAAATGGACAAGGAAGCGCGACATATAAAGATGTGGATAGAATTCGCTGATGTCCCATCGCTAGGCGGCTGCCCATGTGGTAGCAGCGACTAGTGTCGCAAACAAAGGTCGACCATTTTTTGCCGGTCATCTTCATGATTTTGGTCATGTCACAATATTGAGCCACTTCTTGATCTGTTAAGTGTCGAGTGAAGAATGAATTTTCAATTTTTTCCGATTCAGATCTTGGTAGCAGCGTAAATGGTCCGTCATCATCGTCATTTACATCTGACAAATAGATAAAGAATTTTAGCATATTGTTGCTATCGTGATCGTGGTGCCAAAGTTGTGAGGACTTCAAGGGTTCCGTCGAGGGCACGGAATTAGTCAAAAGTGTGTACTGAAGAAACGGAGCCTGCCCCAAATACTTCGCAATGATTTGCAGTAATGGTTCATGAAGGCTGACCTCTACCAATGGGTGTTTGGTGGTCATGGCCTCGGCAGCATCTGTATCTGAAAGTCGCAACCAAAAATCTTTGGTGTTAATTTTTTGATTCTTTTGGGCGATTTCGGCAAGTCTTAGCTTTTCATTTAAGTAGTCTTCTAAAACTTGAAATTCATTGTTGGTGAACAGCTCATGAACATGAGCAATTCCAGTTTTTTGAAGATTTTCAAATATTTTAGACTGCGTTTCATTCAACTGAAGGTTCGTAATTGCTTTGGTGCGCTTCAGGTAGGTTGGTAGATGAAGCACATTTTGAGCGGCTGAAACGACGTGGACCAAAGGGCTTTTATTGACGATTTGCCAAATTCGGTGAAATTGTCCATCGACAAGAATTTTTTTGGCAGCTTTAGAGAATCGGTTTGATGATGTGTTATCCTTCATCATATAGAGGCACTCCTCATTTTTCTGATTTTTTTTACAATGACTTCAAATACCGGTAGGTCTCTTGATCTCATATAAAGTCGGGCCCAGACAAGGGCTCCAAGGAAGAAAGCAATGCCGGGAGCTAGATACTTTCTCATTCCTCGCAACTTGCTGCGCTGATGAAACAGTAAAATCCATAGGACCTGAATTCGAACAAAAAAGTTGTCGATCAGAAAAGCTGTCTGAAATGAATACTTTAGCGTTTGTAAAAAACGAAACCAAGGTGGGTCAAAACGATTGGCGCTAGCGCCCGCTGCACTTTGAACTTTGCCAACGGGCTGTCTGTTGACTCGTTTTTTTAAGAGACAATTTTTCTCAAGATCAAAGACAATTTCTTTGCCATCCTGTTTCAAGCTAAGCATCACTTGCATGACGACCCACCAGCCGGCACTTTCAATCGAAAAGCGATAAGTGTTTTCAAATATTTTTTTAAATAAATCGATCGGGTAAAAAGCGACGAACAAATCGTCTCGAGATGTTTCCTGAACATATTGAGCACAAAATTCAGGGATACCCAAATGAATATATTCGTTCACATAGTCAGGGGGGTTGATCGCCACTGTCGCTTCAGTTTTGGTGTCAATGTAATCAAGGCGCGTGATGTGAGCGCCAACATTTTCTTTTTCAAAAGGTTTTACAGCCTTTTCTAGAAAGTCGTTAGTGAGTAAATAGTCGTCTCCACCATAGTGATAGACTAATTCACCACTAGCCATTTCGAGGCACTTTTTCAGGTTCACAAACGCATGAACCTCTTTTTCAAAATGGTGAATTTTAAAAAAATCAGGATACTTTTGTTGATACCTTTGAACGATCGCCCAAGTGTCATCCGTTGAAGCATTATCGGACACCAAAACTTCAAAATTTCGATAGGTTTGGTTGAGGGCTGATTGAAAACATTGATCCAAAAATTGTGATTCATTGTAGACCGGTAAAATCAGAGAAATTCTGGGATTTTTAAGCTGAGATTTCATCACTGTTTCGTAGCACAGGAGGGGTTTTTAAAAAAGCATATCGCTATTGCTCAACGTCCCCAATGTGACGGCGCAGCGTAACTGGCCATGGGCTTAGTGCTAAGAGCGAAGAGCCGGTTCTTTTATTGTTCTTCGGGCCATTTCCGGCTAGAAATATCCTGATTATTTGTGCAAAAAAAATGGGAGTAATTGAAATGAAGGCAGTCATTTTAGCCGGAGGTTTTGGGACTAGGATCAGCGAAGAGTCTGTGCTTAAGCCAAAGCCAATGATCGAAATCGGGGGCAAGCCCATTTTATGGCACATCATGAAAATTTACTCGCATTATGGCATCAATGAATTCGTGATTTGCTGCGGTTACAAACAATATGTCATCAAAGAATATTTCGCGAACTACTTTTTGCACAATTCAGATGTGACTTTTGATATTTCTAAAAACTCGATGCATGTTCATAACAATCAAGCAGAACCTTGGAAGGTCACCGTGGTGGACACTGGCGAACAGACGCTGACCGGTGGTCGTTTAAAACGAGTGCGTGAATTTGTTGGCAATGAAGATTTTTGTTTCACTTATGGTGATGGAGTTTCGGATTTAAATATCAAAGAATTGATCTCGTTTCACAAAGAAAACGGACGATTGGCGACGGTGACGGCCATACAACCTCCGGGAAGATTTGGAGCCATGGAAATGTCGGGCAACGAAATTTCTAAGTTTCAAGAAAAGCCAAAGGGGGACGGGTCTTGGGTAAATGGTGGATTTTTCATTTTAAGTCCGAAAGTTTTTGATTTAATTCCGGGTGACGAGACCATTTGGGAACGTGAGCCTTTGGAAAAACTGGCTTCGACGAAACAGTTGGTCGCTTACAAGCACCAAGGTTTTTGGCAGGCTATGGATACTTTGCGGGATAAAAATCATCTAGAAGAACTTTGGAGTTCCGGTAAAGCACCTTGGAAGGTTTGGAAATGACGCCAAGTTTTTGGCAAGGGAAAAAAGTTTTGGTGACTGGCCACACAGGCTTTAAAGGTAGCTGGTTGTGCTATCTTTTGAAGATGTGGGGGGCCGAGGTTTCTGGTTTAGCCTTAGCGCCTGAAAAAAATGGTTTCTATTTGAAAATGAATTTGGATGAAAAGGTCCGTTCGACCATCGGTGATATTCGCGATTTAAACCTAGTTAAAAAGACTTTTGAGCAAACAAAGCCGGAAATTGTTTTTCATTTGGCGGCGCAGGCATTGGTTCGTCCATCTTACGTGGATCCGATCGGCACCTATATGACCAATGTGATGGGCACGGCTCATATTTTAGAAGCACTTCGCGAGTGTCCAACGGCCAAATCCTGTGTCGTGGTGTCTTCGGATAAATGCTACGAAAATAAAGAATGGGACCGTGGTTATAGCGAAGAGGACGCAATGGGTGGTTGGGATCCGTACAGTTCTTCCAAGGGTTGCACGGAACTTGTGACTTCAAGTTGGGTCCGTTCGTTTTTTCAAGACGGTTCAAAAAATGGTGAGATTGGCATAGCCTCTGGTCGAGCAGGTAATGTCATTGGCGGTGGCGATGTTTGTGTCGATCGCTTGGTGCCGGATTGTATTCGGGCTTTTGGAAAAAATGAAAAAGTGATTTTACGTCGTCCAGAGTCCACCAGACCTTGGCAGCATGTTCTTGAACCAGTGAGTGGCTATGTGACTTTGGCTGAAGCCAATTACAAAGATTCGAAAAAATTTCGTGGTGGTTGGAACTTTGGTCCGCAAAAGGACCAAGATGTCACAGTCAAAGAGGTCGTCGAGACCGTCGTCAAAAAATGGGGCGAGGGAGCTCGATTTGAAGTTCAGTCTGACGGCCAAATGCACGAGGCTCATTATCTTCGCTTGAACTGCAACAAGGCAGCTGAAAAGTTAAATTGGAAAGCGGCTTTTAATTTAGAGCAAGCGATTGAAGCAACGGTGACCTGGTATAAAACGGCAATGCACAAGCCTTCAGATCTAGAAAGTCTGACCAGGTCTCAGATTGAACTTTATTGCCAGTTGGCCAAGCGAGCACATTAAAAAGTTCGGTAGATTTTTGTTATTTAGTATATTTTAGGAGTGAAAATGATTTGTCGTTCTTGTGGTGAAAAAATTGAAAAGCCATTTTTAAAATTGGGAATGTCGCCCTTAAGTAATGCCTTTGTGAAAAAGGAACGACTCAATAAAATGGAACACTTCTTTCCATTAGAAACTTATGTTTGCAACAAATGTCATTTAGTTCAGTTGGATTCATTTGAGGCGCCAGAGAAGATTTTTGATGATTATGTTTATTTTTCTTCGTTCTCGACATCTTGGCTGAAACATGCGGAAACCTATGCAAACCGAATGACTCAAGAACGAAAACTGGGTTCTGATTCATTGGTCGTCGAAGTCGCGAGCAACGATGGTTATTTGCTACAATATTTTAATAAGGCCGGAGTTCCTGTATTGGGAATTGAGCCAGCCTCTAATGTTGCAGAAGTGGCTCAAAAAGAAAGAGGAGTCAGAACCATTTCCGATTTCTTTGGCACCAAATTAGCTCGAAAGCTAGCGGATCAAGGGATGAAGGCTGATTTGACAGCTGCCAACAATGTTTTGGCCCACGTTCCTGATTTAAATGATTTCGTGGCGGGATTTAAGATTATTTTGAAAGAGGACGGAATCTCGACTTTTGAGTTTCCTCATCTGCAAAAAATGATCGAGGAAAACCAATTCGATACGATTTATCACGAGCATTTCTCTTATTTTTCGTTGCTCGCAGTAAAGCCAATTTTTGAACGAGCGGGATTGCAGGTTTTTGATGTCGAAGAGCTGCCAACCCATGGGGGCTCGCTGCGATTGTTTGTTAAGCATCAAGAAAATTCAAAAATTGCGGTTTCAGATCGAGTGCAAAAGCTTGTGGACCGGGAAACCAAGCTTGGCTTTGGCAAAACTGAATTTTATGACAACTATCGGGAAAAGGTGGTTGAAGTGAAACGCAGTTTGCTTGAGTTTTTGATTGAAGCGAAGAGGGCAGGAAAAACTGTTGTTGGTTATGGTGCGGCCGCAAAGGGAAGTACGCTTTTGAACTATTGCGGAGTTCGCGAAGACTTTATTGATTTCGTGTCGGATCGCAATCCCCATAAGAATGATAAATTTTTTCCTGGTGTGAGAATTCCGGTTAGACCAGTCGAGGATTTGATCAAAGCCAAGCCAGACTATGTTTTGATATTGCCATGGAATTTGAGAAATGAAATTCAAACTCAATTGGCAGAAATTCGCGAGTGGGGCGGTAAATTTGTCGTCGCTATTCCAAAGCTTGAGGTTTTCTAAATGCAAAAAATTGCGACCAACTTGAATGGCCTTTTTAAAATTCAGTTTGCACCTCAAGCTGATTTTCGGGGTTCATTTGTTCGCACTTTTTGCAAAGAACAATTTCAAAAGATGGATCTGCACTGGGAATTTTGCCAGCACAACATTTCAAAAAATTTAAAAAGGGGAACTTTGCGAGGAATGCATTTTCAGCAAGATCCCCATGGTGAAATCAAAGTTATCAGCTGTATTTCAGGTCGAATTTTTGATGTTTTGGTGGATGTTCGCCCGCAATGTCCGACTTTTGGAAAATGGCAGGGGTTTGAGTTGTCTGCTGAGGTGGATGAGGCTCTTTACGTTCCTGAGGGTTTTGCCCATGGCTTTTTGACCTTAGAAGACAATTCAAGTGTGCATTACTTGATGTCGACACCTTATGTGCCAAGTGCGGCGGCGGGTGTTCGGCATGATGATCTTGATATTGGCATTGCCTGGCCCGAAACCGACAAACTGATTATTTCTGAAAAGGATCAGGTTTTGCCAACGTTGAAACAGTTTTCGGCAAAGAAGTCATAGATGAAAATACTTGTGACTGGCGGAAGAGGTTTTGTCGGACGTGAGATTGTCAAAGCTCTCAAGAACATTTCAAGTCATTCACAAGAGATTTTAAATCCGACTCGCCAAGAATGTGACCTTTTAAATCAAAAAAGTATCTTGAACTACATTCAGGAGCATAAGCCAGAGATTGTGATTCATTCGGCTTGGTACACAGAGCCTGGAAAATTTTGGAATTCAGAAGAAAATCAAAAGTGGCTGGAAGCTTCGAAGTATTTGGTCGATCAATTCTACAAAAATGGTGGGCTGAAATTTTTTGGATTGGGCACCTGTGCTGAATATGAATGGCAAAATTCTACCATTTGTGAAGAAGACAATACAGCTCTGAAACCTGCGACTATTTACGGTAAGGCTAAAGTTGATCTGCTTCAGTATGTTCAAAAGGTGGCACAAAGTAACAATCGGGATTGGCTTTGGGGCCGAGTTTTTTTCCCCTATGGGCCGGATGAAAAATCAGCCCGAATTGTGCCTTTAATGATCCATGCCTTGATTCGCCAAGAGGAAGTCACTTTTCAAACCAACGGATACCAGAAAAGGGACTTTATTTTTGTTGAGGATCTGGGGTTATTGATCGCGGAAATTGCTTTGGATTCAAAAATTCCCAATGGGGCCTATAATTTAGGCACCGGTGAGGCGGTCTCTATTAGGCAGGTGGCAGAGATTCTGTCGAGCCTGTGCCCATCTTCAAAAGATGTTTTTAGATACTCTGGTGAGCCTTTAAAAGAGCCTGAGCTGCTCACGGGAAGCCTCAAGAAAAGAGATCAAGCTTTAACCTGGAAGCCTCGCCACTCTATTGCGAAGGGACTTGAAAAGACCTTCAATTGGTGGTTAGAAAATAGTAAAAATGAATAAGAAATTATATCGAAAAATAAGCAGTTAAATTGCTGGAGATATTATGAAAATCACAATCGATACCGAACACAAAACTTTATCTGTTCACGATAAATTTGAAAAGACGATTCCTTTGCACTCGAAAGAGGCTTTTGAGATCATTTCAAAGCAATGGGTGATTGTGGGTTGGGATCAAAAATATCCGTATACTTTTTCTTGGATGGGTCGTCCTGTCATTCAACTTCCCGAAGACATGATTCGGGCTCAAGAAGTGATCTTTAAAGTTCAGCCAACTGTGATCATTGAAACCGGTGTGGCTCACGGTGGGTCTTTGATTTATTATTCATCTCTATTTAAGGGAATGGGCCGAGACAAAAATAACGGCCGAGTCGTTGGCGTAGATATTGAGATTCGTCCTCACAATCGTAAAGCCATCGAAGAGCATCCGTTGTCGGATTGTATAACCTTGATTGAAGGAAATTCTGTTGGTGAAGATGTGATTAGCCGAGTGGCGAAACACATTCGTCCAGACGATGTTGTTCTAGTGTTTTTGGATTCAAATCACTTGAAGGACCATGTCAGCAAAGAGCTAGAAGCCTATCATAAGTTTGTGACTCGTGGTTCGTACATTGTTGCTACGGATGGAGTGATGCAATGGGTGGCAGATACTTCTAGAGCTTCGGCTGATTGGACATGGAATAATCCTTCAGAAGCGGCTTTTGACTTTGCGAAAACTCATCCTGACTTTGTGATTGAACAGCCGGCGTGGCCATTCAATGAAAGCTCTTTAACAGAAAACATCACCCACTGGCCTTCAGCTTGGCTTCGCCGAGTTTAATTTGTGAAAGTTAAACCCAGTCCAGTCGCCAAGAACTTTTTCATCAATACGATTTCGTTCGTATTGGTGGCGCTTGTTGGGTTTTTAAATCTTTCGCTCATCGTTCGATCATTTGGAATTGAGACCCAAGGTCTTGTCGCCTTGGCGAACCTCTTATCGGCAAAAGGATATTTCGCGATTGCCTTGTTGGGTTTACCGATGATGGTTGGTCGAAAGGTGGCTCATTTAAAGGACAACCATGATATTCAGGTTGTCCAATCCTGGATCAAAGGCAGCTATTTTTTGTCGATTGTTTTAGGTCTTGTGGTTTCTTTGAATTTTTTGGTTTTGCAGAACTTTTTCCCAGCCATTTTAAATACTTTAGGTTTCGGGCAGTTACCTATAGAGCTGAAAGATAAGGCTGTCTATTTTTTGATCCTGACGATCCCGCTTCAGTTCATTTCCGTGATTTCCCAGGCCGTTCTTTTTGGCCAACAACAGTTCGCAAAAATTCGTTCTTCGGAAATCATTTCATCTTTGTTTTCCACTGCCGCAATCTTGATAGCTGTTGGGATGTCGGCAAATGGTTATGTTTTGCTTTTCACAACCTTTTCAATTGAAGCATTAAAAAGTGTCTATCTTATTTTTTGGAGCAACCAAGGTCCGCTTCGGATTTCAGTCAGCCATTTTTTTAACTTCAAATTTCCTGTCGGGTTTTATAAGGAATTCAAAGTCTGTTCAGCCTCTTCAGGTATGGCCTTTTTAGACAACACGGCTCCGGCTTACTTCATCAGTCATTTTTTGGGCTTAAGTGGATTGGGTGTGTTTGATACTTTGACCAAGGCTTCGCGAATTTTAAAAACGACGTTTGGTTTGCTCAATTCTTCGATCTTGCCCCATGCGATCTCTAAAGAGGCAAAGTTGGGAGGCGATTCTGTCGTGCCGATGTATTTCAATAGTTTAACATTGGTGTCGTTAATCATAGTTCCGCTTGTGTTTTGCTTTGGCCCAATTTCGGGTGGAATCTTAGGTGTTTGGTTGGGTTCTGGTTTCGAAGTCTATGGCAAAGAGTTCTTTTTTAGTTTAATCGGTGTGGTTTCGATTATTTTTATTGGTCTGCAAGGGGCGATTTTTAGCTCTCGATTGTCAGTGGTTCGCAAAACTTTTTGGCTGAACTTATGGGAAAATATTTTGGGACTTCCGACCATGATTTGGATGATCATCGATTTTGGAATCTTTGGAGTTTTTCTGAATCGATTCCTGGTTCTATTTTTTGGATTTATATTCAGATCCTTAATGATCTGCCGCGAATACAAAATTTCTTTTCGAACGATCTTAAAGCAAGTTCAAATCCAGTTTTTAGTGGCCTTTGTTGCGCTGGCAGTAATGCTTGGAGTTCAGTATTCTACTGAAAGTCTGATCTTGCAGTTAGTTGGGGCTATTGTAATGACCGGAATTTCCTGGGTGGTCATTTACTTGTTTCTGCCAGCAGATAAAAAAGAATTTGTTAGCGGTTTGAAATCGCAAATTTTAAATTTAAAAAGTTCGGTCGTTAAGAAATTTAAGTTCTAGTCAAAATCGTTGGCCAGAGGGCTAAATCAAAATATTAGTATATTCAATTTTTTTAACTGGAATGTAAGTGTATTCGAAAAGGTCCCAATACTGTTCTAAAAAATCTAAATATTCATCTAGGTTATCGATTGGTTTCTTTTCAGTAGTCATTTTAGTAGCTCCTGAATTTCACTCCAGGCATTAAATAGATCAGCGAAAATTTTAACTTGAGTTAAATCAATGTTGGGTTGCCTAAGAAGAGCTTGAATGTCGGCTTTATCTTGGAGCTGCCTTGAAGGATCATTTTTATAGGCTTGAACTTTAAGGCCGATCAGCGACTCGCGACTGACAACTGGAACTCCTGCTAAAGTGCTTTCGGATTTAGATTTTTTCAGCATCTCGATAGAAAGTGGGCGATTTGCAAATACAATGTCTAAATAACCTGGGCCGGCCAATTGTAATACTTCTGAGGATTGATTTAAAACTTTAAAGCCCGAGTTTATAAAAATTTGCTTAACCTTGTCTTTGTAGGCCCCATCCACAAGTAGATCGATATCTTTTGTCGCGCGATGTATTCCGTGTGCAGCTAAGGCAAACCCTCCTATTAGGGCAAAGGGAATTTTCTCAGTGTTTAACAGAGATCGAGCTAGCTCTAAAGTCTTTCGTAGTTGGATCATCGAGTAAACTTACCTTCCACCCTCTAGTAGAGGCACATAAAGATTAAACCAAAGTTTCATTAATTCTCAACTCAAATTTAAGTAATTATTTATTGGAATTGGTATTATAGGCTATTAACCTAGTATTATGGCAAAAAAGGCTAGTAAAAAACTAACCACAGTTCGGGAGCACCCAATGCATGTTCCCGTCAGTAAAAAAAATCCAACTGGTATTACCATTAGAGATCGCCACTTAAGACGATTGAAAGGCACATATCTTGACGCCTCTGAAATCGAAGCGATATTTGAGAATTATAACCGAAAAAATATTATCTATCCTGCTAAGGAAAAGCTAAGTCAGACCAATAGTGATAAGTACGATGAAATTATTGCTGTATGGTGTGATTATTTTAATAAAAAATTTAATGCTAATCCACTTTTAGATCCAAATGTCGTTAAAGCATTGATCGCAAGTGAATCTGATTTTTTAGAAGATCCTCCGCGGAATCCCAAAGCTACGGGCATAGCTCAAATTACTCCTGAAACACAAAGGATTGTTCAAGACCCTGAAGGCGAAGTTAAGGATTTCATTTTTAAAGATATTCGGAAGAAGGATTTGAAAAATCCAGCAATCGCGATTCCAATTGCTATCAGATGGTTATCTAGGAAAAAGAGACTTGCTGAAGGGAAGTTGGGACGAACAGTCGATGCTGAAGAAATCATTCTTGAATATAAGGGGCTTTTAAAAAGTAAAAGCGAATTTAAAAATAAAGCTCTTGAAAGGTTTAGGAAAGAGTATGGTCAGCTTACAAAAAAATAGATGCCTAACTATGTTTTCAATAGTTCTGATTTTACAGGGATGTGCAACTTCGGGCTATTCAGTTGGTAAGCCCGGTCCTTTAGGAACAGACATAAAAGTGAGTCCGGACAGAATTGTCACTCAATGCGAGTTCATTACAGACTATGATGGGGATCGAAAAGACCCTTATGGGTTCATGATACACATTCTGGATTTACAAAATACTGTTCTGACCGTGAGTAACGGCGTTGTCCTTGAAAAGGAAGATTGTTTAGAAAGACAGATAGCTGCAGATAAGATTATTCAGAATGCACAGATGGTAACTGTAAGAGGCAGGGGCGATGCTGAAGCACCCATTGTAAAAGAGGAGTTTGCGCATACGTTTAAAAAGCACGGTACATATTTTGGTAATGGTCGTAGTCTCAATTACCTAGCCATTTGGAACGACAAAGGGCAATGCTATGATGCCTTTTATGGACCGGATAAGCCCTGTCCTAGAGAGGCCCGATAGTATTTCGAGGGTTAATAATTTAGAATCTTATTCAGGAGCTCTGTCGTGATTGGTTTCACCATTGATTTGCTTGCTTCTGAAAGCTCTTGCAAAGTTTTTTTGTCATTCGCCAGTTGATCCAGTTTTATTACAGCATCTTCGAAATTTAATTCTTCAGCATCGCCCCAATAAATTTGAATTTTGTGATCGGCCAAATCTTGAGCGATTTTTGTTTGGTTACTGGCAACCGAGACAATAACTCCGGGAGTTCCATAGTAAAGTCTTTCCCAAGTCACTGTGCCACCGCTGCCGAAATACAGATCCGCTGAAGCCAGCAAGGAGTCCCAATTTTTTGGAGAGATCAAAAGTTCAATGTTTTCCGTCTTAGAGCCTGGAGGACCATATTCTTTCGTCAGCAAATCAAGTTGACTGTGTTTTTGAGTGATGACGACTTGAAAGTGGTTCTTAGTTTGGACCTTCTTTAGTGCCAACAGCAGCTTTCCAGAGTAATTACCTGGATCGGATCCGCCAAAAAAACATAAAATAGTAGATTGCTTTGAATGTGGGTCTTTTGTCTTTTTCGCGGTCAAAACTGACTTTCGCAACAAGCAATAGTTGGGACCTCTGAGCTTAACACATGAACTGGGAACCAAGTCTTGGTAGTCGTCTTGGTTGGATGAAGTATAGTTTTGATCAATTAAATAGTCCGCAAAATGCTTTCGGTCCGCCAAATCATCTATAACCAAAACCTTACAGAAGCCTTTGAAGTTTAATTCAAATTTTTCGTCCAAACCATAGTGGTCTACGATCAATAGTTTTGGTTTTAGCTTTTTAATCAATTCTATCGCTTCGGATTCTTTTGAAACTAATATGCACTTAAATCCTTGCAGCTCAATCTCGGTTTTCATATGTCCGATGACATCTGAACAAATAAATTGAATTGATTCTCCAAGTTCAAGGTACTGATGAGCCAATGACAAACATCTTTGGATATGTCCGGTGCCAATTAGAGTTGAAGCGTCAGCACGAATGACGATCATATTTTCTTTTGCTCGATAGAGGCATTGAGAGATGCAATTTCGGGATGTTTCAATAAAACTTCACAAATTTCATTTTGATTCATTTTGTCGCAATGAAAATTGGAAATCAGTTTTTCAATCACTAAAAAATCAGTGGGCTCATCCACGGTTAAACGAACACGACTGAAGCTTGGATTTTGCTTTATATGGTGAAATTGTGTTTTTCCATGAGCATTCAAATAGAAGTAAGGCGTAACATGTTCTCGTTCTGAAGGTGTATTTGCATTCGAAAAAGCAGCGTCTAACATTTCTTTAGAAAAGACTTCAAAATCAAAGCCTCGCGGATAAGTTCGTTCAATGACATTAGAGACATAAAGCCAAGGATTTTTTAATTCCAGATATTTCTGGATTCCAGATTGTATCAATTCGCCATCGATTAATGGGCAATCCGAAGTGACTCGAATAATGATATCAAGTTGAAATTTGGTTGCAGCTTCGTGAAAGCGAGATAAGACGTCATTTTCCGAGCCACGGTAGAACTCGACTCCAAGCTTATCGGCTAAATTGACGACTGGCTCATCGGTAGTATTGGTCGTCGTCGCTAAGATAAAGGTTGCCTGGGGATTATACTTTTGAATACGTTCGACATGATATTGAAGTAGAGTCTTTCCACCAATTTCTTTTAAAATTTTGCCCGGCAATCGAGTGCTCGTCATACGGGCTTGAGAAATGATTCCAATTTTTGGCTTAGATCCTAAGTCAGCCACGAAAAAAATCCTGAACGGCCTGAATCACAGTCTTTAGCTCTTCATCGGTCATCGATTGATACATTGGAAGACTGAGCGCTTGCTCGTAATAAGCTTCAGCCTTTGGAAAGCTTTGTTTTCCATATCGTTTGACGTAGTAAGGTTGTTTAAAGATCGGGATGTAATGAACCTGGGGATAAATGCTTTTGTTTTTTAAGTAGTCAAATAGCTCTTTGCGCTTGTCTGTTTGAATCACAAAAAGGTGAAAAGCATTTTTGATATCGTCAGATTGCTTTTGAATCTTGATTGGCAATTTGGCGAAGGCCTCAGTGTAGGCCTTTGCGATCTGCCGTCGTCGAGCCAAATTTTGGTCAATTCTTTGAAGTTGTGAAGTGCCAAGAGCGCACAATAGGTCCGGGATGCGGTAGTTAAATCCTAAATCCATCATTTCGTGATACCAGGGACCGTGGTTCTCGATAAATTCTGCGGGATTTTTGGTGATGCCATGAGTGCGCAATAGGCGAACTTTTTTCGCCAGATGATCTGAATTGGTGGTGATCATTCCGCCTTCACCGGTGGCAATGTGCTTAACTGGGTGAAAAGAAAAAATTCCAAAATCTGCAAATTCGCCGCTTCCGGATTTATGCCATTTTTGGTCAGAGGTCTTAAATTCTGCGCCAGGTGCATGACAAGAATCTTCGATGACCCAAAGATTGTTTTCTTTGGCGATCGCTTGGATTTTTGAAAAGTCCATCGGGTAACCACCAAAGTCGACCGCGATGATCCCCGAGTAGGTCCCTTTTGGGTGCGCAGAAAGCTTGGCTTTCAGTGCATTGAGGTCCATGCAGAAAGTTTCAGGATCAATATCGACAAAGTCCACTTCACCGCCGCAATAAAGCACGCAGTTGGAAGAGGCAACAAAAGTGTTGGGTGTGCAAAGTACTTTTTGTCCAGGTTTTACCTGTAAAGCCAAGGTGCAAAGGTGCAAGGCTGAAGTGGCATTGTTCACGGCAATGGCGTGTTTGCTGCCAACGAACTGAGCAAAGGCATTTTCAAATTTTTCGACTTCGGGTCCTTGAGTTAAGAAATCACTTTTCAAAGTTGCCACAAGGACAGCGATATCTTGATCAGTAATTTCTTGTCTTCCATAGGGGATGATCTTGGCCATGTAGGCTCCTCAAAAAACTATGCAGTGAAATTAGGATCTACATGAGTTTTAACAAGTTTTCGAATTTCATCAATTGAAAGCCATTCTGTGTTCATTCCAGAATTGTATTTAAATCCGGGAGCAACCTTTTTGGCCTTAAACTGTTCAATCCAAGCCGTTTCGTCAAAATTAGGAACTCCAGGATTGATGACGTAGTAACGACCACAATCGAAAGTATTCAGAGAATCCGTCTCGGTGATCATTTCTTCATGAATTTTTTCGCCAGGGCGAATGCCGACAACTTCAGTCTTGCAGGTTGGAGCGACCGCTTTCGCAATATCTAGGATTTTGTAAGAGGGAATTTTGGGAATGTAAATTTCCCCACCCCATGCATTTTCAATCGCATGAAGAACCATATCAACGCCCTCTTCAAGAGTGATATTGAATCTGGTCATTTCTTGATGCGTGATGGGAATTCTGCCGGATTCACGCTGTTTTAAGAAAAAAGGAACAACCGAACCGCGAGATCCCAATACATTACCGTATCTTACAACAGAAAACTTGAGATCGCGTTTGCCGCGAATATTATTGGCTGCAATAAAAAGTTTATCTGAACAAAGCTTGGTGGCTCCGTAAAGATTAATTGGAGCAGCGGCTTTGTCAGTTGAAAGGGCGACCACTTTTTGAACTCCGCAGTCCAGTGCGGCATTGACGACATTTTCTGCGCCTAAAACATTGGTACTGATGCACTCAAACGGATTGTATTCGGCAATTGGCACGTGTTTTAGAGCTGCCGCGTGGATAATGATATCAACACCTTCGCAAGCTCGTTTAAGGCGCTGAGCATCTCGAACGTCACCAATGAAGAAGCGAACTTGAGGATACTTGTCCCTTGGGTACATTTGAGCCATTTCGAACTGCTTCAATTCATCTCGAGAGTATATGGCCAATCTTTTAATGTTCGGATATTTCTTCAGAACGATTTCGACAAATTTTTTACCAAAAGAACCGGTCCCGCCGGTTATTAAAATCTTTTTATTTGAGAGCATTGGAAGACCTCGAGAAATGAGTAATTTTGCTATATTTCAATTATAGTTTAACAGGGGTAAAGGCAACACTGCGCAGCGTCTTTCTGTTGTCCTGCCAGTGTTCTATAAGTTCCCATAGGAGAGATTAGAGTGAATAGAAATGGCAGATTCGCCTTACTTATATGCGACGTGTTTATTTACATTTTTTGTGTGGCATTGGCGGTGGGTTTTCGTGGGGATGCTGCTTTTGATAAGGTGTTATTGGCCTCTGGTCATTGGTTCATGTTGGCGATGCTAATCTCTCTACTTTATATTTTTGGAGCCTACGATATCAATCACTCGACATCATCGACGAAGTTGATGGGGCGAACGGCCTTGGCCCTTGTGGCAGAATTTTTCATCATCTTGGCAGCTATTTATTTGGGTGGAAAAGATAGGGCCGGGATTTTTGGCCGTGGAATTTTGCTGGGTTCTTTTGGTTTATTTGGTTTTTTCTCATTACTTTTAAGATGGGGAGTTTCTAGCTATTTTAAGAAGACTTTGCGTAAAGCTAAGTTTTTGTTCGTTGGAACCAGAGAGCTTTATGAGCAGGTTCAAGCGGATTTCAAAAACAATGGTTTTCGTTCTCAGGCTTATTTTTGCCTAGAAGAAAAACAGAATACTGATCACGAGTCTATCGTCGGTTCTTGGGCTGATTTAGATCGCTTGATTTCCGTGCCCTATCAGATGGTGGTGGTCTCTTTACAGAAAAAGCTTCCACTGGATGCCATGCATGTCTTGTTAAAAAATAGGTTCGAGTCCAATCGAGTTCGGGATGTGGCACAGTTTTATGAGGAAGTCTGGCAGAAGGTTCCTTTGAATTTTTTGGAGCCTCGTTGGTTTTTGATGGCGGAAGGGTTTCAACTTATGGGAAATCCTATTCGTCAAAGATTGAAAAGGCTCATGGATGTCATTGTGGCTTCTACAATTTTGATCCTTGCTTTTCCAATCATGATTGTGGCGGCTTTGGCGATTGTCATTGAAAGTCGCGGTGGTGCTTTGTACAGCCAGGTTCGCACCGGAAAAGGTGGGAAAGATTTTGTGATCTACAAGTTTAGATCCATGGTTCAGAATGCCGAAAAAGATGGAGCGCAGTGGGCGCAAAAGAATGATGCCCGAATCACAGGACTTGGAAAATTTATCCGAAAAACTAGAATTGATGAGCTGCCACAGTTGTTTAATATTTTGGGTGGTTCTATGAGTTTCGTAGGCCCAAGGCCCGAGCGACCAGAATTTGTTGCGGATCTGGAAAAGCAAATCCCATTTTATAATTTTCGCCACATGGTTCAGCCAGGTTTGACGGGCTGGGCACAGGTTCTTTATCCTTACGGGGCCAGTATTGAAGACACCAAAGAAAAACTTCAATATGATTTGTATTATATTAAAAACTACTCGATCTGGATGGATATTGCGATTGTCATGAAAACTGTCACAGTGGTTTTGTTTGGCGAAGGAAGATAGATGATTCCTAAAAAACAACTCCGGGTTTTGCAGTTTGGGCGTTTGGACTATACCGAAATTACCGGTGGAGTACAGTTTTACGCTGAAACAGTTTGTCAGCATGCAGATCCTGAAATTGTGATTGATCAAATCGTATCGGCCAAAGGCAATAAGACCAAAATCAAACACAACAATCATCGCCTGAAGGTCGCAGTAGCAACTTATGCTTTTTGGCAGTCATTGCCGATTTCGCCGACTATGTTCTATTGGGCTTGGAAAATGGTTTTGACCCGACAATATGATGTTTTGCATGTTAACTTTCCCGACCCATTGGCCTTGTTGGTTATATCGACATTGCCAAAAAGAATTCCTATGGTGGTGACTTGGCATGCGGATGTGATTCGCCAAAAATGGGCCTTGAGCTTGTATATGCCGATTTTGAAATTGTTCATGCGTAAAGTTCGAAAGATCATTGTGGCGACGCCTTTGCATTTGCCTTCTTGTCCGCAGCTGCAGGCATTGAAGATGAATGATCGGGTTGAAGTGATCGAATTTGGAATTGATCCAAAGTTGTATCAAAAAACGGAAGAAGTCAGGTTGGCCGCTGACATGATCAAATCGAAACACGCAAATGAGTTTCTTTTATTTTCTTTTGGTCGCCACGTTTATTACAAAGGGTACGAGTTTTTGGTCGAAGCCATGGCGAAAACTAAAAACTGTCATTTGATTTTGGGCGGTTCGGGCCCATTAACTGAGACTTATCGTGAGATCGTCAAAAAATTGGGAATTGAAAGTAAAGTCACCTTCATTGGACAAGTTCCTGACAGTCAAGTGGCCTCTTTTCTTTATGCCTGTGATGCTTTTGCTTTCGCCTCAGTCGATCAGACCGAAGCTTTTGGTTACTCACAGTTAGAGGCCATGATGTGTGGAAAGCCTGTGATCGCCGGTGATCTTAAAAACGGTGTGAATTACGTGACGATTGATCAGCAGACGGGGCTTTCTGTTCCGCCTCGAGATGTCCAAAAATTAGCGGATGCGATTCAAAGAATGCAAACGGATGTTGCGCTCACAAAAAGACTTGGCCAAGCAGCTAAAGATCGCGCCATGAGCCTATTCACCGTCCAAAGAACCGCTCAACGCACAATCGAGCTTCTTAAAAAAGAAGCTCAGCAAAGAGCCTAAAATAAAATTATAAAGCTAAAAAATTAACTGAGCTTGTCGATGGCTTGGGCAAAGCGCTCAACATTGGCCGGGGTCAAATCATACAATTCAGTGTTAAAACTTTGATCCCAAACTTGAACTAAAAAGTTTTCCCAATTCTGTTTTGCTAAAGGTTCAACTGGCAAAAGGTCTTTGCTTTCGGTCCAATTTCTTAAAGTCGAAGTGAATTCTTCCCAGCTTTTGAAGTGATGGGCGAAGCCCTCATCTGTATAAAAAGCCTTTCCAAAAGTAGCGGTTGGCAAACCTTTGGTGATGGCTTCAGCCCCAACTTTAGAATTAATAGTCACGACAGCGGAACTTAGATCCAATATATCGTAGCTGTTGATTTGAGGGTGCATGAGGAAAAAACGAGGATTTTTAAGCAGTTTTTCCAGTCGAGTTTGATCCAAACATCCAATCGAAGCTGGATGTTCTTTTGCCGCTAAACAAACAGAAGAAGGCAAATGCTCAATGATATTTTCAATCAGTGCCAATTGATCCAGCCATTTGGGGCTGCGAATGGTTAAAGAAAAATCCAGCTGCACGTGAAAGGGAAAATAAACCAAATTTTTTCCATTGAGATCTTTAAGTTGGCTATAGTGGTTTTCGTTTTTCCACCGATTGATCAACATTTGCAGGTATCTTTGAACGTGATTGCCAATGGCATCCAGCTCGTAGTGCTGTTTTCGAACGTACTTATTAATCAACTTTTCGGTCAAGCGTGTGAAATTGGCCTTGTTAAAAACTTTGCCGACGCCCATGTCTTTATAGTGGTGAGCGTCTTTGGTTGCGGCAACTACGGTCTTATTTGCAAATGCGGTTTTTAAATACTCTTGAACTGCCTCTTGAGATTGCGGAGTAGGATTTGAATTTTGAGGTTTAAAGTAAAGATTGTTTTTTAGCAGGTGAATTCGGCCTTTAAAAAACGCGGGCTCAGTGAAAAAGTGCGACCACTTACGGTTCATGCTGGCGTAAAAAAGGCATAGGGGGGCAATAAAGCCCGCTAACTCTTGCACGACAATTTTTTCGCTGGCGGGGTGTTCGTTCTCGATCTTTTCCAGAACCAAATTGAAAGCCGGCAGCATCCAACGCCATTTTTTTAAGCAGGTTTCGACGTCACTGATGCCGAATGTGAGCTTTTCATGAAGGCATTGGGCCGTTATATCAGGGACTTGAAATTGACTTTCAAGAGCCGAAATTGGCAAAGATTTATTCTGCACTTGGGTTTGGTAATGATAAGGATCGTAGACCGGGTAACCTGCTTTGCGAATGAGGTCATTTCCGGGTTGGAAAAACGAAAAGAAAACGACTTTTGTATTCGACTGATGAGGGCCTTTAGTCAGCAAATCAGCTGTTTTCAGATAAAAATGAATGTCGCGTTCAGCTATTGGCGCAAGGATGATTGTTTTCATAGCGTTTTAAGTTAAAAAAACACCTGAGGTTTGGCAATATCCAATGTGATTTTATCGATGAAAACAATGCGCGTCCTTCTTTTTTTATTCACCTTGTCTGTGCTGGTTTCCCAGTCAGCGATGGATTTTTTCTCGGTGGTGATCTGCGGCTATTGGATTTGGTTGGTCGTTAAAGCCCGTTCTGCTGATAAAACAGGATATTCCGCGCCATTAAAATTGATGCGTCCGATGGGGCTTGAAAAGTTATGGGTGGCTTGGGTCGCAGTGGCCATAATTGGATTTGCGCTCAACCCAATGGAGTTAGGCTACGCGGTCACGCGGGTTGTTGAATTTAAATGGATTTTTATCGTTTACGTCTTGGCCGAAGCATTTGAATTTATAAAGTTGGATGAAAAAGTAGAAAAATATTTGATGGGAATTGTCGGCTTTGTGGCTTTCAGCAATTTGTTCATCTTTTTGACTGATTTTCATTTTTTAGATGAATTGCGATATGGGGTTGGTGGCCTGGTTCGAGCCGGGGGCTTTTTTTCAAACCCTATGACTTTTTCTCACTCCTTTGTTTTGTTTTTCTGTGTTTTGTTGGGGA
>CAZDHC010000004.1:26398-52896 GCA_964505225.1 uncultured Bdellovibrio sp. | reverse complement strand
CAGAAATTTTATCGATTTGGGTTGGTTTAACGATTTGCACTTGCTCAACTTCGTCTGGCAAATCTTTGATCTTGGCTCTGACCATTTCTAATATTTGATTTTCAGATAAGTTCGAATTGCGAACTAACACCAATGGCTTTTGAGGCATATAATGATGCTTCATTTGTCCTGGTGATTCTCGTCGATCTAATGTCTCAACAAATTTAATTTTGAATTTTAAGTAAGCAGTCGCTTTTTCCAAATCCGATTTAGTAACGTGACCAGCTCGCAAAATGGATAGTTCATAATTGTCGTCAATTCGTTTGATCGACAAAACCGTCGACTCTAAGCCGACTTCACAAGGACCACCGTCAAAAATTAAAAAGTCATCATCGGGAAATTCAAAGGCCACATGTTGAGCGCTGGTTGGACTGGTTTTTCCAAAGCGATTCGCACTTGGCGCAGCTAAAGCAGATCCCAAACGATCAATTAGACTTAAAGCCAAAGTATGCCTTGGCATTCTGATTCCAACTGTTTGCAAACCTGAGGTGATCAAATCACTGACCAAATCCGACTTAGGTAAAACTAAGGTCAATGGCCCCGGCCAAAAGTGTTCAGCTAGAAAGTCCGCTAAAGGATTCCAATCCGTGGTCAATTGTTCTGCCATTTTTTTAGAAGAGACATGCACAATCAATGGATCAAAAAATGGTCGTTTTTTTGTCGAAAAAATTTTTCGAATTCCGACTTCAGACAGAATAGAACCTGCCAAACCATAGACGGTCTCGGTCGGAAACCCAACCACTTCGCCTTTTTCAAGGCGACGAACTCCATCATCAATTCCAGAAGATACAATTTTCGCCATAATTTTAAATCAGCTTAAGCTCAAAAAAAAAGGGGCAACTGTAAAGCTGCCCCTTTCTAAAATTCATATTACAAGTTCGGATTAGTAACGACCACCGCCGCCACCGCCGCGTCCGCCGCCGCCGAAGCCACCACGGCCTCCGCCACCACCACGTCCGCCACCGAAACCACCACGACCGCCGCCGCCGCCTTCGCGAGGAGCTTGTGGACGAGCTTCAGATACGTTAATTGCACGACCGCCCAAAGATTGGCCGTTCATTTTTTCGATTGCAGTGTTTGCTTCATCGTCAGAATCCATTTCAACAAAACCGAAACCTTTGCTTCGGCCAGTTTCACGGTCTGTGATAACTTTAGCAGAAGAAACAGCTCCGAATTTTCCGAATTCTTGCTGAAGAGTAGCATCGTCCACTGAATATGGAAGATTGCCGATATATAATTTCTTACCCATGGTACCTCCTGGGAGTTTAAATAGCCGACGGAACCATGAGTTCAAAACACTGACTATGGAACGCGAACGGAACAATTTTGTTTTATCAAATTTATTTGGTTTCATCAAAAAAAAACTTAAGACCTCATATTATCGAACTGAAGGGGCAACGGGAACCCTTTGGACTTGACGAAAGCCATGGTTGCTTGCAACTCGTCAATGCTTTTGGAGGTGATTCGGACCTTATCGTCCATAATCTGTGGTTGAACCTTTAATTTAGAGTCTTTTATAGCCTTGATTATGTCTTTGGCAACTTCTTTATCGATGCCCTGCTTAATAGTGACCTTTTGCTTAAACATACTGCCGCCAGCTGGCTCAGACTTACCAAAATCCAAGGACTTAATGTCGATCCCCCGACGATGCATTTTGGTTTGAAGAACATCTTTCATGGCGCCCATTTTATACTCGTCGTCACCAAGTATCGTAATTTCCTTCTTGTCCCATTTAATCTCACTAGGACTGCCTTTAAAGTCATACCGTTGTTGGATTTCTTTAACAGCCTGGTTTACGGCGTTGTCGACTTCCTGGATATTCACTTCTGAAATGATATCAAATGATGGCATGAAATAATTCCTTAGTGATGGTGGCCGCCAGCACCGTGAGCATGACCGTGGGCCATTTCCTCAGCGGTTGCATCTCGCAAATCAACCATTTCCACGTCGAACTCCAAATCAACACCTGCCAAAGGATGATTGCCATCCAAAGTCACTTTGTCAGCGGTGATTTTTGCGATTCGAACGACTTTAACTTGGTCAGTCAGTTGTAGCTGCAAAAAACCACCTTCTTCAATTTGAAGATGAGAAAGCTCTTCTTTAGGAACGTCCATAATCATCTTAGGCTCAACGATACCGTAAGCATCTTTAGCTTCTAATTTTACGTTTTTCTTTTGGCCAATCAACATTCCCTTTAATTGCTCTTCTAGGGCCGGAATAATTTGCTGAGCTCCCTCTAAGAATGCCAAAGGACCGTCATTTGACTGGTCTAGAATTTGGCCCTGAGGGTCTTTTAATGTGTAGTTAAAACTGATTACCTTGCGTTTCATGCTCACTCCTAAAGAACAATTTAGAGCATCCATAAATCATTCTTATTCTGTCCCAGCAAGAGAATTCGACTTGAAAATGCTTAAATTTGAGGCGATCCTATAAGGGATGGAAGTGGAAAGCGAAATTGCGAACCACAAAAAAAAGCGCTCGAGCGTGATGGCAAAATCACTTTTGCTGAACGCTAGCTATGAGCCGATGAAAATCATCAATTGGCAAAAAGCTCTCATTCTTTGGTTCCAGGACAAAGTTGAAGTCGTCGAATATCACCAAGTTTTTGCACACAGCGTCAGGGCGGCCTTCCAAATTCCGTCAGTTTTAAGACTGAAACATTACGTTCGCCCTCGAAGTTTAGGTGCGGTTCGGTTTTGCCGCGAAAATGTTTACATCCGCGATAATTACACCTGCCAATACTGTGGAACTTTGTTTGGAATGAAACACCTGACTTTGGATCATGTTGTCCCGGCCTCAAAAAAAGGTCCAAAAAACTGGACCAATGTCGTGACCGCATGTCGCGATTGCAATCAAAGAAAAGCCAATCGAACTCCACAAACTGCGAACATGCCGCTATTGAAAGAGCCGATGATGCCGTCATGGCTTCCGTCTTACCAAGTTGAAGTGAACTCTGGCCAAATTCCGACCGCTTGGTTACAGTATTTGCAATTCAAAGCCGGATAGAAAACTTGAATATCACAACAAAATTGATCACAGCTGAAGAAACGTTTCCACTTAGATTCCAGATGAGGCCACTGCGCGCAATTGCTGATCAGGGAAACGCCGAAGACAAATTATCAACGACTTTTCACATCGGCGCATTTCTAAATTCAAATTTAGTTGGCATTGCCTCATTCAACCTAGAAGCGCATCCAAAATTTCCAAGTCAAACTCCCTACCGATTGCGAGGAATGGCCTCGGATAAAAATTTTCGCGGTCAAAATGTCGGAAGAATCACTTTGGACTTTGGCCTACAAGAGCTAAGAAAACGAGAATGTGATTTCCTATGGTGCAATGCTCGCGAATCTGCCTTTGGCTTTTATGAAAAAATGGGACTGTCGATCTATGGCGAGATGTTTGATATTCCGACAATCGGCCCCCATAAAGTCATGTACAAGCACCTTTAGAACAGTCTATCCTTATGTGCAATGACAGCACAAAACACACAAAAAATCTTACTGCAAAAACTAACTGAAATTATCTGCGAAACCAATGGTATCTCGCTATCTGATACTTTGAAATTATTGGCCAGCAGTGGGCTCGAGAAAGAATCTCCCCAAGCGTTTGAGTTGGTACAAGAATTTCGTGGCTTAATTTCAGACTTTATTCAGAATCGCCTGCCGATACACGCATTGATGTCTCACCCAATGAACGATGCACTTTTTGATTTTTTCAAAAATTTCCCTTTAAAGTTTCAAGAAGAACACATCCACTTAACCGGAGCTTTGACTGCAGACTTTATCTATCCCCGCCTTAAGCCCTTGCTAGAGGGGCCCCACAAAGAACTCTATAAGAAAAAAATCACCGAGGTCTACGGACCTGACTCGTGGCCAATTAAATCAGTGGAAGATGTCGACAACTTGATTCGCCTGCATGATGGCGAAGGCTTCATGACTTATTTAAGGATTTTGTATCTACCAAAATTGATTTTAGTCGACAAGCAAGCCCACATTGATAGCGCCTACCATTTGGCGTATGAGCTGTACGAACACTACAACGTCGGCATGGTTCGACTGAAATTTTCTTTAAGCCGCGCTTCTTCCAATTCCACAGAACAAATCCCGGGGGCTGATGACGTATCTCCTGAAGATGTTGTCCTGGGCCTGTATGAAGGCTTTAAAAAATTTAAAGATCAGCATCCAGACTTTAGATTTATTCTCTCGCCTTCGTTTCGAAAAGAAGCCAGTTTTTTTGACTCGGTAAAATACAAAACCAGAAAAGACCATTTCGAAGCTCAGGTTCATGAACTGGTGAAGCTGTTAGACAAGTATCCTTATTTGCAAGATCACATGGCGGACGTGGACACTGTTGGAAGTGAAAATGAACTTTACCGCAAAGAACATTTCATCGAGTTTCAAAAAGGATTTCGAAAGCTTCAATATCGAGGCTTTAAAATTCGCTCCCACCACGGTGAAACTTTCCATACCTTAAAAAAGGGAATTCAAGCCGTCGACAATGCCATGAATATTTGGCACATCGACACCCTAGAGCACGGATTGTCTTTGGGAATTAATCCCAACTTTTATTTCCATAAATTTTATCAAATGGTGATGGAAAAAAATAATAAGGGACATGCGATCACCGCGAAAGATCCAGAATACAAAGAGTTAATTGAGCTGGATTGGGGAACTTACAAACCTGTTTTGACAAAGTTACTAGATGGAGCAAAATTAAACGCTGAAGAGCACACTTTGTTCATCAAAGCTAAATTTCACACCGCTCGCGAGGTGGAACACTATCAGCACGACGTTTTAAATCGCCTGATTCAAAAAGGTGTTTCCTTGGTTTCACTTCCCTCTTCGAACAACAAACTAACAGGACAGTTCGAAGACTATAAGGACCATCCTTTTTCTTGGTGGGAAAAAAAGGGAGTTCAGCTTGGCGTGGGAACGGATAATTACGTCACCTTGAATACGAATTTCATTCAAGAGATGTTGATCGTTCTTTACACCGACTCTACTGATTTAAAAATTACTAAGCTTTTGATGGTGACGACAGGCGAGCAAAGAAGGCCCTATATCTCCCATCTTCTGTGGAAAATGAGAAAGCAGTCATGAAATCTTACATCAGACTTTTATTTATCTGGATTTTAGGTTTTGCAAGTGGCCTTCCTTTGGCACTCACTAGCTCTGCCTTACAAACCTGGATGACAATTGATGGTGTTGACATAGCGACCATTGGATTTTTAAGTCTTGTTGGACTTCCTTATACTTTTAAATTTCTATGGGCACCTTTGATGGATCGCTTTGAACCACCTTTTTTCAAACGAAGAAAGGGCTGGCTTTTTATTACGCAGTCGGCGATCGCCTTCTCTTTAGTAGTTCTTTCGGGCTTGTCTCCAAGTCAAAACACTCAGGCATTTGCACTGGTTGGGGTTCTTGTTGCGTTTCTTTCGGCTTCTCAGGATGTGGTGATCGATGCCTATCGAACAGATGTCCTAAAACCTGAAGAGCGTGGCATTGGCTCATCATTGAATGTTTTTGGATATCGACTTGCTATGATTCTATCCGGAGGAATCGCTTTAGTCTGGGCAGACTCCATTTCAGGTAATGGATGGAGCTGGTCAAAAATTTATATGATCATGGGTGGAATCATGGCCGCACTATCGGTTATTTCACTTTTCTTTCTTCCGCCATTAGACACAAACCAGAATGAAAAACCCACGAGCAGCGCCAAGCAAGATCTCATTGGTTTCTTCGCATTACTAATGACAGTTCTGGCTGGTTACCAGATTACGATGAAAATCGTATCTCCGTTCATTGATTCGATTTTTTTGAGCTTCTACCCTTCTGAAACTGGAACTCTGATTCCATCCATTAAGAAGTGGGTTGATCTACTTTCCCTTCTAAGCGGACTAGGCCTCACAATTCCCGCAGGATGGTGGGTTTCTAAAAAGGCCAAGTTTGAAACTCTTAATAAGTCTTTGGGAAACTATTTTTCAATCAAAGGTGCCGCTGGGTTTCTTTTATTTATTGTTTTGTATAAACTAGGTGATGCCTTCGCCGGATCACTCACAACTCCGTTCTTGCTCAAAGGGGCCGGCTTCTCACAAGCTGAAATTGGAGTGGTCAATAAAGTCATTGGAATTTGGCTAACAATTATCGGCGCACTTGTTGGTGGCGCGCTGATGATTAGACTAGGTCTATATCGCGCTTTGTTTTCATTCGGAATCTTACAGATGATTTCGAATTTAGGTTTTTGGTTAGTTTCTATTACGACTAAGGGCTCTTGGGGTTCCTTTTCTTTACCCGCATTTGATATTTTAATCGTCTCACTGAAAGAAGCCACTGAAGTAGACTTAATGCTTCTTTTTTCCGTTGGTATTGAAAACTTGGCTGGAGGAATGGGAACCGCAGCCTTTGTTGCCTTTCTAATGGCTCTGTGCAATCAGAAATTTACTGCCACTCAATATGCACTTTTATCTGCATTTTCAGCAATAGGTCGAGTCTGGGTTGGTCCCTTGTCAGGAGTCCTTTCTGAAAGTATTGGTTGGCCTTCCTTCTTCATTTTTTCAACAGTTATGGCGCTACCTGGACTATTCATATTGTACTTTCTGAAGCCTAATATCTCAGCATTGGAGACTCCGCAGATTTCCGCTGCACTAGAAGACTAACCTGTTTATAGTTGAACCATGCGGATGTTTTTTACCTTGTTGTTTTCAACTATGATTTTTGAATCTGGTTTGGCAGCAAATTCTTTTGAAAATGAAAAGACTCGGGTAAATCAAATTCAGCTTGATCAAATTGCGGACGCCTGCCAGAAACAAACAAAAAAGGACCAAATTTGCGAGGCTATGATTCAACTTCGAGAAATCGGAAACGATACGATCGAAGCCATCAAACATTTCGCCAACCTGACACCGACTCAATATGCCGTCCTCACTGCAGCTAATTCAATTGCCAATGGACGTCTGCGTTTAAGAACCAAAGCCCAATTTTGGGGAAAGGGATCGGACACTCTTGATATTCAAAAGCAGACCGTGACCTATATCTTTGAAAGAGATTTTTAGTCTTAAGAACCTTTTGATTTCGACAATATATAGTTGTCGCGAATCCAAACTCGAATGTGCCTTAAGAAAAAATCAGTGCTTCCGAAAAACACAAAGTGGCAGTTAAAGACACCTTTCTCGGAACTTTCCTCATAAAAATTGCAGGCTGCTAACATTTCGGGAGCGCCAATTTCATAGGGTTGCCACAAGACAATTTCCCGAAAGCTTCCTATCGTGATAGGGCGATAGTATTGCATCGCAAATCCGGCCTCTGAAATTTCAGTAACGGTTACAGGATTTGCAGTTTTGACAATTTCATCTAAGACCACAGTTTTAAATTCAATTTTTTCTTCAGTAATCACCGAGTTTGGAAAGTAAGATTTAATTTTTTCGTAAATGTACACTCGATCTAAAGGTTTGAAAAAGATATCATCAACATAGGTCCCATAGGATCGCTCCTCAGCATCCGTGAAATCTTTTTTGGCATTCATAAAAAGAACAGGTTCTTTGCCAAACCGCTTTTTCAAGTTCTCCTTTACAAACTTCCAGCGATCAGCGGTACTTTCATTAAAAAATCGATGAGAACAAAAAATCATATGCACTGTCTTTTGCAATCGACTATTTCGCCGCAACCACTCGAGCTGCTCGTCTTTTGTAAGTTCAACCGTAGAAATATAGATTTTTCCATTTTCCTTTTTGACTCCCGTCACTTTTATTAAAAATGGAACGTCATTTACTGAAAGGGAAAGCACACCATCATCAGTAACAGATTGAGTTTGTACATATTTTCGATATTTATCCCGATGTTCGTACATCATTGCGTTCGCGAACCAATTTGATTTAGTTTTCAGGTTAGCCTCTGGCTGCCCAAATAGATTTTTGATTTCAGCCTGTTCGGCTTGGCAGCCGATATAAGTGACACCTGCTAAATCAAAAACCAAAGTCACTGATAAGGCTCCATCGAAAATTTTTAGATTTTGATCTTTTTCTTCAAATGCCTTAGCCGGATCTAAATCCAAAAGCAGCGACGTCACGTTTTCGTAATTGATTACGTTGATTCCGGTAAATCTTTTGGCCAGCTGACCCGAGAGACCCGAGGGAATATTTTCTTCGGGATCAACGACTATCACATTCAGAGCCATATCTAAATTCGATCCAAGGGAAGTTGACCAATTGAACGGAAACTCATTGACTCCTTTGTTGCGGGTCGCTTTTCTTAAATTGCTAATCTGCACTTGATCAGCCGCAAAAAATGTAAAGACACATTGGAAAATTTTTGGATCCTTTGGATGAGGCGCACAACTTTTACAAATTGCGAAAAGTGATCTATGACGATCAGACACAAACATTTTTCCATAATATTTTGCGACCGCGCCTACTGGAATTTCACGATAGCTTCTGGTGATAAATCCAATATCAGAAACAGCCTCTAACTCGACGTCTTTCAACATCTCAACGACGGCAGTTGTCTTTTGATTTCCAATCGTATTTTCAGATGGTGGATGCCTTCCATTTATCGCAAAGGTGAGGTGCTGAGTTAAAATCAAACGATCGAATGGCTTGAAAATCACATTGTTCAAGATTCGATCTTCAAGCTCAATTAGTTTGAAATTGGGATTATCAAAGGCCGTCAGAACGAAACCCGTAGGATCTTCTTTTGTGCAAAGTCCTCGCTGCACAAATAGGTCCCGAGTCTTTCTTAAAAGACCCAACTGTTCGGCACCCAAAAATTCAACCTTCGAGATGATTAAAACTAGCTGATGAGCTTCATCTGGTATTGGCTCTTCTGTTTTTTTACTTTCGGGAACCACTCCACCTTGGGCAATCGCAGCGGCCCCTGTTGTCATCATCACTTTTAACCACGCCGCGAACTCATCCAATTTATAAAATAGACGAATTTGCAGCTCGGGATCTATTTTTTCAATAGCTTCCAAAATATCTTTTTGAAATTTTGGATCGTCTTCTAAGACGTAGACAAATCGCATGGTTATAGCCTCTTGCACTACTATACACCATGGATCATTATTTATTCTATTTTATCAAATAGGGTCTGGGACGATAGTCCTAAGGTATCTTTGAGTAAGCGTCGAAATAAACCACCAAAACTTCAATGTTTGCCCCAATTTCTTTAACTATCTTCATTTCAAATTGGTCATGTGAAGTTTGAAGAATCTTAACTTGTCCGCCAATTTTAGCCAAAGCCTGACCCACGTCTTTTATTTGCGAGTAAATTCGGCTCTTTTGATTCCAAATACCGATATTTTTTTTATCTGCCATCATATGAAATTGCCAGTAGCTATTCTCTGTCTTTTTATCTGAGGTCAGATCCAATAAGGTCGGAGCATACTGAGAAAAACCCTGCGACTCGCTTAAGGTCTGTGTCCCCGAAGCACACATAATTTCACTTTCAGGATTTTTGAAAGATTGTTTGCCCCAAATCTTTAAATTCGAATTCCTATTTTCAACATAGTACTCTGCACGACTTGCTACAAAAACCATCTTCGGCAAATTTTCGGTCGAAATGATTTCAGTGCCTTTTATACTAGAAACAAATTCTGGCGGTTTATCACAATCAGAGACTTTTACCTCTGCAAAACAAACGGTTCCCAACACAAAAATGGCAAAAAATGAAAGTATCTGGAAGTGGTTTTTCATATTCAATTCATCTATCGGATTGAATTGGCATTTCCAAAAGACCGCCCTTTGTCCATTTAGTTTATTCTTTCGTCTTATGACCTTTGTCGAAAAATGAGCCTTCTAGTTCAATGTCTAAACATTTCTTCCGATATTTGAATGCGCAGTGTTTAAACTGTGGAGGAACGTGAAAAAACACGCAACGGCAAGAAACATTCAAAATGACTTAGAATACAATCAGTTGGATCAACTGAATGGAGAACATCCATGGATGAAAGTCATTCCTGAAGGTTATGTTCCATACCGGGTGCGTGAACTTGGTACGGGCGAAATCGCCTACTTCAATTTCGCTCTCGCAAAAGAAATGGGAATCATTCCCCACAATCACCCAGATCAAATGAATGATCAGTTAAAAGCTAAACTGGTTAGTACCTTTTCATTACAAATCATCAATGAATACGACGAACTTTCAAAACGTCGAATCAATCCAGCGACCATCAAGCCAAATCCCTATATGGCTTCTCGATATCTGCAATTGCAGCACTCGAACAAACAAGGAAAAACTTCTGGAGATGGCCGCGGAATCTGGAACGGTGTTGTCGAGTGCAAAGGGAAAGTATGGGACGTCAGCTCTCGCGGAACCGGCGTGACCTGTTTATCACCAGGGTCAGTGCAAGCCAATAAACCCCTGAAAACTGGTGCTGGTGAATTTGGCTACGGCTGCGGACAAGCTGAAATCGATGAACTTTATGGCGCGGCCATATTGGCTGAGATCATGCACTTACAAGGTATTAAAACTGAGCGCGTTCTATGTATCATCGACCTCGGTAAAGGTTATGGAATTGGCGTTCGTGCAGCACCAAATCTATTGCGCCCAGCACACTTGTTTCTTTATTTAAAACAGAATCGTTTTGAAGATTTGAAAAATGGTGTTGATTATTTCATTGATCGCCAACAAAAAAATGGTCAATGGAAAAGCAGAACTCGCGGACCTTCAAAGTACACAGACTTTGCCGAAGAGGTCTGTCGTTCGTTTGCCGAATTCACTGCCAAACTTGACATTGACTATATTTTTGCTTGGTTGGACTGGGACGGCGACAACGTGTTGATGGACGCCGGCATCATAGACTACGGCAGTGTTCGTCAGTTTGGTATTCGCCACGATCAATACCGTTATGATGACGTCGAAAGATTTTCGACCAACTTAAACGAACAGCGAAACAAAGCTCGCCTGATGGTTCAAGTGGTCTTGCAAATCTGTGACTATCTTAAAACGGGTAAAAAAACGCCTTTGAAGGCGTTTGCAAAACACCCGACGCTTTTAAGATTTAATACTCATTTCGCCAACTATAGAGCCGACCGCCTTTTATATCGCGTGGGCTTTAACGAAACTCAAAGAGCCAATATCATGAAGGTTCCGGGTTTGTTTGCCCAATTCGACAGTGAGTTTTCTTATTTCGAAAGAGCGAAAATCAGTGGCAAAATCTCGAAGGTCGCGGACGGGGTCAATCATCCAGCTCTTTTCAACATGCGATCAATTTTAAGAGAGCTGCCAAAGTTCTATTTGAAAAATGGTTTTGACAACCAGCTAATGAAAGATTCCGAGTTTTACAAAACGATCGTTTCAACTTTCGCCAAACGCCGGGATACAAGAATTCTGCCAAAACACACTCGTCATATTCAGAGCTTCCAAAATCTTTATAGACAATTGATCGTGGCCGCCTGTGGAAAGCAAAAACCGACGGCAATTTTAAACGGACTGCACAACAGAGCTCAGGCCTTAAATAGAGAAGATCGAGTTACTGGAAACGCATTGATTCAGATCGTTTTTGAAATTATGAATCAAGTTAAAAAAGGAATGACTCACGCTGAAGTTCAATCTGTTATTGATCAAATGGTCATGAGCCATTTAGATATGCCGGACGTTGACGTTTCCAAGTTCTTTCAAAAGAAACCGAAATTGGTTGTGCGACCTGACGTCCTCAATAAAATTATGTCTTACGTAGTTGAACACTGCGAAGACATCTAGATCGACTTTTGCACTTCTGAAATCTTGTCCAGAACCCATTTTTTGATAATAGGATATTCTGACTCTTCAAAAACGTGTTTCTTTTTGCTCTCAACAAAATCAACAGACATTCCGGCAGATCGAAGCTTTTCAATTCCGTAACGAGTGTCATCTATAGGTAAGATATCGTCGCGATCTCCATGAGTTAATAGCCATGGAGTCTTGCGGTTGGGTCCCAGGTTTTTCTTCCAGCGAGGGAAAAAGTGGAAGTATCCACTAATTCCAACGACCCCACCTAATTTTTTAGGATAGTTCATTGCTAAGTCCGCACTGACTAAGCATCCTTGAGAAAATCCAAACAAAAAAATGTTTTCGGGCTTCCAACCCTGAGCTTCGACTTCTTTCATCAGTTGAAGCATCTTAGCTCGGATTCGCAAGACACCCTCTTTTTGGTAGGGAGGATCTCCATACCAAGAATAACCGCCAAGAAACTTTTTGGGTGCGTTCAAAAGCAGATAGTTCATTTTTGGAATTAGCAGTTCCTAATTAAACTGCAGAAATGTTTTCAGACTGTCGCCTTTTCCGTGCATCACAATCATCAGCCTGTCTGATGGACGCGCCGATTTGATAAATTGAGATTTAAAGAGATCCGTGGTGATCATGTTTTACTCCGCAAGAAAGCCAAGCTTGGGCTTTTCTCATTTGAGGATCATTATCTGCACTGGCAGTTGCAGCGAACGCTTCGCCTACCAATAAATCGTCTCCACATTCTTTTTCAGTCAACCAACTTAAACTTTGAGGTCCCACCCAGTTGTCCGAAGGCATAATGGGATTAAAGAACAGCTCTTGCTCTCGAGCATTGTCTGCATCATTGAAACGAACCGCAATGTCCGGCTCAAGACCGATCAACTGCGGCGTCCAACCAGAGGCAAAATAATAAAGGCCTTCGGTTTGAAACAATGCAATTTTCGCATTAGGTCCCCAAACGCGACCATCTTGAAATGAGCCTTTTCCAAAAGACTTTTCACCAATCAACTTTGTTCTACCTTGATCGCGCAGCACACCCGCAACAATCTCAGATGCCGAAGCTGATCCTGAATTGATTAAAACTGCCAGTGGGCCCTTGTAAAAAGCGTCGTTCTCGGTCACATACTTATCGGAAGGCTTAGATAGGTTCAAATATCTAGTTTCGAAAATCGGAATCCCTTTATCTAAAAATAGATTGGCGATACAAGCGGCCTCATCAACTTGACCACCTGGATTGTCGCGTAAATCCATCATGATTCCGCGCACGTTTTGTTCACGCAGCTCGGTGATTTTATTTTTAGTGAGCGCACAAACATTTTTTGAAAACTTATGAATGGTCAATAACCCAATTCGCTGTGGTCCTTCGATGACTTTCGCAATCACGCTCGGGTAAGCCATTTCAGTCTTCATAACCTCAACGAATTTCTTTATGAGGCCTGAATTGGTCTTTCGCTCGATTTGAAAGCCAATTCTTTCGGAATATCTCATTTTTAAAAGATCACTGACTTTTGAGGGAAGTATTTCAGCAACCTTTTTTCCATTGATCGCCAAAACCCGATCACCTTTTGCTAACCCTGCTTTTTCAGCCGGAGAACCCTCGTAAACCTTTCGAATCAAAAGACCATCATTGTTTCTGCGAGCCACAAAACCAACATTGGTATTGCGGCTTTCGCTGTTTGAAACAACTTCTTCATACATCGCCAATGGCATCAAATAAGTGTGAGGATCTTTGTAAACTGAAAGAAAGCCATTAATGCCAGCAGCAATGACCGAAGAACGCTCAGGCCCTTTGATGAATCGTGTATTGATTTGATGCCACAATTCCATAAAAGAAAAAGTCGGACTGACTTCTTCCTTTTGAAAATGAGGCAACCATTTCGAAAGCTCTTTCTTTTCGGAAACTCGGTCCGCAATGTCTTTAATTTGGATTGGAACCAACTCCCCGTCGCTGCCTAATGTGAGATTAAAACGCTCTGCCATTTGCTG
This sequence comes from uncultured Bdellovibrio sp., assembly GCA_964505225.1. Classification (GTDB taxonomy): domain Bacteria; phylum Bdellovibrionota; class Bdellovibrionia; order Bdellovibrionales; family Bdellovibrionaceae; genus 21-14-0-10-47-8. Next base: position 39,172 of record CAZDHC010000004.1, on the reverse strand, counting down.
GACAGCGTTCACACATGCCAGAAAGGATTGCTGGCCAGAATAGCAGGAACGATCGGCCAAAAGGCTCTCAAGCTCGCCAGTGCCCAATCCGGTTTCAGCCCAATATTGATCACTGGTCTTAAGACCACGATCGGTCTTTTGTTGCACGCAAGAAGGCACAAGCAGAACGATCTCTAAATTCAAAATTAAAATGGCCTTTAACAAGCGGTTCATAAAACTCCCTGGACACAGGAACAATAGCAATGCCTGGACCAGCTTAACTTATTGAAAATACGTGATTTTTTTCGAATTTTTGGTAGCCTTTTCAGGACTGGCTAGAATATAGCCAGTGCCACCTACAGCTGACTTTTAATCAACGGCAAAATCAATTGCACCAACTTCAATGCCTTTCTCTTTTTGCCACTGACGTTTTCGTATTCTTTTTCTTTGTTGTATTCGACGCCATCTTTGCCAACTAGGAACGACTTTGCTCGAAATCCTTCAATAGCTTCACTGACTTCATTGACGATCTTTCCATTATTTGAATCCTCCATGAACGTTGCCACTTCTCGATTTAAAAATGCGGATCTTGGATCGATGTTATATGTGCCAACCATAGCTACCTTGTTGTCGATAACTGCGGTTTTCGCATGCACCGTATCCGGCCCATTGTATTCATAGATTTCCAGGCCCATTTCGATCAATTCCTGCTTGGCGGCTCGGTAACCGGCTTGGGCAAACAGATTGTCAGTCGATGCTAACGAGTTTGTGATAATGCGAACCTTCACTCCGCGAGCAATGATGGATTTCAAAATTTTAATCAAACCTTTAGTCGGAATCAAATAAGGTGAAACAATGTTGGCTTCAACTTCAGCTTTTGACAAAGTCTCGGCCAATAGGTCCGTCAGATCATTATTTTCTTTTCCATTAAACTTTTCTGGATTTTGCGACACAAACTTTGCCGAGATAGTGTCCTGAGCTCCACTCAACCAATCTTTTCCAGAACCATATTTTACCAAATCATCACTTTCAATTTGAATCATTTCGGCCAAGGTTTTTTTAAGTCTCAAATGTTCATTTTCAATTGCTTTAAGATTGTTGAGTCTTTTCATGTCGCAATTCAAATCCTGACTGTAGGCACACGCCAGCGCATCTAATTTTTCAGGAGCGAACTCAAAAAGCTGAACCTTTTTGACTTGTTTGCTATTCCAAACCTTAAAGAAGTTTTCACGAGCTTGTCTTGCGACGTCACCTTCGATAAACACATCAAGATCATTGAAGTTCTTTTTCTTATTTAGGCCAAAGTATTTGTCTCCGACGTTTCTACCTCCTGAAATCAAACGCGTTCCATCAGCAATCAACATTTTTGCGTGATCACGACGAGTGATATTAAGAAGATTAATTCCAATTGGATTGTATTCTAAAATTTCTAGATTTTGGTTACCTTCGGCATCTTTTCCTTTTTCAAGCAACGTCGCAAAAAGGGAACGGGGTATTGTATTCGACAAGGCATCAACGATGATTTTAACTTTTCGACCCTGTTGAGCCGCATCGATTAAAAGAGCCATCCCGCCGATAGATTGGTCGTCATTCCAAACCGAAAAATACTCTACTAAAACCTCGGACTTTGCCTGCTGAATCAAATCAACCCGAGCCTGCAAAGCGTCCCGATCGTTTACCAAAAGAATCCCTCGATCAGCGCTAGCTGCCAATGGCAACAATGTGAACAACGGCAACACCAGATATTTTAAAACACCTTTTTGCATACAAGAGCTCCTTTTTTAACTTCACGGCGTATTAGGCACGAATTAGACCGAGCTCAGCTCCTATGGTTTGGTTTAAACCAAAATGTACTGTCAATTTGTTAAACGACAGGCGCAAAAGGAGCGACTACCTAATTGACTATAGGGTTCCTTTTTTCTAACTTGAGACTAGAGGTTTACAGCATGGTTATTATCACAGGTGCAAATGGGTTTATTGGCAGTGCGATGGTTTGGGACATGAACCAAAAAGGCGTCCCCGTTTTGGCCGCTGTTGACATCGTAAGCCCCAGTGAAAGACCCGGCCCACTTTCTCAAAAAAAGTACTCCCACTATTTACACAAAGACGAGATGTGGGATTTTTTAAATTTGCCATCTACGATTGAAAAAGTCAGTTGGGTCATTCATATGGGTGCAAATTCATCCACAACTGAAACTAACGAGAATCTGCTTTGGGAAAACAACACATTTTGCACACAACGAATTTTCGAGTGGTGTGCAAAATACAGTAAGAATCTAATCTATGCCAGCAGCGCCGCTACTTACGGAAATGGCGAATTGGGTTTTGATGATTTCTTAGATTCAGAACAGCTGAAACCGCTGAATCTTTACGGAGACTCAAAAGTGAAGTTCGATCGTTGGGCAGTCAAACAAGGCCAAACTCCACCGCACTGGTACGGACTTAAATTTTTTAATGTCTATGGACCCAACGAGTATCACAAAGGTGCCATGGCCAGTTTGGTGTATAAGGCCTATCATCAGATTCAAGAAACGGGTTCATTGAAGCTTTTTAAATCTTATTTGCCCGCCTACAAAGATGGCGAGCAAATGCGTGACTTTGTTTATGTCAAAGATGTCGTCCAATGGATGGCTGAACTAATGACAAAAAAACCAAAATCAGGAATTTACAATATGGGATTTGGCGAAGCTCGAACTTGGAATGCTTTAGCCAATGCTGCTTTTTCCTCGATGCATAAGAAAACCCAGGTCATCTACACCGACATGCCCGAGAATATTAAAAATCAATATCAGTACTATACCAAAGCCAATATGCAAACTTGGTTTAACAATGGTCTTTCAAAGCCAAGGTGGTCTTTGGAAGACGGCATAAAAGATTACGTCCAAAATTATCTTTCTAAAAACGAGGCGGTGCTTTAGTGGCTCAGCGTCTACCAGAACATTTAAAAAAATATGTGGTCGAGCAAAACTACGAAAGATACACCTCTGTTGATCAAGCTTGTTGGCGTTATATTTTAAGACAGCTGAAATCTTTTTTAGCTAAAAATGCACACGAAAGCTATTTAGAAGGTTTAGAAAAAACCGGAATTGAAATTGATCGCATCCCAAAAATTGAAGACATCAGTAAAAAAATTGAATCCTTTGGCTGGCGAGCCCTACCGGTCAGCGGATTTATTCCGCCTGCCGCTTTTATGGAAATGCAGTCGTTAGGAATTTTGCCTATTGCCTCTGACATGAGAACTTTAGACCACTTGATGTACACTCCGGCACCAGACATCGTTCATGAGGCCGCTGGGCACGCTCCAATTTTAATTCATCCAGAATTTGCACAGTATCTTCGCGAGTACGCTGACGTCGCCAAGAAGGCCATCATCAGCCGTGAAGATTTAGATATCTACGAAGCCATCCGAAAGCTTTCTGATATCAAAGAAAACCCAACTTCAACTGCGGAGCAAATCCATCAAGCGCAAACTGAACTTGAAACAGCGACAAAAAATATTTCACACATTTCCGAGGCCGCGCAACTTGGTCGAATGAATTGGTGGACTGCTGAATATGGATTGATTGGTAGCCTAGAGAATCCTAAAATTTTCGGAGCCGGACTGTTGTCTTCTGTCGGAGAATCTAGATGGTGTTTAAAGCCAGAGGTTAAAAAAATTCCTTTAACAGTAGCCTGCATCGAACAGACCTATGATATCACTGAGCCACAACCGCAGCTTTTTGTAACCCCGGATTTTGCAACTTTAAAAAAGGTTCTAAATGATCTTGCGGACACAATGGCGTTTCGCATCGGCGGCTTAAAAGGTATTCAAAAAATTATTCAAGCCCAATCCGTCAATACGGTGGAATTGAATTCTGGGATTCAAATTTCTGGAAAATGCATCGAAGTTATTACCAAAACCAGCTCTGATGAAATAACTTACCTTCGCTTTGAAGGACCAACTCAGCTTGCACATGCTTACCAACAAATTCAAGGTCAGGGATCTGATTACCACAAGCATGGTTTTGGAACTGCCGTGGGAAATCTGGCAGAGCAAGCTGGAGGCAATACCAACAGACAATGTTTGTCTTTAATGAGCGAAGGTGAACTTAAAACTTGCAACATTGCCGTAGGACAAAATTGTCATTTACGATTTGCAAGTGGCGTTGAAGTGAAGGGTCTTCTTAAGAATATCACAAAGCAGAACCAAAAAAATGTGATCTTCAGTTTTAATGATTGTACGGTTCAATATCAGGGCCGAATTCTATTCCAACCTGATTGGGGAACCTATGATATGGCTGTAGGCTCTAAGGTTGCCTCGGTATTCGGGGGACCTGCAGATCGCTTGTCTTATGGCCAAACCGAAGACTTTATTGCGGCTCGAGTTCCGAAAATCCAATACTCAGAAAAAGAACTAAAGCTCCAGGAGCACTATTCAAAGATTCGCGCACTTCGAGAAAATCAAGTAGATGCCAATACTCTACAAAAAGAATTGAACCAGATTTTAGAAACTCACTTAAGCTTATTTCCAGATGATTGGTTGTTGGTTCTAGAAGCCATCGAATTGGCGCAAAGTCGACTGACGGATCCTACTTTGGCTTTAAATCTTGAAAAATATTTAAATCAATACATAGAAACTCATCCAGACAAAAAGGTCGTCGTGGAGGATGGACTTTCATTGGCGAACCAGCTATAGCCCTGAGCATGCGTTCAGTTGCTATAAATGTCGTCCTTGTTCGAACTATCTATGAAACCAATATTGGTGCCACCTCTAGAGCTATGGCCAATATGGGTTTTTCAAGATTAATTCTGGTAGACCCAAAAACCGAGATCACCTTCAAAGGACATCAAGCAGCTGCCACGGGACAAGAAGCCCTTGAGAAGAAAACCGTCTACGCCACTTGGACCGAGTTTTATAAATCAGAGCCAGAGGGTCTAAGGATTTGCTTCACTGCTCGAGATGGAAAAGGCCGCTTGGTTCGCGACTTTCAAGAAACTTTATTGTCTTTAAAAGCTGAACATCCAGATCTGCAAGAGACTCCAGAAAACTCACAAGCAGAACCCCTTCCGGTCTATTTAATTTTTGGACCGGAAGATTGGGGTTTATCGGCCGAAGATTTGGAACTAACTCATTTTGCCTGTTCCATTCCAACTTATGGCGACAACACCAGTCTGAATTTAGCTCAAGCTACCTTATTGGCCTTATTTATTTTGCGGTCTAATTGGGGCGGAACCAGAACTGTTTTAGAAGGACAAACTGTCAGAAAATCAGCTGATGAGGCTCAATTTCCTGAAGATGCATTAAAACAATGGCTCGAGGAAATGGGCTTTGATGTTTCAAATCGCCGAATCAATGCATTCACCGTCATGAGAAGAATTCTTTTACAGAATGTTCCCAATCAAAAAGAAGTTCGAATCTTACAAACGGTTTTACACCAAGGACTTAGAAAGCTTCGTGAATACAACGAACTCAGATTAAAAATGGGACTACCGGCAATTAAAACTGATTCCAATAACGATTCGACTAATATTTCTACTAAAGATTGATTTTAGATTTCTTCAAATGATCTTCAGTCTGTCGTGCTACTTTAAGACGATCATTGATTTTATTTAACTTTTCAGAAAGCTCCTGCCCCAAATCACTGAGCTCATGCAATTGCCGCAAAGTTTCGTCAGTTTCCCCGCCGACAAGCTTCATGGTTTCTAGCTTGCTGTTGTTCTCTTCGATCTCTTTGCTAATAGACTCTAATTTTTGATTTAAAGTTTTACGATCGCTAGATAAAGCCTTCGTGATGGCTTTAATTTGTTCTAAAGTCAGTTTTTCCAACTTTCCAGTTAGAAAAGGATCATTCACCTTAGGTGTGTTGGCCTCTTCATTTGAGCCATCAGCAGCCTTATCAGAGTCTTCATCACCAATAATGGATTCCCAAAATAGATTCCATTCAGTTTTTAAACCCTCTACAAACCCATGTTTTTCTTGTTGTTCTTGATCTTCTGGTGAGCTCACTGAAAAGTTCCTGTAGTCAGCACATCTTGTTGCAGCTGAATTACTTTTGTATTTTTAAGGGTCATTCCCTGGTTCATAGAACTGATCATAACCTGTTCTGACCATGGCTTGCCACCTTTGGCCCCTAGGATCATGGGAGCCTGAAAAAAATATAGCCTTTGGGCCGCCTTCTTCGTTAAGAATGAGCTAAGAACCTGAGCCCCACCCTCAACAAAAATCGATTTGATACCCAACTTCCACAATTTTTCTAAAAGAATGTCGATTTCAAGGTGCCCCTGTTGATCCAAAGATACCGGTACAATTTGTACCTTGGCTGGATTGTCAGCCAAATTAAGCTGATCAGAAACAACCACGAATACATTTTCAGGCAGATGAACCTTCATCAATTGCATTTCCGGAAGTCGTTTTAACAAATCACCACTGGCATTCAAGATGATCACCTTATTGGCTTTCGAAATCTTGGGGTGCCGAATATCTAAGGACGGATTGTCGGTGCGAACGGTGCCACTGCCAACCAAGGTGGCATCGTGGGCTGCTCGCAATGCATGGCTGAGCTCTCGGGAATATGAATCGGTAATCCATTTGCTTTCCCCAGTTTTAAGCCCCATTTGTCCATCTAAAGAACTTGCGACCTTTAATGAAACAAATGGTTTTTGCTTAATGAAGTTATACAGAAAATGCTCGCACACTTGATTGAGTGAAACAGATAAATCTTCTTCTTCATCTATAGGATGATAAAGCTTAGCCTCAATATCAGCGTCTTGAATAATCTGAGCTCCCTTTCCCGCAACCAATGGATTTGGATCTTTCAAACCATAGACCACCCTAGCAATCGGAAGTTTCGCTAACATCTGCGCACATGACGGAGTTCTACCTTGATGGGCACAAGGCTCTAAGGTCACAAAAACTTGAGCGCCCTTTAAGTCAGACTCGCTCAATCCCCGAAGAGCATTGACCTCGGCATGGGCTTGGCCAACCACCGCATGAAAACCTTTACTTAAAAATTCATTTTTCGAATTCAAAACCACACAGCCCACCAAGGGATTGGGACTTGTCATACCCAAACCAAGATAAGCCTCTTGAATGGCAAGTGCCATCGCTTCAGTTTCAGTTAAAACCTGACCCAATTTTGGTTCAGCAATCAACAAACCTTGTCGAGATAATTTTGGTTTTAAAACTTCAGGAAAAAAAGAATATGGTAACATTCAAAATTATTTCATCCAACTTTTCCAGTACTCTTGCACTTCCACATTTTCCAAATTTTTATCCACAATCAATGGCTGCCAAGTATCGATCATCACCGCATATTCATCTGTGTGAGTTTTATTTCCGATATTTTTGACGGCCTTTGGATGTGGACCGTGTGGAAAACCTGCAGGATGCAAAGTGAGCATGCCCGCATGCAAATTATCGCGACTGAAGAAGTTTCCATCATGATAAAATAGAACTTCATCATAATCGATATTCTGATGGTAAAATGGAACTTTCAAGGCATCTGCATCGGACTCAAGTGGTCTTGGCAAGAAGGTACAGATAACAAAACCATCGGCAACAAAAGTCGTGTGCGCACTTGGAGGCAAATGAACCCGGGCGCTTAACATTGGCATCATATCTTTCACATGCAAAGTGTAAGGGAAAAGATCACCCTTCCAACCAACAGTATCAAAATAGCAGCTCGAATAGTGAAATTTAGTCATCTGTTCTGTTCGTTTGACTTTGATTTCAGTGACATTGCACTGATTTTTCTTTCGCCATTCATGCATTTCCTCTAGATGAGGTTTTTGAATTGCGGCTAAATCATAAAATGCATTTCGGCCAACCATGCCACGATCTGGTTCGCGATAAAAACTAGACAAAGACTCGACGATTAAGAACACACTGTCTTCAGAATAAGAAAAAGTATGAGTCACACATTTTGGAATATTGATGTAGGTGCCAGCATCAAAACAAAGCATTCCGTATTCGGTTAAAACAATTCCCGAACCTTTATGACAAAAATAAAGAGTGTCTCCATCCGCATTGCGAAAACCTTTCGTCAATGGTCCACTGGATTTTTTCTCCCAGCTCATGGAAACGATGACATTTGAATTGTACATCATTCTTTGCCAATTTCCGAAATCAGGCTTCATCGCAATGGCATCGTACAAGTGAGGACGCAAAGGACCTTCGATACTGGTCCATCGAGTGCTGGGCTCAGGCTTAATCAAATGTGAAACTGGTCCAAAAAATCCTTTTCGACCTTGTTCCTCTTCAAAAAAACCATCCGGAATCCCTTTGTGGCCTTGAGTGGTATATTTACCTTGTGAATACTGATGCATAACGCCTCCATTCAAAATTATCAGCTCTGATAATTCAAAATAATTTTTACCAGCTAGTTGTGCCGTTTTCGAATGAAATGCACTCGGTCAAACTGGGGCGTCAATTTTGAACATTTGGTATTTGAATTCGATTTTTAAGCTGCTCATAAAACCTAGTGACTTCGGGATCGGTAATAAAAGATCTTGAGTTCCATCCTATGAGCTTTAAACCATCGCCAGTTCTTAATCGACTGAGCGCCACATAGGCTTGGCCCGGTTCCCAAAGTCTGGACAAATCGACCCAAAGTTCATCCAGTGTGGCACCTTGGGATTTATGAATTGTCGTCGCATATGCCAAAGTCAGCGGAAAATTAATAACCGAAGCCATGGTTCGACCTTCGGCATTTTGCAAAGAAAATTGAGTCTTATCCACAGTCACATGCCGCCAAGTTTCTTTTTCCACGGTAATTTTGTCAGGTGCAATATCAACAACTGTTCCACGAGTCCCATTGACCCAGCGTTTTTGCGGATCATTTTGCAAAAATAAAACTTTCGCTCCAACTTTTAAAATCAACTCGGAAGGAATTGGAGAATTTTTCTTAAGGGCTTCGACCATTTTTTCTTCGCCCAAATAGATCGAAGATATTTTCACTTCCGGTTCATGGATCTGATGTAGTTTTTTTTGATTAAAAAATTCGGATTGATCTCGCCTTGGCAACAATCGAATCGTTTCGTCGTCCTCGTTGTGATCTCGGGTTTTCAAATCCAGATAGTTTTTCACCATCTCGTTGACTTGTCCCCGGCGAACAAATCCCAAAACATCTAAGAAGGTTTGATCGTAAGTTCTTTGATTTTGAGTGAGCCTTGCCACTTGAAAATCACTTTGAATCCAAGTCTGACATTTAAAAGCCCATTCGCGGGCCGTGCCAGATCTGGTGACTGGCGGAAGTTGCGCAAAATCACCGACCACGATGACTCGCATCCCCCCCCAAGGAAGACTTGATTCACGCGCTTGTCTTGCTAAATGTTCTGCGACCTCGAAAGCCGTTGACGGAATCATGGAAATTTCATCAATGATCACACCCTCGACATCACGAAGTCTTTTCATCAACCTTTGATCTTCACTGGCGCGGCGGAAAGTTTCAAAAGGACCACCTTCCATGATTCCTAGGCCAAAAAAACTGTGAAAAGTTCTTCCGCCAAGCAAAACTGCCGCAGCCCCAGTGCTTGCTAAAATCGGCATTTGTTTGGGATTAAGCTCCTTCATGAATTGACGGATCAAATAACTTTTGCCGCTTCCGGCGCCGCCGGTGACGAATGCATTTTCTCCGCTTTGCAAAAGCTCTAAAGCTGCTTTTTGCTCGTCGGAAAGGTCCGAAATTTCAGCCATCTTCGAACTAATGGACGACGAATCACCATCGTTAGGCTGTGCGTCAGATTTTACCGACGCTTTCGTCTTTTTGCTTCCAGTTGTTTTCTTCTTTGCCATTGCGCCTTTATTTAGCCTTTTTTGAGCCTTGAAATTTAACTCATTCTAAGCGGATATCCCATATTCTTGTTATGGAGCGCCGTGCGAAGTGAAATCTGAGACACCCTTTTCCTGAAAAAGCGTGGTAATACTAACCCCTTACGTTACAGGAGTTTATTTTGAAAACATCTATAGTTCAGTTTGAAAGCCAAGAAGAAAACCTACATTACCCAGGTGTTCATGATATTGACCCAAAAGAACTTTCAACAAAAGCAGATCAAGTTTTGATGATCGATGTTCGCCAACAAGAAGAATACGTTGGGGAGTTGGGACATATTCCGGGCGCAAAACTAATGGTTCTAGATACTCTTCCTGACACCGTTAAAACTTTGCCTAAAGATAAAACAATTGTGTTTGTTTGCCGCAGCGGCGGACGCTCAGCTAGAGCAACTGCACTGGCACAAGAAGTCGGCTATCAACACGTCTACAACATGAAAGGCGGAATGCTCCTATGGAACGAACTTCGCCTAAAGACAGAAGCATAAAAAAATGAGCGGAAAAGTTTACGTCAATCGAACATTAAATCTAAAACGCATTCGATATATTGGCTTTGATATGGATCACACCTTGGTTCGTTATCACAGCGAAGCTTTCGAAGCACTTTCACACTCTGTGATGAAAGAGAAACTTGTTAAAAACAAAAATTATCCCGAGGCTGTTCGCAATTTGCCTTTTGATTACAACCTGACCATTCGTGGACTTGTTGTCGATCGCAAAAAAGGAAACTTACTGAAGCTGAATCGGCACTCGTCCATCCGAGCGAGCTATCACGGTTTAAGTCCGATGGATTTCAAATCCCAACAGAAAATGTACAAGAGCACTTACATTGATTTAAGTGATTCGAACTACATGGCTGTCGATACTACCTTTTCGATTTCATTGGCGACTTTGATTGCGCAAATCATCGAATTGAAAAAGACAGATCCATCAGGCTATCCAGATTTTGCAGTGATTGCTGATGATGTCTTGTACGTTTTGGACGAAGCTCATCGCGACGGTTCATTAAAAGACACTGTTAAAAAAGATTTGAGCAAATACATTATCAAAGATCCCTCTGTCGTCGAAGGTTTGGAAAAGTTCAAACGGCACGGCAAGAAAATTTTCGTTTTAACGAATTCAGATTACGCTTATACCAAGCTGCTTTTGGATTATGCCATCACTCCATTTTTAAAAGACACGAAGTCTTGGATGGATCTTTTTGAAATCGTTGTGACCTTTGCGCAAAAGCCTAGATTTTTCTATGACAACTTAAAGTTCATGAAAGTCGATCCTGAAACTGGATCGATGGTGAATTTAAATGACAAGCTCACACCTGGTATCTACCAAGGTGGTGGAGCCGAAGTTTTCACCAAAGATTTAGGTCTTGAGGGCGATGAGATCCTTTACATCGGCGATCATATCTACGGTGATATCTTGCGTTTGAAAAAAGATTGCGGCTGGAGAACAGCCATGGTGATCGAAGAGCTGGTAAATGAAGTCGACGCCAATAAAAAAGGTGAAAATCTAAATCAAGAAATTGAAACCTTGATGAAGAAAAAAGAGCCGCTTGAAGACGAACTCACTGATTTAACGACTCTAAAAATTGAGAAAAAGGGTTCCGTTGATGAATCCAGAATCGATTTTTTACAAAAACAAATCAGCGAAATTGACACTTTGATCAGTGGCTTTATTCGAAAACACCAAGCCAACTACAATCATCATTGGGGTCAATTGATGAGAGCCGGCAATGAAGAAAGTTATTTTGCTCATCAAGTGGATCGCTACGCTTGTGTGTATATGACAAAAATTTCAGATTTGCTTGAGCTGTCTCCTAGAACCTATTTTAGGGCTCCTAGAAGACCGCTATCTCACGAAATTTACTAAACCTATTTGCGCATCTTTTTGCGACAAAATTATTCGATATGAAGGTCTAAGGCCTTCAAAGCAAATGAGCATTGTCCGGTGAAATCATGTTTTGGAGCGCGGGTCACAGGCGCTTGCTCAAACATTTTTCTTAGGCCCGGAATATTACCTTTAATCATTTGATCTAAATCACTAACACTTGGATTGTGCGAGTTTCCCACTTCAAAAAGAATCGACCAGATCCCGTGCTTCCAATATGCATAGTCCTCGAAGCAACCGTCTGCCGGATATACAACTTGAGAGGAATTGCCCATCGTATATTTACTGAATTCAGTGGCATTTTGGACCATCTTCATAAATACCGGAGTGTAAGGCGTATTGATATCTTCAGTGCTGATTCCCCAAGGATAAACCGCAGCCGGCCAATAGGTATGAATGGTCGCCGAAGCCACGATTTCATTTTGCGCAATAAAGTTCGCTAAAGACTTTGAACTTTTTGAAAAGTGAGGACCTTCCGTTCCACAGGGGCCCGGATAATCTCGATTTAAATCGATATATTTTCCGTTCACTCGCTCATAGCGATTGCGATTGTCATATCCATCAATATTTAAAACTGGGATAACAAAGATGGTCTGATTTGAAATCGGGTTTTGTGCAATCGATTCGGCGAAATTCAAAGCCAACTCGGTCGATCCATATTCATTTCCATGATGTGTGCCCACAACCAAATTGTGAGTAGCACCGTTTCCGATTTTCAAACCTTCAATCGCCACACCCTGATCTGAAAAACCAATTGAAATCAGCTCAACAGTTTGAGGATATTTTTTAGCAAGATTGTGAATGAAGTTAACGGCCTCTTTGTAGGTTCTTCTTGTCGAAAGATCCGCTTGCGCAAATGAACCAGAAACCATCAATAGGCACAGAAATAGAAACTTCATTCAGCCCCTCCTTGGGTTGAAAAAAATCGACTTCTATTTAGTTCAACGACGAATTGCCTGCTTTGCAAGCACCCAAGACAGACCCAGCCCTTATTTTCTGATCTACTTTTCTAAGGTGTAAAACACCAAGTAGTCATCCAACCCTACCTGATCTACTAGACCCACGTATTTTCCGGCTTCAAAATGCTTTCTGTAGTTAAAACG
>CAZDHC010000004.1:0-26388 GCA_964505225.1 uncultured Bdellovibrio sp. | reverse complement strand
GCTGTCTTAGCCACCATACAGCCAAAAGGTCCAGTTCCTGATTGATCGACCCCTTCTACAGAACATGGAATCACCATACTTTTTTCTGACTCACGATTTCGTGGAAAATCCACCATGGTAAATCCAAGCGGAGGTTTCCCAGATTTCACTGTATAGTTATTCACTAAATTTCCATAAATTGCTCGGGCCGAGTAAATACTTGGAACCAAAACTGCTACTCTTTGACCTGCGCCAAGATGCTTTTGAATTCCATCAAACAGTTCAGAAAATTGTTCCTTAGTTCGCATTTTTACATCTGGATTTATCGAGTCCACGTTGGGGATGTCTTGTTCAACGACGACCACATCATATTTTAGACCGACCTCTTGATTTTGACTCAAGAAAGCCTTCCAAGCATTGAGCTGTTCGGGCATTTCAGGCTGAACCCCTAAAAAAATCACTGGATTTGCCTTAATCTCTTCTCGCAATCTTAACAATAGGGAATTCGCCAACACAGTATGGGTTTCAAACTGGCTTAACTTAATTTTAGGAATGGGCCTTGGCGCCAGGCCATACTGCACCATAATCACAACACCCGCTACCGCCAATAAACCCACAATTGTCCAATATATTTTTTTACCCATGAAAGTGGTGTTAGCAGGTTGACTTTATTATGAAAAGGAATAATTTCAGGTTTGTTTAGAGCTTGGATTCTATTTTTCTGGAGCCATCAAAATTGGAGCCAGAAATAGATCTGAAATAGATCAAAAATAGAACTGAGACTTTTAAAAATTTAATCTTTTCTCTTTCAAATTGATTTTGAAGGACTTGATCCGAAAGGACAGGTACCCGGTGAAAAATCAAATTCAGTATCTTCTAGTTGGCTCAGGCCGACTTTCCCGTCATTTACAAAACTATTTTCAATTATTGCAGATTCCTGTTCTGACCTGGAATCGAAATCAGCCCAAAGAGATTCTTGCTGCTCTTGCAGAACAAGCAACTCATGTACTATTGGCCATATCAGATCAAGCCATCGAAAGTTTTGTTCTAGAAAATGAAACGCTTTTCACTGGCAAAAAGTTAGTGCATTTTTCAGGCTGCCTTGAAATTTCAAATACAATTTCAGCTCACCCATTGATGACCTTTACGAACAATCTTTACCAGTTATCTGAATATCAAAAGATTCCCTTTATTCTGACTTGTGATCTACCCTTTGCAGAAATATTGCCTGGTTTGAGCAATCCTCACTTCAAAATCAATTCTTCGGAAAAGCCTTACTATCACGCTCTTTGCGTTGCCAGTGGCAACTTCACCAGCATTCTTTGGCAAAAAATGAATTCCGGTTTTAAAGATCTAGGACTTCCAGCTGAGGCCTTTGCACCTTATCTCAATCGGATCTGTCAAAACATCCTGCAAAATCCAGATGGTGCCCTAACCGGCCCAATTGCTCGTAAAGATTTAAAAACTGTTGTGGCCAACCACAATGCCTTTGCCGAAGACCCGTTTCAAAAAATATTCAGAGCTTTTGTCGATGTTCACTATCCAGAAGCACTAAGGGAGTTGGATTTATGAAAATTCAAGATTTCGAAATTAAGAAATTAAAGAACGAGAAAATTTCCATGATCACTTGCTACGATTATTCGTTCGCAAAAATTGTAGCCGACACTTCGATTGATTGCCTTTTGGTCGGAGACAGCTTGGCCATGGTCATGCACGGCCAAACTTCCACACTTGGAGCCACAGTTGAGATGATGGCTCTTCACACGGCAGCAGTCGCCAAAGGTGCTCCCAATAAATTTATCGTAGGCGACCTTCCATTTCTTTCATACCGAAAAGACCTCACTGCCAATATGACTGCCATTGGCCAAATCATGGCCGCCGGAGCACACTCGGTGAAACTTGAAGGTGCAAAAGGAAATCTAGATTTAATTCAGCACAGTGTGGATTCTGGCGTTCCGGTGATGGGTCATTTAGGTTTAACTCCGCAGTCTATTCATCAATTGGGTGGTTTTAAAGTTCAGGGAAAAGAAAAAAAAGAACACGACCGAATTTTCGAAGAATCCATGATGCTCCAAAAAGCGGGTTGTTTTTCTTTGGTACTGGAGTGTGTGCCGGCTCCCCTTGCTGCTGAAATTTCGAAATCATTAAAAATTCCAACTATTGGAATTGGCGCAGGCAATGAAACTGACGGACAAGTTTTAGTCCTTCAAGATATGCTCGGAATGAATATGGAATTTAAGCCAAAGTTTTTGCGCCATTATATGAACGGCTTTGAAATGATCAAAGGAGCGATCAACCAATATCATCAAGATGTTCAAACTCAAGTTTTTCCAAGCGAAAAGGAAAGCTACTAGTCATGTTGATTTTAAAAACACCTCAAGAACTGCAGTCTTGGCGAAAAATTGTTGGCTCGAACTCGATCGGTTTTGTTCCAACCATGGGAGCGCTTCATGATGGACACAAAAATCTACTGGAAAAAAGCGTGTCTGAAAATGAAATCACAGTCTTGAGCATTTTCGTGAATCCGACTCAGTTTAATGACAAAACTGATTTCGAGAAGTATCCCAATACTTTAGCTGCTGATATCGCTCTAGCGGAATCCGTCGGAGTCCAAATTCTTTTTGCTCCCCAATTTTCAGAAATGTACCCTGATGACTACAAATATAAAATATCTGAAAACGACTTCAGCCTTTTACTTTGCGGCGCCAATAGACCCGGACACTTTGATGGAGTCCTATCTGTCGTTATGAAGCTGTTCAATTTGGTTCAGCCGAACCGCGCCTATTTTGGTGAAAAAGACTTTCAACAGTTAACTTTGATTCAAGGAATGGTGAAGGCTTTCTTTTTACCTTTGGAAATTGTTCCTGTCTCTACCGTTCGAGAAAAGGACGGATTGGCGATGAGCTCTCGGAACGTTCGCCTAACATCCGAGGAAAGATCTGCAGCACCCGTCATTTTTGAAACTTTAAAATCAGCAACTACATCTAGTGAAGCTGTCGAAAAATTGTCACAACAGGGTTGGCAAGTGGACTATGTTCAAGACATCAATCACCGCAGATATGCAGCAGTTAAAGTTGGCAGCGTGAGGTTAATTGACAATGTCCAAATCTAATTCAAATAACCAAACCAAACCTAAGGTTCTATTTGTTTTAACAGGATCGATCGCCTGCTTTAAGGCATGCCAGACGATTTCAAAATTGGTTCAGTCCAGTTTTGAAGTCAAAACGGTCGCCACCCCTTCGGCACTACGCTTTATTGGAGCAGCAACCTTAGAGGGACTGACTGGCTCACCCGTTCACACAGACACATTTGAAAATGGACATATGATGTCGCACATTCATTTGGCTCGATGGGCAGACCTGATCATTGTCGCCCCAGCTTCGGCAAATTTTATCAACAAAGCTGCCGGCGGCATCGGTGATGATTTAGCCTCGACATTATTTTTGGCTCATGATTTTAAAAAGCCGTTTTTAATTGCGCCAGCCATGAACACTTCCATGTACCAACATCCTGTGACCAATAAGTCCATTCAGGCTTTGGCTGAAATGGGAATCCAAGTTTTGGAAACAGCCTCGGGAGCTTTGGCCTGTGGTGAAATGGGATGGGGCCGACTTTTAGAGCCGGAACTGATTTTTAATGAGATCGAAAAGGCTTTGAATTTGTCTTCAAAAAAATCATTGAACCAAGCCAAACCAAAAATTTTAGTCACATCTGGGGGAACTCAAGAACCGATCGACCAGGTTCGAGTGCTCACCAATAAATCAACCGGTTCGACCGGAGCAGCAATTGCGGATGAACTGACTGAAATGGGTTTTGAGGTAACTTTTCTTCATTCAGAAAGTTCGGCTTTACCAAGCTCATCCGTTCAATTGAGATCGTTCACTTCGTTTGAAACCTTACAAAACCAATTGATTAACGTCCTTGGTGGCGGCACTTATCAAGCAGTTGTTCATGCAGCAGCAGTCAGTGATTTTAAAATTGAAAATCCATTTTCTAACAAAATGAGTTCAGACCAAGACTTAACACTTCATTTGAAAAGAAATCCTAAGCTAGTTGATCAGCTGCGGGATTTTGCCAAAAATCCAAACTTAAAAGTGATCGCTTTTAAAATGACGGCCAATGCTGATGAGCAGAAACAAATGGCTGCGATCAATAAATTATTTCAAAATGCCATGCCAGACCTGGTCGTACACAACGACACTAGCGAAATCCAACCCACCTTAAAAAAGCACACTTTTCGTGCCCACAATAGATCGGGAGATGTCGTGGCAATTTCCAACAAACCTGAGTTGGGAAAATTTATTGGCCAATACTTAATGCAAGCTCAAAAGGAATCTTCATTATGATTTTAGCTTTAGATGTCGGAAATAGCCAAATTTTTGGTGGGGTTTTCGAAAAGGACAACATTAAACTTCGCTTCCGAAAGAATTCTAAAACGGGAGCGTCTTCTGACGAAACCGGAATATTTTTACGAGCCGTCTTGAAAGAAAATTCCATTGATCCAGGAAAAGTGAAACAAATCGTTATTTGTTCAGTGGTCCCAGACGTCATCTATTCTTTGAAAAACGCTTGTAAAAAATATTTTAATATTCAGCCATTCGTTTTGCAGGCGGGAGTTAAAACCGGACTTAAAATTAACTATAGAAATCCAGTTGAAGTTGGGGCAGACCGAATCGCTAATGCTATTGCAGCAACTCATCTATTTACCAAAAAAAATATGATCATCATCGATTTAGGGACTGCCACCACCTTTTGCGCGATTTCTAAAAATAAAGACTACTTAGGTGGATCCATCGTTGCCGGCATGAGACTCAATATGGAAGCCCTTGAAAGTAAAACAGCCAAGCTTCCTTCCGTTGAAATCATTGCTATGCAAGATGCCCTGGGACGTTCGACTGTCGAAAGTATACAGTCGGGTCTTTATTTTGGTCACTTGGGCACAATCCGCGAGATATCGCAAAGATTGACCAAAGAATGCTTTGATGGAGAACAACCGATGATCATCGGAACCGGTGGTTTTTCATCCCTTTTTGAAAAAGAGAAAATATTTGATTCCATTCAACCAGACTTAGTATTGCAGGGACTTTTGATGGCCCTGAAAATGAACGCTTAAGGAGTTCTTATGACAATAACCATGTTAAAATCCAAAATTCATCGTGCTACGGTTACCAATGCCGACCTAAATTATGAGGGTTCAATTTCTATTTGCCCAAAATTAATCAAAGAAGCAGGGTTTTATTTGTTCGAGAAAGTCGACATCTACAATGTCAACAATGGCGCTCGATTTCATACTTATGTAATCGAAGGACAAAAGGGCGAAATTTGCCTAAACGGAGCCGCTGCTCGTCACGTTCAAAAAGGAGATCTTGTCATCATCGCCTGCTATGCCGGATACTCTGAAGCTGAGGCAAAAAAACACGAACCCGTTTGTGTCTTTGTCGATAGCAAAAACAAAATGAAAGAAAAACGAAATCACGGATAGATATGCTCTTAAAGCCTAAAAAGCATTGGAAGAAGTCTTTAGCATTCAAACTACTTTTAGCCACTTGGGTGGTCAGTAGCGTGGGTACATTTATCTTCACGGCTATTCAGGTCATGATTGATTACAGCCAGGCGCAAGAGAAGCTTTTAAAGACATTTGATGTCGTCGAGAAAAGTTATATCGCTCCTTTGGCTGAAAGTATGTGGAATATCGATCGAAATTTGATCGAGGCCCAGGTTTTAGGCTTGTCCAAGTTAGATGGAGTCGTCTACATCGGCGTTTCGGACTCATCTGGAAATTTAATTTCGCAAAATGGAAATAAAAATGTCGAAGGCGCTACCTTTAAGATTTTTCGATTAGAACAGTTCAATGCCGCCGAGAAGTCTAAAAACTTCCTGGGTACAATTGAAACCCATTTGGATTTATTAGAACTTCGGCAAACTTTCGTTAAAAAGGCTTTAATCATTTTTGCGATTCAGGGAACCAAAGCCTTTTTGGTTTCCACAATTCTTTTCTTAGTTTTCAATCAGCTGGTGGTTTCACCCATTGTCAAAAAGACTAATAACTTACGTCGATCTAGAAACTTAGGTTTTGAGCTTCCCTCGCAAGAATCAAAAGACGAATTAGAATCTCTGATTTTCACCGTCGATGAGTTGATTCATGAGAACGAAAAAGCTGTCATCGACCTGAAATTTGCCAATGAAACTTTGGAAATGAGAATCGCTGAAAGAACCGCCGACCTTGAAGCTTTCTCTTACTCGGTAGCTCATGACTTAAGATCGCCTTTGCGCTCCATCAATGGTTTTGCAACCATTGTTTCCGAGGACTATTCACAGAATCTTCCAAAAGAAGCCCAAGACTATTTAAAACGAATTATGGGTGCTTCGATTAAAATGGGAAATTTGATCGATGACGTATTGAAAATTAGTAAAATCTCGCGAGAAGCTGTGTCGAGATCGACAGTTGCTTTAACTGAAATGGCCAACGAAATCGTTGAACAAAAACGACAGACCTATGCTGACAAAAACCATTCTGTTTTCTTACAACCTGGAATGTCTGAAATGGCTGACCCAAGAATGGTTTATATTATTTTGGATAATCTTTTGGATAATGCTTTCAAATATTCGTCTAAATCAGACAATCCAAAAGTCAGCTTTCTAAAAGATGAAACTCGCAATTGTTATGTCGTTGAAGACAATGGCGTGGGTTTTGATATGAAATATGTTGAGAAAATCTTCGGCATTTTTCAAAGACTTCATAGCCAAGACGAATTTCCAGGAACCGGAGTTGGTCTTTCTTCCGTTGAAAGAATCATTCGGAAACACAATGGTAAAGTTTGGGCCGAATCAGTCCTTGGACAAGGCACTAAAATTTATTTTACTTTGAACGGCTAATTTAAAGTCGGTACCAGCTGATCGCTTCAATGTTGGATTCGGCTCTATAAGCATTGGCCGACGAATCAAATTGCGGTTCGTTCCAACCTAGAAATTTAAGAAGTCCTTGATCTTTTTTCATTTCAGTCAAAGCTAAATAAGGGCTGCTGTCTGGAAGCTTTGTTAGGGCCGCTAGGAAAGACGACGAATGAAATTCAATAAATTTAACCTTTTGATTTTCAATCGCGAACTGCTGAATTCCTTTTTTCAAATATCCTGAAATTTTCAAATTTGTTTCAACACAAGTATTTAAAACTAAAAGTCTTTGGACCCTGGATATGGCTCCGATTAGCTTCGAGTGCTCGAGCTGGCCACAATGAACATAAACTCCGATACGAGACCGAATGTCGCCAAATAGTTTAATTGGCAACAATTCACCGCCAACTCCCAATTGAACGTTTTCTGAATCAACAAATCCAACTAAAGACTGCAATTCCATTTTCAATAAGTCTTTTTCGATAGAACCCCTAATGGTGGGTTGCTTAGATGAATCAAAAACAATCAAATCAATATCCGCTCTAGCTTCTTCAATTTCAAATCCCCTTGATTTCAGCTCCAATCCAAAGAGCATTGAAAAATGAGGGGAAATTCTTCCTAACATCAGACTCCAGGCATTTAGCTTAGTCGCTGCATCCATATAGCTTTGTCGATCCAAGGAAATCGAACTTTTTCCAAGTGCGAAACTTTCTAAATCAATTTTAGGAAGAACTGCCAAAAATTGACTTAAAAAAATCGGCCTTTGATTACCCTTCAGACGAGAGTAAGCACCTATCAAGCTTTGTGATAATAGGGCTCTAGTGGACATCGGATCTATCGAGTCATTGGGTAATTTGATCGATTCAGTATCAGCACAGAAGCTGATGAGTGGTGACGGAACCCAAAGACTGCGACAGACTCCCGCCGTGCTGGAAAGCACTTGCGGCCAGGTCGAATGAGCGTCTTCCATCAATGAGGTTTTGGAAATAGGATTTTCGATATCCAAATTTCCATTCAAAATGAAATAGAAGAAATCGCCCAAGGACTCCATCGCCAACAGATTGTTTTGAAAATGATTCGACAATTTTTCCTTAAGCCAAATATCAATGATGCCTTTTTCTATCTGACCATTGGATTTCAACACTTCGATACCGACATACAATTCGTGCCCCTGAACATGGTACTGCTTCGGTTGGTCTGAATTTATAGTCAAGTAGACTTTGGAATCCAAGGCTCCAAGCCAATCAAAAAATCGCTCTAACTTCTGCAGGCGGCGGCCTAAATCTCTAGAATTTTCAGCGATCGTTTGTTCATATTCGACATGCCGATGCAGACCACATCGATAAGCCGTGGCTATTTTTCCATCTTTTACGCTGTCAACTTTCTCGACAACCTTGGAATCAATACATAGCGGCTTTCTTGCCACAAAGGCAAAAACCACCGTAGATAACAATAAGGTCACCGCGGCAATCAAAGTCCACCGATGTATTGAACGCTCTTCTTCCATGAAGAACTACATCAGCAAAGCCAAGGCCAAGTATTTTAAAAAAAGACTAGGATTCTAAAGCTTCATTTCCAACTTCTAGGAAAGCCTTTTTGATATTGGCCCTTGAAGTGTCCCGTCTTCGCAAACGATCCATCAAAGAATAAGCCACTGGAACCACGAAAAGAGTCAAAAGTGTCGATACCAACACTCCACCGATCAAAGTGATCGCCATAGGCCTAAATGTTTCAGAACCCGCTCCAGTCGCCACCGCTGAAGGGATCGCACTGGCCACAGTCGCAAATGAGGTCATCAAAATTGGTCGCAATCTTGTCGGGCACCCTTCAATGAGGGCTGCATCTGCAGAATCGGCACCGCGATCTCGGCAGGTATTTGTAAATTCAATCAACAAGATCGAATTCTTTTTGACGATTCCCATCAAAAGTAAAATTCCGATCATCGAATAAATATTGATCGATTGGCCCGTCAGCATCAAAGCAAAAAAAGCACCACTAAAGCTAAACGGCAATGCCATTAAGATCGCAATAGGATCGATATACGAGTTAAATTGTGCCGCAAGGACCATGTAGGCTACCAAGAAACCCAAAACCAAAGCGAAAATTAAACTTTGAAAAGTTTCTTTCATCGTTTTGGAACTTCCGTTCTGCTCAACCATATACCCTGGCTCCAAAATTTCTTTAGATTTTTTGAAAACAAAATCCAAAGCTGACTGTTGAGAAATTCCAGGTTTCAAATTGGCTGTCACAGTGATCGCCCGCTGACGATTGACTCGCGAAATGGATTGCAGGCTTGGCTTCGTCTCTTGTTTGGTTACTTTAGTGATTGGGATCAAATTCGCTCTTGAATTGGCAATAAACAAATCCTTTACCTCTCCAACTTGATCACCGCGATTTTCGACTTTTAGACGAATGTCATAGCGATGGCCACCTTTTGGATATTGGCCAACAATCACTCCGCCAATCAATGAATTCACAGTGGTACCAATAGAATTAACGCTGATCCCATGAAGTGCCGCCTGTACACGATCAGGTACGATCTGAATTTCAGGCATACCTAAAAGATAATTCGAATCCACGTCGACCATCAGTTCAGAATCGCGCATCGCTTGCATCAATTTATCAGTTTGATCAGTGAGCTTTCCCCAATCAGATCCTTGAACAGTGAATTCGACGGGAAACCCTTTGCCTGCACCAAAGCCCCGCGCCGACAAATCCTGCATAAAGATTTTCACGTCTTTGATTTTCTTGGACTCTTTGCGAATAGCTTCCATAAATTCCTGCTGACTTAATTTATGGCCCCCAGTTGGATCCACCGGTCGATCTTTTTTATCTTTCATTGTCACGAACATCATTCCGACATTGGCGTCACTTTGACCACTAAAACCACCAATAGCCGCAAAAACTTGTTTCACTTCTCCTCGGGCTAGAAACATCTTTTCTAATTCCGACATCTGTTTGTTGGTATAGGCCAAGGAGCTTCCGACGGGTAAAGTAACACGCGCGATAAAAATCGACTGATCTTGAATTGGAACCAACTCTTTATTTAGTTTTCCAACCACAGAAAAAGATACAGCTACAAATAGGACAGATGCGCCAATCATTTTCCATCGATGTTTTAAGCTCCAAATCAGAGCAGACAAATAGCGAACACGAATTTGTTCAACAAAGTGATCGAAAGCTTTTCCAAGTTTTGTGGTTCGTTCACCATGGTGGACAAATCCAGCACATCGCATTGGAGTGATAGTCAAAGACTCGATCAATGAAAGAAAAACCGCCAATGAAATGGTGGCACCAAACTGAAGAAAGAACTTTCCGATCACACCTTTCATAAATGCAACTGGCAAAAATATGGCGATGACGGCAATACTTGCCGCTAAGGCTGCAAATGTAATTTCCCGTGCACCAATAATCGCAGACTGAATCTGTCCCCGGCCTTTTTCGTTGTAACGAAATATGTTTTCTAAAACCATGATGGCATCGTCCACGACGATACCAATTGCCAAAGTCAATCCCAACAAAGTGAAGGTATTAAGTGTGAAACCAAAAAAGTAAAGACCAATGAAGGCCCCCATAATAGAGGTTGGAATCGACAACAAAACGTTAAAGGTGGCTGAAAAACTTCCTAAGAACATCCAACAAACAAGCGAAGTCAAAATCACAGCTAGAACCAAGTGGGAATTTAATGCATGAATGGATTGTTCGATAAATATTGTGCTATCGAAATTGACGTTCAACTTCATACCTGGCGGCAAAGTTCCCTGAACGGTTGCCAATTGGGCCTTGACCCCTCTTGCCACGGCAACTGCATTGGATCCCCGTTGCTTCTTAATTCCCAAGCCAAGAGCCGGAACCCCGTTGAATCTTGAGGTTCTTCGAACTTCATCTAAACCTTCGGAAATGTCGGCCACTTGACCCAATTTTACCATCATAGATGGATCGGCAATTTGTTGGCCCGCTCGCTTAGAAATGACGATGGATTTAAACTCGTCAACGCTTTTGGCTTCGCCCATGGTGCGAACGTTGAAATTTTTTGTTTCGTTTTCAACAAATCCACCAGGAAGTTCAATGTGCTCTGTCTTGATCGCATCGATAATGTCATTGACGGAAATATTTCTTTGCTTCAACGCCTCAGGCTTAACCCAGACTCGCAAAGCTGGCGCGGTATAACCCGCCAATTGAATGTCCCCAACTCCAGGAACCGTTGTAAATCGATCTTTGATGTAGTCCCGAGCATAACGCATTAAAAACTCGGGATCATCTTTGTCATAGGTCAACGCCAACCAGATAATTGGTTGATCGTCTGGATTGGTTTTTGAAATCACTGGAGGATTTACGTTATTTGGCAAAAGCCGCTGAGCTTGAGCCACCTTTGTTTGAATCTCTTGCAAGGCGACGTTGATATCTCTTTCCAGTTCAAATTCGACAGTGATATTCGCAGAGCCGGTTTTAGAACTAGAAGTGATTCCACGAACTCCCTCAACAGTCGAAAGAGCATCCTCAAGAGGATCGATCACAGTCATTTCCATAATTTCAGGGGCAGCGCCCTCTAAAGAAACGGCTACGTTCACCGTCGGAAAATCCACATCTGGCAATTGACTGATTCCCATTCTGGAAAATCCGATGGCACCAAAAACAATTAAGGCCGCCATTAACATCCATGCAAAAACTGGATTTTTAATCGAGACATCGGATACGCGCATAGGACCTCACCGACCAAAATAGGTCTGTTAATTTTTGGGTAAACCCGCCTTAGCTAACTTTGAAGACATTTCGCGACTCATTTGGGTGCTCATCCAACGACTGGCTTCAATATACTTACCTAAATCAATATTGGAATTTGTAAATTGTTTTGGGGCTGTTTTGATCTTCATTTTTTGAAACATGTAGATCACATCTTCCATGGCGACATTGCCAGCACTACCGGGAGCATAAGGACAGCCACCAAGGCCTCCGATGCTGGCGTCGAATACACGAACACCAACTTGATAAGCTGCTAAGACATTGGCTACGGCGGTACCGCGAGTGTCATGAAAATGACCTGCCAATTTCTTTGCTGGAACCACTTTTTTCAATTTTTTAAACAAGCTTTGCACATAAAGTGGATCCGCCACACCTATAGTGTCACCAATCGAGATTTCATAACAGCCAAGCTGATGAAGTTTTTTTGCCAATCGCACCACTTGAGCTTCGGAAACTTTTCCTTCATAGGGACAACCAAAACAAACTGAAAGATATCCACGCACTTTTATTTTATGTTTTTTAGCCAACACTAAAACCGGAACAAATCTTTTGAAGCTCTCTTCAATTGTGCAATTGATATTTGCTTGCGAAAAAGCTTCAGTGGCCGAGGCAAAGATTGCAATTTCTTTGATTCCAGCCTCGATGGCGTCTTGCATTCCCTTTTCGTTTGGAACCAAAGCTGAAAATTGCACTTTGTTAGAAATGCTCTTCGATTTTTGCATTGCCAGTACAGCTTGAGAAATTTCTTTAGAACCCGCCATTTGCGGAATTTTATCCGCTCGAACAAATGCTGCCACTTCAATGCGTTGAACTCCGGATTCTGCAATCCGTTTTGCCAACTCGATTCGAACTTCATTCGAAATGATGGACTTTTCGTTTTGCAAACCATCTCGCAGTCCAACTTCAACCAAGGAAACTGTCTTTGTCATTATTCCTTAACCTCTGCTGGCAACAATTGAACTAAAATTTTCCCCAAAACGACTTGTTCACCAACTTTGCAATCAATTTTCTGAATCGATCCGGCGACATCAGCTTTTAAAGTATATTCCATCTTCATGGCTTCCATGACCAGGACCACATCACCAACTTGAACTTGATCGCCAACCTGCTTTAGAATTTTTGTAACCTTACCAGGCATCGGAGCATGGATGTCTCCGGTACTGGCCTTGCCTGAGGATTTTTTTCCATAAGTCTTTGCCGATTCTTCGTAAACAAAAGTTCTGCCTTCAAAGTGAACCCAAAGTTGACCTTTCACAATTTGTGCCTGATTTGCCATTAGACACCTCTCCAGTTGATGTTCCAAGGTGAACGCTGGGAATTGAGCCCAACCGACGGGGTGTTTTGCTCCCCCTGACCTCGAAGAGACTTCTTCATCAATTCTGCGTAACTTTTTTCGTTTGCAGATAATTCTGGTTTCTTCAAGGACTCAGAAAAATGATTTTCAATAAACCTGGTGGTCATCGTTCCTTGAACAAATTCAGGATGCGATAAAATCTCAATTAAATAAGGAATATTGGTGTGCACTCCAAATACGACCGAGTCCTTTAGAACTTGTTTCATTTTCTGAATTGTTCGCACTCGGGTTTCATCCCACACAATAACCTTAGCAATCATCGGATCGTAATAAGAGGTGATCTCATCGCCTTCTTCAAAACCAAATTCAAATCTTCGTCCAGGTCCTTCTGGCCACTCCACTTTCCCCAACATTCCTGTCGAAGGCACTCCGCCCAGGTAAGGATTTTCGGCATATATTCGACATTCGATCGAATGACCTCTTGGCATTAACATTTGTGATTCTGGAAATACCGGGTCACCTTGTGCTGTTAGGATTTGGGCTTTTACCAAATCCACACCCATCACCATTTCCGTCACAGGATGCTCAACCTGCAGGCGAGTGTTGACCTCGAGCAAATAAAACTGACCATCTTGCAATAGAAACTCGACAGTTCCGGCACCTTGATAACCAGCATGAGTCGCGATTGTTGTCGCAGCTTCACCCATGCGTCGACGCAAATCAGGCGTCAATGACGGGGACATCGCCTCTTCAATAATTTTTTGATGGCGCCTTTGCACCGAGCATTCGCGATCCATCAAATGAATCACTCGCCCCGAAGCATCACCAAAAATTTGAAATTCTATGTGTTTGGCCCGGTCCAAATATTTCTCTAAAAATACTTTTGGCGAACCAAAGGCCGAAAGTCCTTCTCGTTGAGCGGACTCGATCAATTCCACCGCTTCCTTCGAGTTTCTCAAAACTTTCATGCCGCGACCACCACCACCGGCAGCCGCTTTAACAATTACTGGATAACCAATTTTTTCAGCTTCACTGACCAAAAACGAAACGGTTTGATTGTCCCCTTCATAGCCTGGAACCAATGGCAAACCTAATTTTTTTGCCAGCTCTTTACAACTGACTTTGTCGCCCAATGTTTTGGTGGCTTTAGGGCTTGGACCAATAAACACCAAGCCTGCTTTCGCACAGGCCTCGGCGAACTGATAGTTTTCAGACAAAAATCCAAAGCCAGGATGAACGGCTTCGGCTCCTCCGGCTAAGGCACCATTGATGTTGGCTTGAATATTTAAATAGCTTTCAGAGGTGGTAGCTGGACCAATGCAGATTTTTTTCGTGGCCATTCGATAGGCTCTAGTCCCTACGTCAACTTCTGAATGCAACAAGACAGTTTCGATTCCCAATTCTTCACATGCCTTGATAATGCGAACTGCGACCTCACCACGATTGGCAATGGCAATTCGTTTGAAACTTTTGCTCATGTGGACACCTGTTTTTTCCAAGGCGGATTGGACTTATCTAAAAAACTTTTTAGTCCCGCTTGCCCTTCTTGGCTGACTCGTCTTTCGGCGATCACCTCAGTGGTGACCTCTTTCAGCACACCCACATCAGACTGTGCCACATCTTTGATTAATTTTTTTGTGGCGCGAACAGCTTCTGGCCCAGACTCCAAAATGGATTTTAAAACCTTATCTTTTTCAACCTGCATTTTTTCAACAGGCACCACGAAATGAGCCAAGCCCAAATTTTTTGCTTCCGCTGCCGAGAACTCAAGACCTGTCATCATCAAATGACCGACATGACCTAAAGTTGTCTTCTTTAAAACAAAGGCACTGATCACCGCCGGAGCAATTCCGATTTTCACTTCCGAAAAACACAATTTTGCATTTTCATCGGCAATCACCACATCACAACAAGCCATCAATCCCAATGCTCCGCCAAAGGCCGCGCCTTGAACCATTCCAATGACAGGATACGGACAATTGTAAATCGCATTGAACATATCAAAAAGTTGGGCCGAGTCCTTTTTGTTTTCCTGCAGGCTAAAATTCACCATGCTTTTCATCCAATTTAAATCGGCACCAGCACAGAAAACCTTCCCTTCACCTGATAAAACCACTGCGCGAATATTTGCATCAGATGAAATCTTTTTAAAAGAGTTCGTTAAACTTGCAATCATTTCGGGGTTAAAGGCATTGCGAATATCCGGGCGGACCAATGTCACATGAGCAATCTGATTTTCAATTTTCAACTGAACTGTTTCGCTCATAAGACTACATCCTTAGAACACCTTGCGAAGGCGTTCCCCAATCTTTATTCAAGCTGGCCGCAATTCCCAAGCCCAAAACATGTCTGGTATCCACTGGATCTATAATTCCGTCATCCCAAATTCGGGCAGTCGAATAATAGGCTGAACTTTCTTTTTCGTATTTTGCCAAAGTTGGTTTTTTAAATTCAGCTTGCTGATCTGGATTCATTTTTTCGCCCTTTAAGGACATTTGATCCATTTTGACAGTCAATAAAACATTGGCAGCTTGCTCCCCGCCCATCACCGAGATTCTTGCGTTCGGCCACATCCAAAGTTGTCTTGGCTGAAAAGCTCTTCCGCACATCCCGTAATTACCAGCACCATAAGAGCCACCAATCACCACTGTGAACTTTGGAACTCGAGCATTAGAAACTGCCATCACCATTTTCGCTCCGTGTTTGGCAATTCCTTCATTTTCGTATTTCTGACCCACCATAAATCCTGTGATGTTCTGTAAGAACACCAAAGGCACTGAACGTTGCTCACAAAGTTCAATAAAATGAGTCGCTTTCAAAGCGCTTTCGCTAAAAAGAACTCCATTGTTGGCAATGATTCCAACGGGCATACCGTAAATATAAGCAAAGCCACAAACCAAAGTAGATCCATAGCCATGCTTAAATTCATGAAATCGACTTCCATCT
Organism: uncultured Bdellovibrio sp.; assembly: GCA_964505225.1. Taxonomy (GTDB): domain Bacteria; phylum Bdellovibrionota; class Bdellovibrionia; order Bdellovibrionales; family Bdellovibrionaceae; genus 21-14-0-10-47-8. Next base: position 10,535 of record CAZDHC010000004.1, on the reverse strand, counting down.
ACGATGCGCGCAATGATCTCACGCACGTCATAGGGAACCCTGGAATCTTTTGAAATAATTCCGTAAATATCTTTAACGTCACTGATGGGCTCTTCTGTCGCAATGGTTTTCATTTGCACAACTTTTCGCTTGTTCAAATGAGCCACGATATTTTTTGTGATTTCTAAAGCGTGTTCATCATTCTCGGCAAAATGATCAGTGACTCCACTGATTTCGCAATGAACATAAGCTCCACCCAAATCTTGAGCCGTGACTTCTTCACCTGTTGCAGCTTTCACCAAAGGAGGGCCACCCAAGAAAATCGTCCCGTTGTCTTTAACGATCACATTTTCGTCACTCATCGCCGGAACATAGGCCCCACCTGCGGTGCAAGAACCCATGACGACCGCAATCTGTGGGATTCCCTGTGCGGACATGCGAGCTTGATTGTAAAAGATCCGGCCAAAGTGATCACGATCAGGAAAAACTTCGTCTTGCATTGGTAAAAATGCGCCACCACTGTCGACCAAATAAATACAAGGCAATCCATTTTCCATGGCGATCTCTTGCGCTCGTAAATGTTTTTTCACTGTCATAGGAAAGTACGTTCCGCCCTTAACAGTCGCATCGTTGGCCACAATCACACACTCGGTGTTCGAGACCACTCCGATTCCAGTGATCACACCCGCCGCTGGTGCTTGGTCATCATAAAGACCATTGGCTGCTAAAGTTGAAAATTCTAAAAATGAAGTGCCGTTGTCTAACAAACCTTCGATGCGCTCTCTGGCAGTTAGTTTTCCGCGAGATTTGTGCTTTTCAAGCGCCTCTTTTCCGCCACCCAACTTAACCTTTTCAATTTTACTTCGCCATTCTTGAACAAGCTTCAACATGTGCTCGCGATTTTGTGCAAACTCTTGGGAGCTCAAATTAATTTCTGATTGAATCACGGACATCTTATTTCCACTCCAACATTTCTTTAATGTAAAGATCAGCTTCGACTTCTACCTCAGAAACCACTTGTTCTTGATCGTCGAAAAATTTTAGATCCAAAGTCTGATGAGAAAACTTTTGAGCAGCGAGCTCGGCCCAACAAGATTCGCGCACCAACTCGGACAATTCACAACGTAAATGCAAATCCTTGTTAGCCGGCTTCATAAACTGGGTTTTGACATTTCGGATGACAATTTGAAATTCGCCTTCAGGAGCATTTCGCTTCCAAATCAACTTGAATGCTTCGATGGCACTTGAAATTTGTACGCCTTGAAGCAATTCGCCACGCTCATCTAAATTTCTGGCCTTACAAGGCAGCATCAGCTCAATTTTTGTAGAGCTTAAGACAGAAATTCTTAGACCCAGGCTGATAAAATGTGGCCTCACCAAGTCTAACGCAGAGTTTAAGGTCTGCTTTGTTCGAGGCGAATTGACCTGATCTGCTAGATCAGTAACAAAGCCTTCGACAAAATCTGCCACCTTGTTAAAGTTTTGACCGAAGTTCTTATTGAAGTCCCGCTGAAAATCACGCAATCTCATAGGTAGAAATAAAACTGAAATAGCTGATTTATTCAAGTCAGTATGCAGGGGTATGTAACATGAAATATATCAGTATCGTTGTCTTTGCTGCCGCTTTAATTTGGACATGGACAATTGTTCACAATTCTTCACCGATCAGCTTCGAGACGCACTCCGGCATTCAGGAGCGTTTAGCTGAAACCATCATCAACACCATTAAAACCAAGCGTCCTTCAGCTTCCGAAATCACTATCGAAAAAGTTTGGACCGAAGTTTTGGCCACCAACAAGGTAAAAGCATTTTTCGTTTATTCTTTTAAAGATGCGACCGAGTCAGGCTCAGTTAAATCTGAAATTCGCGGTGAAGGTATCCTTGAGCGCCAGGCCGATGACGGCAGCGGAAGCGACCGTTGGGCTTTAAGTAAAGTGAAAACAACCAGCGATGCGATCCAATTTGATGATGCGACTATCATCACTGGCTCAGCTAGCAGTAAAGAAGAGGCTCCAGAAGCCACTGCTACACCTGAGCACACTGAAGATTCCACTGAAAAATCTAAAGAGCACAAATGAGTTCTACCACTCAGTATATTGCAATCGATGAAGAGGGCTTTCCTCTTCTGGGCGAGTTGCGCGTAAAAGATCCCATGATTGCTGCGGAAATTTTGAACAACGTTCATTTCGCCGAAAACAATGCATTTCAAACCTCGTATCAGGACCAAAAAGCCTTAGTAGAAGCTTTTGACGAACCTTTTGTCGCTCAACAGATCTTAAAAATAGAAACCCTAACTCCAATTGGTTGGAGAATTCTTCTGCCTTACGGAGTCGAACAAGCTTTCGATCCAAAAACACTATCATTGGACGAGTGGGATCGATTTCATGGCCTGACAACAAAGGGAATTCCTTTTGTCATGTCCAGACAAGCTCAGGCCGAGTTTTTCAACTTGGTCGACGAATACAGCGATGATTCAATCACCATCAGTGGTGAAGAAATCACTTTACCACCTTGGCTGGATTCCAGACCCGATGTTCACACCGAAAAATATTGGTCGCAAATCTATCAAACCGAAGAGCCCGGCTGGGAACTAAATCAACCAACACCGGCTTTGATCGATATGTTGCCACGATTGAAGCTTCCTAAATCTCGAGTTCTGGTTCTTGGATGCGGGAGCGGAAACGACGCTGCCTTTTTTGCCGAACAAGGTCACGTCGTCACAGCCGTGGACATTTCTCCCGAAGCACTTTCCCGCGGAAAATCAAAATACGGCCATCTCAATATTCATTGGCTTGAAGCTGACATTTTCAAATTGGGAAATGACCACACTCAGTCTTACGACATTGTTTTTGAGCACACTTGCCACTGCGCTATTAATCCTTCATTAAGACCTAAATTGGTCGAGACTTGGCGCAGACTTTTAGCTCCAGGCGGATATTTGCTCGGGGTATTTTTCGCTATGGAGAAAAAACAAGGGCCACCGTTTGGCGGCACCGAGTGGGAACTACGCGAACGCTTGAAAAAATATTTTCATTTTGTTTTTTGGGGCCGCTGGCATCAGTCTATCCAACGGCGCGACGGCAAAGAATTTTTAGTCTACGCCCAAAAGAAATAAATCAATTTCCATCAAAACAAGAATTACGAGAATTGCTCCAATTTCTGGTGATCGAATAACTTCTATTCGTTCCTTTTAATGTGCCAGGATTCCAACCACAGATATCAGAAATTTCCGCTCCATTAGATGTATTCCATGCTTGAGGATAAGCGGGCTTTTCTCCTGGTGTCGGGTATGGATCTGTCACTGCTTCCATCAATTCATGTGAAGCCACAAAAGTCGCTTGTGAAAGCGTATTATTTTCATTCCCGCCACCAGCACAGTCAGGCAACACAGAATAGAAATAATCACCAAGCTCTTGGCTTGAACCGTAGTAATGATATCCACCAAACGAACTACAAGACTTCATTCCTTCGATCGAAATCGACATCTCTCGACCAAAATGAATCATGTACAAGGTGTCTTTATCTGGCTTTGGTAAAACCCCAGCACGAACTTGAGCTTCAATTTCGGTACGCACGTCTTCATCAGTAATGCTTGTAGATCTTTGTTGAGGAACCAACTTCACCTGACCAAGATGACTTCCGCGAGAAAAACTTTGATTTGTACCTTCGCGACCATCTACGGCTTTTACATTTGTTTTGTATTCGTTCAGCCAATCAATTTGCGAACTGTTCACAAAATCAGCGTAAAATTGAGGCATTTCTTTTTGCAAAACAGGAGCAACCTTATCGTTCCAAAATACTGTTACAACTTTAACTTGAGAAATAACCGGGCCGCCGTAATACAAAAGCTTCGTCGAAGCCTCTAGATCTGTCGGCTTCATTTTATTTGGAGTGATCAAATGAGGCATCAGCAAAATACCATTTTTGGCTTGAGCTGATTGGCTTCCCAATAAAGTTAACAAAAGACAGATTACGCTTCCAACAAACTTTGCTTTCCCTAGCATCATTTCCCCCTGGTTTGGATAATTCCAGGCGATAGCGTATTAAACTCAAAATAGATGTCAACGATAGTTCGGCAATGACTTAAGTTTAAATCTTAAGAATACGTGAAAAAATGGGATTTCAATTTTGCTGTAAGCCGGATTCTGTCCAAAACTCTTAGTCCCTCTAAGAATTTATAGATAATCATTCCTCTGGGATTGAAATTACTTTCAACCTCTAGCGATCCTACCCGAGAGCTCTGCATGGGCCATGCTTTCTATGCTCTCCTATTTGATCTTGCTCCACGCAGAGTTTGGCTGTTTTCACTCCAGCATCTCCCTTAGATTCTCCCGTTCCCGAACCTAAGATCATCGATCTGGACATTCTCTCTGTTCCACTGTTCCTCAAACCCAAAAGCCTTGCGACCTTTAAACCTGGAGGGGCGTTACCCCTTGCGCTACCCTATCGGAGTCCGGACTTTCCTCTATGGGGTCAAATTACGTTCCATTCACCCACAGCGATTATCCACAAAATTGAAGGCTTGGTGTAACACGGTTCATCAACAAACACAATCCAAACACATTCCCATTGAGATTTAGACCCACCTCTCTTAGTTTAAAGGATCAATCATTTTCTAGTTTCTGTATGAAAGGATTTCCTTATGAACAATTTAATATCATTCAAATCAATCCTATTGGCTGTTGCCCTTTTTTCTGTCCTTTCAGTAGGTTTGAACCCAATCGCTCAAGCCTCTGCAAAAGCTGGCGAAGAGCACGGAAAATCTCACCACAACACTAATTTTTTCCCTAAACCTCAGCCGAACACCGAAAAAAGTGGACGACCTGGAATGGTTGAATTGCTTGAACCTAAAGCTTTGGCCAAAGTTACTGGCACTGAAGTCACATTAACTTGGAAAGAAGTTGCTGGAGCAGACTCTTACCGAGTTCAAGTTGCCACAGACCCAAATTTCAAATGGCTAGTTGGTGGAGTTTCAAACGATTTCGTAAAAGGAACTTCATTTAAAGTTTCCGGATTGGAAGCTGGTCAAAATTATTTCTGGCGAGTTTACGCTTGGAAAACAGACAACGATGAAAGCTGGATGTCGAGCTATTCAAAGGCCTCTTCATTTAAAGTTCAGTAAGAATTAATTTTCAGATTTCGGGACAACGACACAGGCCTTTAAGTTCTTAGTAACCTTTTTGATGGGTTCTATTTTCTGAAAGGCCGAGTCTCCCTTGAGCACAGCCCAATAAGCACCAGAATTGATAACTATTTTTTTAGTTTTATGAATCTGTTGATTCAAAATCAAAACTCCACAGCGCAGGTTTTTATAAGGACTTAAAATAGTTCTACTAGGATCATTGGCTTCAAAGTACTGATCACGATTCCAATTGAAGTCACAACCTGAATGCATTTGCACATCCTGATAGGATAATTGCAATAGCCCTTCACTATAAAGCGGCTGCCCCGTGATCGAATCCATTCGGCCCTTTTCTTGATACCGCAAAACTGGACTATAAGTGCTTTCATGTTTAGAAACTTGCACCAAAAGCTGAGCCCAAAACTGAGTCTTTTCTTTTCGATTCATTTTCAAATAATTGGGACAAAAGGTTTCAATATCCTCAGACCCACCTATCAAATCTGGAGCTTCTTTATCAATGACGGAATAAAGGTAGTTGGACCATAACGAAGCAGACTTAGCCACGTCTTCCCAAGGCAACTTTCCGTAATCTTCAAACTCAGCATCATAGGTGGGCGGCACTTCAAGAGCCATGACCGGCTTAGAGTCAGCAGAGTAACGACCAGAATCTCCACAGCCAACTATTGCTGCGAAGAAGAATATTAAAATGAAACTGTCTCTAAAAAGGTGTCTCATATCGGGTGGTATTGAAACCGATTTTCACTGATTTCACAAGACCGCCCAGCTTAGAGACATTTTTTGTCAAGTTTCCGTGAATTTAAGAGGTAATGACTTTAGTCTAGTCAGGGTCTGACGATAAGAATTACATAAAAGCAAACGTTAGGAGCAAAAAGTGTCACGTCAAATCCTACTGATCTCATCTTTGGCATTTGGTACCTTGATTTTGTTATATCAAAACATCATGCTTTTCTAGGTGTATCAAAAGTATCGCAATGACCTTTTATCCAATTTAAAATCTCCGTACCTTGAACATAAAGCCGTTCAACATCAAGAACTTGGGTCTCAAAACGAGACTTTGTTTACCGACTACATTTACAGCAAACCAAAATCAAAGGCGATTATACATCTCAGTGGCCTTCATGGCATTGAGGGCTATTTAGGCTCACTCATTCAACAACAATTACTGCGCTTTTTAAGCACGGTGAGTGAGCCTGATTTCCAGATCGTCATCGTCCATGCAGTCAATCCCTATGGCATGTCTTGGTGTCGGCGGACCAACAAGAACAATGTGGACTTAAATCGAAACAGCTTAAAAATTCACGACATCCCCAATCCCTATTTTGAAAAGTTCTCGTCATTATTGAACACCAATGCTGATCTAGAAATGCTATTCGAGATCCCTGATTTTTTTATTGGCCTTTGCACAATCGGGATTCGAAAAACCATTCAAAGCATCGCCTGCGGCCAATCCGAATTCCCTCATTCCATTTTTTATTCGGGTCAACAATTGCAGCCTGAACTGGTTTCGTTAAAAGAAAATCTTTCGAAAATTATTGCCCCTGATTGCGAAGTGTTCATGATTGATGTCCACTCGGGTCTTGGTAAATTTGCTCAGGAAACTTTGATCGTCGATGGAATTGAACCTGAAAAGACAGATCTTAAAATTCGTGAAATCTATCAAGCGAAAACATCAGTCCCTGGCAACCAAATGAAGTCCTATCGAGCTCAGGGAACTCTTAATAATCTATTTAATGACCTGTGGAACCACGAAAAACTGCATTATGTTTGTCAAGAATTCGGAACAAAACCTGCCCTAACAGTTCTGAAGGCTTTGATGAAAGATAACTATCTTCATGAATTGCAGTTTGATATTTCTCAACAGGAAAAAATGGAAATTTGGAGTTCTAACTCTAGATCTATGCTAAATTCGTTTTTTCCTGACAATAAGTTTTGGCGTGAACAATGTGTCGAAACTGGTCTGTACAGATTTAAACAGCTACTAGATTATCTATCCAAGAACTAGGATCAAAATCGGAGTCCCTATGAAAGTCTATTCGGATATCACAAAAACAATTGGCCACACTCCTTTAGTTGAAATGCAAAGGATCGGCAAAAATCTGCCAGCAAAAATTCTTTTAAAACTAGAATTTTTTAATCCTCTCAGCTCCGTGAAAGACCGGATTGGCGTGAACATGATTGAAAGCGCCGAAAATTCAGGAAAACTTAAAAAAGGTATGACAGTGCTTGAGCCCACTAGTGGAAATACTGGCATTGCCTTAGCGTTTGTTTGTGCTGCCAAGGGATATCCACTGACATTGGTTATGCCTGAAACTATGTCACAGGAAAGACGCACATTACTTTTAATGTTGGGAGCAAAGCTCGTATTAACCCCTGGCCCAAATGGCATGAGGGGTGCTGTCGGTAAAGCCATGGAGATGGCCGACAAAGATTCAAATTACTTTCTCACTCGACAGTTTGAAAATCCTGACAATCCTGAAATTCATCGCAAAACAACAGCATTAGAAATTTGGAACGACACCGATGGCACAGTCGACATGGTTATTTGCGGAATTGGCACTGGTGGAACCATCACTGGAGTCGGCCAGATTTTAAAATCTAAAAAACCAAGCATCAAAATGATCGCGGTCGAGCCGACCGAGAGCCCAGTGCTGAGTGGTGAAAAGCCGGGTCCCCATAAAATTCAAGGTATTGGCGCTGGATTCATTCCACCGGTTCTTGATCGCAAAATGATTGATGGAATTGAAAAAGTCTCTAGCGAAGAGGCCGTAAAATTAGCCAAAGAGGTGATTAAACAGGAAGGCATTCCGGTTGGAATCAGCTCAGGCGCAGCCCTTACGGCTGCCATTCGTCAGGCTTCTAAGCCCGAAAACCAAGGCAAAACCATCGTATGTATTATCCCAAGCTCTACTGAGCGCTATCTATCGACAGTCCTTTGCGAAAGCGAAAGGACTCAGGCTTTGGCTCTGACAGTGGAAACCGTTCCTGAAGAGTATTTAAAAAAAGTACCAGCTCAAATTTAAGAGTCGACGGTCATGTGGGGTTCTGTTAAACCCCACAGGCCATGTTCAAAAATCGGGTCGAAAAAAACTTAAAGAAACTAGAGCCTTGGGCCAATCGAATGCAAATCGAGGCCTATCGAATCTATGACCGAGATATTCCCGAATTTCCGTTTATGGTGGATCGATACAAAGACTATTTTCTAGTTCACGATCGCACCGACGAAGAAATCGATCGCAATAAAAACCAAATGCCTGAAGTGATTCAATCCTTAATTGAAATCTTTAAGGTTCCCGAAAATCAAATCGTCATCAAACGCCGCGAACGAAAATCAGGCACAAGTCAGTATGAACGATTGGCAGAAACCGACAGTTCTGCAACTGTGCGCGAATCCCAAGCTCTTTTTAAGATTAATCTCTATGACTTTTTAGACACCGGACTTTTTTTAGATCATCGACCGATTCGTCAGATTATTTTTAAATCAGCCAAAGGTAAAAAGTTTTTAAACCTGTTTTGCTACACGGGTTCAGTCAGTGTTTTCGCAGCCCTTGGTGGCGCGGAGACCACCAGCATTGATATGTCGGGAACCTATTTAGATTGGGCCAAGGACAACTTCAAATTGAATAATATCGATTGTGATCAACACCGATTTTTTCAAGAAAATGTTTTGGCTTATTTATCCAGTCCAATAAAAGACAAGTACGATATGATTTTTTTAGATCCACCAACTTTTTCAAACTCAAAAAGAATGGAATCCGATTTCGAAGTGGAAAAAGATCAAGAGTTTTTAGTTGATTCTTGCATGGGCCGATTGAACCAAGATGGAATTTTGTATTTTTCAAATAACAAACGAAGATTTCGATTGAGCGATGACATTAAAGCCAAATATTTTGTTCGCGATATCACCGAAAAAAGCATCCCTCAGGATTTTCACGACAAAAAAATTCACAACTGTTTCGAGATCCGCCATCCCCGAGTTTCACCTTAATGAAAATCGCATTGGTCACTTTAAATTCAACTTACCAGCACTCGTCTTTTGGTCTTAGATACCTTAAAGCAAATTTACGAGAACTTGAAGGTGAATGTCGTATCTTTGAATACACGATTCAAAAGCCGGCCAATCTTATTGCAAAGGAAGTTTTAGAATCTAACCCCAGCATTATCGGTTTTGGCGTTTATATTTGGAATACTTCTCAGACCTTAAAGGTCATCAAGGAAATTAGAACAATCAATCCTAGTGTTTTGATTGTTCTAGGTGGCCCTGAAGTTTCGTACGAATCTGAATCCCAAGAAATTTGTCAAATCAGCGACTACGTCATCAAGGGCGAGGCTGATTTTAGTTTTTATCAATTTTGTTCAGACATTCTGCTTAATAATACTAAGCCAACGCAGAAGTTCATTTCTTCAAACTTGCCTGAGATTACTAAAATTCGTCTTCCCTACTATCTTTACTCGGATGACGACATAGAAAATAGAACAGTTTATGTCGAAGCTTCCCGCGGATGTCCCTATAAATGTGAATACTGTCTTTCATCGTTAGACAAATCCGTCAGAAATTTTCCCATCGAAGCTTTTCTGGATGAATTGCAGGTCTTAATCAATAGGGGTACTCGACAGTTTAAGTTTATCGATCGAACCTTTAACTTAAGTCCGACCATCAGTGCCGCCATTTTGAACTTTTTTTTGAAACAAATGGATCTGGGATTGTTTTTACATTTCGAAATGGTGCCAGATCGGCTGCCAGACGAATTGAAAAATTTGATCGTTCAATTTCCCGCAGGATCTTTGCAGTTTGAAATTGGAATTCAAACTTTGAACCCAATTGTGGCGAACCTGGTCAGTCGCAAAAACGATCTTTCTAAAGTAGAACAAAATTTGAAGTTTTTGGCTGAACAGACAACTGTCCACACTCACGTCGACCTGATTGCGGGTCTACCTAGTGAAACTTTGGAAAGTTTCGCAAAAGGATTTGACCAGGTCGCAAAATGGAATCCCAGTGAAGTGCAATTGGGTATTTTGAAGCGGCTCAAAGGCACGCCAATCATTCGCCATGATCGCGAATTTCAAATGTCTTATGGGGCCGATCAGCCTTTTCAAATTTCAAGTACCAGCACGATGTCAGCTCCGGTGATCACTCAAGTTTATGTGATGTCTCGATTTTGGGATATGGTGGCCAATAGCGGTAACTTTACCCTGACTTTCAATTACATAAAAGCTCAACTGGAACTTGAGCAACGATCCTTATTTTTTTGGTTCTTGGATCTCTCAAACTATTTGCACCAAAAGTTTCAAAGAACCCACAAGATACATCTATTGAACCTGTATCAAGAGGTCTTTCAATTCACTACTGAATCTGATTTGTTCGATAAGCAGCAGATTACAAATCTATTGGCGGCTGACTACCAGTCGGGACAAA
>CAZDHC010000003.1:0-54338 GCA_964505225.1 uncultured Bdellovibrio sp. | reverse complement strand
CCAGATGGAGGAACCACGGTGTTGTACGCACGAGCAAGACGGGTAATTGAATCTAACAAAATAACAACGTCATGTTTGTGTTCAACTAAACGCTTCGCTTTTTCTAAAACCATTTCTGCAACTTGAACGTGTCGAGTTGGTGGTTCGTCAAACGTAGAAGAAACCACTTCACCTTTCACTGTTCTTTGCATGTCAGTGACCTCTTCAGGTCGCTCGTCGATCAAAAGAACAATCAATTTAACTTCTGGATGATTGGTGGAAATCGCATTGGCAATATGTTGCATCAATACTGTTTTACCAGTTCTTGGGGGTGCAACAATCAGGGCACGCTGACCTTTTCCAAGCGGAGCCATTAAATCAACAACTCGAGTCGTTAAATCAGCAGGGTTGTGCTCTAGCTTCAAACGCTTCGTTGGATAAAGTGGCGTCAAGTTATCAAAAAGAATTTTATCTTTGCCGGCCTCTGAAGTCTCAAAGTTCAAAGTGTCGACTTTCAACAAAGCAAAATATCTTTCGCCTTCTTTTGGAGGGCGAACGGTACCCGTAATTGTATCACCTGTTCTAAGACCAAATCTTCGGATCTGAGACGGAGAAACATAGATATCATCAGGACCTGGTAGATAGTTGTAGTCCGGAGATCTTAAAAATCCGTAACCATCTGGTAGAATTTCTAGAACTCCAGAACCATAAATATCACCCAAACGAGCCGCGCGTTTTAAAATTTCAAACACAAGATCTTGTCTTCGAAGACCGGCTGCATTTTCAATTTTCAATTTTATACCAAGTTCGGTCAACTGAGTGATGGCTTTGGTTTTTAAGTCTTTTGAACTTAGCCATGTTCTTTCCTCGTCCGTTAAATTGATATCTGTTAAATCAATTTCCGAATCCCCCATAGACATTGGCTGTTGATCTGCTTGATTGAAATCGTCTCGGTGATTGTAGCGGTCATTTCTGTCGCCACGGTCATTGCGATCATTACGATCTCCTCGATCATTACGGTCATTGCGATCATTTCTGTCACCACGGTCATTGCGAAAGTCACGACGACCTTGATTGCTTCCGCCGCCACCACCGCCACCATGGCGATGATTGTTGTTATTTCGTTTATCAAAATAACGGTTTCGATTCTGATTATTATTAATGTGATGAGGTCTGTTTTGTTGTTGCTGTGGAGCCTGGCCTTCGCCGCCGGCAGCACTTGATCCAGCAGCAGGCGTTGCCGGGCCAGCTGATGCATTAGAAGATGAATCTGAAGAAGGTGAAGCCGGGGCTGCTTGGGTTTGTGCCGGAGGTGGAGGCGGCGGCGCCTGTTCCACTTGTGGCTTGTGCTCTGTTTTCGGCGCTGGGGCCTCGACCGATTTTTCTTCATTTGCAGAAGCCGCTTTAGCTCTTCCGCGTGGTTTCTTTACTACTTCGCCTTCGTCTTTGTTGCCTGCCAAGGATAACTCCTATGATTGAGATCTAATTTTTAAATGATGTTTTTTTGAATTAAAAATGTAGTTAATGGTTGAACAAATGCTCATCAGGTTTTGCTTTTCATCTTTAAATTAAAGTTAAACTGATAATCTTGGAAACAACTTTAATCTTTATGATGGTAGCTTTTAAGTTTGATGAACGGTCGGCCTTTGAATTAGGCCCAAACTTGTTTTTGATAATGAAGCTAGACCTAAGTTTTGTCAAATAACAAATCTAGCAGTCAAACCTTGGCGATTTGAATGTTTCATTATGAGATAACTATATGATTTTTATAATGTTTTTTTGCAACCATGCTATTATTTTCAGATCTGGTAACTGTTGAACGTCATCTGTCTCAATACGGTCCACAATTTTGGACCTTTCAAATATTGAGTATTTCCAGGTAATTTCCGAAACAATCTGTGAACCGCCACAACCCTAGTACTTAAGGAGATTCATTGTGGAAGCAGTAAAGTCACCAGCGCCAAGAACGCCACTTCATATTGATGTGGAATTTAGAAGAAACTATGCCCGAGAAGAAGCAACAGGCGTATTGAAAAATATCAGTATCACGGGAGCTTTTCTTTACCACGGCACCGAGCCCTTAAAGCTTGGCGAAAAACTTTCTTTAACTTTTAAAGTCAGTGGTCGCGAAAGAGCCATTCCAGCCATGGTCGTTTGGTCAAATGCCGCAGGTTCTGGAATCAAGTTTATGCCGGCGAACAACCGAGACGTGCAAATCGTCGATGATTTGATCTATTTTGTTGAAGCAAAACGAACTGACACCAAAGAAATCTTAGATAAGATTTTTAAAAAAGTTGCTTAGAGATTTTTAAAAAATTTTTAAGACAAAAAAAGAGGCTCACAAGGAGCCTCTTTCTATTTTTAAACTCTATAAAATTTCTATTTTATGTTCCGACCTGTGTGTCATTGAACGCAGCAGCCATCTCTTTATTTTGACGGCGCTTTCTTAGAATCATAATTGAAGTGAATCCAAGTAAAATAATACCCACACCACCCAGGGTCATCATCATGTCGTTATCCATTCCGCCTTCTTCTAGTTTCACTTCTTTTGCAGGTTTTTTTGCAACCGGCGGAGGAGGTGGCGGATTCACAGCTTCAGCTGGAGGTGGCGGAGGAAGATCAGCTGCCGGCGGAGGCGGCGGAAGTGCTGCCTGCGGCTCTGGCATTGGTGGGGGCGGTGGGATAGCCGCCTGAGGTTCTGGAACGGGAGGAGCTGGAGGAATTGCCGCTTGAGGATCTGGCATTGGAGGAGCCGGAGGAATTGCCGCTTGAGGATCTGGCATTGGAGGAGCCGGAGGAATTGCCTGAGCAATTTCAGTCGAAGCCGCTGCTGCTGGAGGTGCTACGTCAGCTGCACCCTTCCAATAGCGAAGCTCAGTTCCTGCTGTTAAACGGGTTTTGCTTTCTACGCCGTTTGTAGACCAAACTTCTTGCCAAGCTTTATCATAACCTAAAAGTTCTTTTGATACTTTCTTAAGATCGTCGCCGTCTTTAGCGACATATACTGCCGGAGCAACTCCTGCGTCTTCATAATAGGTCTGAATTTTTTGATCATCTAAAGGACGAACTGGAGAGTTATAATAGATCTTGTTTCCAGCTTTTGGAGTTGAGAGCGACGGATTTACTTTCTTAAGCTCTTTGGCTTTTGATTCATCTCCGTAAATCATTTTGCTAATAGATTTATAGCTGTCTGGCGGACGCGCAACATAAACTGCATTCAACAAAACGCCTTCTCTTGTAAAAGGTGTCGTCTCCACTTTTTTCAATGAAGCTTTCGGCTTCGCTTCTTCGGTTACAGGTGGAGTTGGCGGAGTCATGTCGTTATTGACCGGAGATCCAGTATCAATCGAAGCCATTGGATCTGCTTGCGGTGGTTGATTTCCAGAATCCATCAATCCTGAATCTGACTTCGGCTCATCCGTCATCGGAGGAGGGGCCTGAGTATCAGCCATCATATCGTTGGAATTAGCATCATTTTTTGCTGATTTGTCTGTGCCCATCGCTTCTTCAGGAAGCTGTTCATCCAGAAAACCCTCATTCGATCCCTCTGCAAGAGCAGGTTGATCGCCAGCGGGCTCTGCATTCGCGTCAGCTTCTGCTTGAGTCATCTCTTGATCTGAGCCAGTAGACTCTTCTGAAACACTTTCATCAGAACCCTCTTCATCTCGAGAATCTTTGGATGTGCATCCAAGATGAAGTACAAGAGTCAGGCACGCTAAAAGAGCAATAATTTTCTTCATAGTCTCTTCCTTGATGTAATCTATAGGAACTTTCTGTTCCCTTTGAAAATTTTAGATGTGTTTGCCTTCTGACGCAAACGTTGGCTAGACCAAAGTCTGAACAAATTTGTTATTTCAGTTCGAATTTTTGTCCCAGCCCTATCTTATGTTTTAAATACCAGCCTTTAGGCACCTCTAAAGCGAACTGCGCGGGCTGTTTGCTGACATAAGTTGGAAAATCTTTCTGCATGTCGCTGACCATTGGTTCCATGTCTTGAATATCAATTAACACTTTTTTTGAATCAAAATATCCGATTGATAAAGGAATCAAAGTGTTTTTCATCCAAAAAGATCTGATTTGCTCTTCTTGAAATACAAAAAGCATTCCTGTTCCTTCGGGAAGATTCTTTCTAAACATCAATCCCTGTGCGGCCCGCTCTTGATTGTCGGCAATCTCGACATCCAATTTTTTACCACCAATTTTTAAAGTCCTTTTGGGAAAAGTTATTTTGGACGCTTCTGTCGGCGCATTTTTTCCAGCAATTGCTCCAGAGGTGACCACAACTGAAACAAGGACAAGCATGAAAATTTTGAATAATTTAAATGTACTCATTCAACTATTTTGAGCGACTCGCGAGTTCAATTGCAACTCCAAAGCGAACTCCTCTGGTTGAAACCATCAGTCTAGAGGTTCCAAATTGCCGTAAAGCTTCTGCCAAAATAACTGTTCCAGCCAAAATAACGTCGGATCGACCTTGAGATATTTTAAACTCCAAAAACCTTTGCTCTGGGGTTCTGGCTTTCAATTCATCGACCCATTTATCTAAATCCGCTTGGCTAAAGGTGAATTGATCAATTTTATATTTATCAAATCCCCCGATTGTAGCCGACGCCAGCTCCGTTGGAGTTCCTGCCACCGCAACAATTTCGACAGGTTTCAACTGTTTAAGTTCCCGTATCAAAGATTTCAATTTTTCACTGACATCGGTTTTCAGGGAAACAAGTTCTGATATTGAAGGCGGCTGTTGTTTAAAAAACATTTCTGTGTGTCGAACGGCTCCGATGTTTAAACTATCGCCGGCTACTATCTTTCCATCTCTTCCGGCGATAATTTCAGTAGAACCTCCGCCAACGTCGATCACCACTCGGATCTTTCCATCCAGGGGAAATCCCGAAGTCGCTCCTTGAAAAGAAATCTGAGCCTCTTTTTCTCCAGGAATGACTTCAATTGGAATATCCAGGTCTTTGCCAATCTCAAATAACAACTCAGCATTGCCAACGTCCCTGGCGGCCGAGGTTGCCATAGCTAAAATTCTTTCGGGTTTATGCAAATCGATCGTTTTTTTAAACTTTGTAAGACAAATTCGTGCGCGAGAAATTGCATCTGGATGAAACATTTTGGTTTTATTGACGTCTTGACCCAAGCGAACAATTTCAACTTCATCAGAAATGATCTCCGAAACGTAGAAATCATTGGTTGCAGCATCTTTTTTCATCTCAGCAATTAGGCACAAAAATGAATTTGTGCCCAAGTCTAATGCTGCAACCTTCATGGATTTAGGCCTTGTTTAGTTTTTCGGTCAAAATTTTATTAACCATATCTGGGTTTGCTTGACCTTTGCTGGCTTTCATAACCGCACCCACAAAAAAGCCAAACAATTTAGTTCTGCCGCCACGATAGTCCGCCACTTGAGACTGATTGGCTGCTAAAACTTCATCAATGATTTTCTCAATTGCACCGGTATCTGAAACTTGAACTAATCCTTTTTCTTTCACGATGACTTCTGGGTCTTTTCCAGATTGCCACATTTCCAAAAATACAGTTTTTCCGATCTTTCCTGAAATGGTGCCCTTTTCAATCATGCCGATCATTTTTCCCAGTTGATCTGGTGTGATCGGACTTTGGGAAATTTGCTTTTCAGCTTGTTTCAATTCTCGTAACAATTCGGTCATAATCCAATTAGATGCTGCCTTCGAATTTCCAGAAACTTTCGCAGTCGCTTCGAAGTAATCAGCTAACTCGCGATCAGCAGTCAAAACAAACGCATCGTACTCGGGTAAACCATGAGCCGACATAAATCTTTGTGCCCGCGCAATAGGAAGCTCTGGCAATTCAGATCGATATTTTTCAATCATCTCGGCCGTTACAATAACCGGCAACAAATCTGGATCTGGGAAATAACGATAGTCTTGAGCATTTTCTTTAGTTCGCATGCTGAAAGTTCTATTTTTGTCTGGATCCCAAAGTCGCGTCTCTTGGATGATTTTTTCACCGCGCTCGTTTTGATCCACTTGTCTTTCAATTTCAAATTCGATCGCTTTTTCTACAAATCGAAATGAGTTGATGTTTTTGATCTCAACTTTGGTTCCAAACTTTTCAGTTCCAACTTTTCGGACTGAAACGTTGCAATCGCAACGCAAAGATCCTTCTTCTAAGTTTCCGTCACAAACATCCAAGAATCTTAAAATCTGTCTCATGGTTCTTGCATACTCAGCGGCCTCGGCCGGGGTTCGCATGTCTGGGCCAGAAACGATTTCTAGCAATGGGATTCCGCTTCGGTTGTAATTGATCAAAGTGTATTCACCGTGGTGATTTGACTTTCCCGCATCTTCTTCCATGTGGGCGCGTTCAATTCGAACTGTTTTTTGCTGATCTCCAACCAAAAAAGTCAGTTTACCAAATTCACACAGAGGCTGGTCGTATTGTGAAATCTGATATCCCTTTGGCAAGTCTGGATAGAAATAGTTCTTTCGAGCGAAAACAGATTTTTTTCTAATTTCGCAACCCAATGCCAAGCCAGTTTTGATCGAATACTCGACTGCTTTTGCGTTGATCACTGGTAAAGTACCCGGCATTCCGACGCTAACAGGGCTGGTGTTTTCGTTGTCTCCGGCATCAAATATAGTTGAATCCGAGCAAAACATTTTACTATCAGTTTTCAACTGTGCGTGAATTTCTAAACCAATGATGGCTTCGTAGCCACGATAGAATGTTTGATTTGGGATTTGAACATCATAGTAATATTTAGACATTTGCAACCTTCCATTTCACTGAAGAGGCTTGTTCCAAAGAATATCCGACATTAAGCATTTTCTGTTCTTCAAAATGCGCTGAAGTCAGCTGCACACCAATTGGCAATCCGTCTTTAGAGGTTCCAAATGGAACGCTCATGCCAGGAAGACCGGCTAAATTAGTTGATACTGTAAAGATATCATTTAAGTACATCGCCAAAGGATCAGAAATGCGATCACCAATTTTAAATGCCGGCGAGGTTGTGACTGGACTTAAAATCACATCGCATTTTTTAAAGGCTTCAAAGTATTCGTTACGCATCAATCTGCGAACCTGACAGGCTTTGTTGTAATAAGCATCGTAATAGCCGCTTGATAGACAATAAGTTCCAAGCATGATTCGACGTTTTACTTCGCGGCCGAAACCTTCGCCTCGCGTTTTCATGTAAAAATCATCCAAATCCATTCCTGCTAAAGAATTCATCGGAGTTCTATATCCATATTTGATTCCGTCATAGCGAGCCAAATTACTTGAGGCCTCAGATGCTGCGATCAAATAGTACATCGCTACTGCTTGCTCAGTGTAGCCAATTGACACTTCGACAATTTCAGCACCACGGTTTTTCAAGGTTGAAATGGCTTCATCCATTGTTTTTTGAACATCTGGTGATAAAGCTCCGGTCATATATTCTTTGACCAATCCAACTTTCATTCCTTTTAAATCTTCTTTCAAATTTTCAGAAAATTTCGGAACGGTATGATTTGAAGTTGTGGCATCCTTTTCGTCGCGACCGCATATAACTTCTAAAGTTAGAGCTGCGTCTTCAACACAAGAAACCATTGGTCCTGCCTGATCCAGCGAAGAAGCAAATGCCACGATTCCATATCGACTGACTCGGCCATAAGTAGGTTTCACACCAACGATTCCACAAAAGCTTGCTGGCTGGCGAATCGAACCACCTGTATCAGTTCCAACTGTTCCTGCTGCAAATCGTGCAGCCTGTGCTGCCGCCGAACCACCGCTTGACCCGCCTGGGACGTATTCTAGATTCCAAGGATTTTTAACATTTCCAAAGTGCGAGTTTTCATTTGAAGAACCCATCGCAAATTCGTCTTGATTTAATTTTCCCAAAACAGTGACGCCAGCTCCCCGTAATCTAGAAACGACTGTCGCATCATAAGGCGGAATAAAATTTTCCAAAATTTTAGAGGCCGCTGTTGTTTTTAATCCCTTAGTGCAAAACATGTCTTTGATTCCAAAGGGAACTCCGGCAAGTAATCCTGGGTCTTCGCCCTTAGCTAGGCGAGCATCAATAGCTTTCGCCTCATCAAGAGCTTTTTCATTCATGGTGATATACGAGTTGATTTTTTTGTCTCCGGCCTCAATTCGCTTTAGAAAAAATTGAGTGGTTTCAACAGCGCTGATTTTTTTAGCTTTTACGGCACCAGCGATTGTCTTAAAGCTTGAATTAATTAAATCCATTTGAATTCCTTACTGAAAATTGAAAAACAATTAAACAACTGGAGGCACTGTAAAAAGATTGCCGGTTTTTTGTGGAGCATTTGCCACGATTTCCTCGGCCGTCGTTTCCTTTTTTGCTATGTCTTCTCGCCAAAAAGCATCCATGTCCGTTGGAGTCACCAAGGGTTCAATGCCAGCAGTGTTCACTTTTGAAATTTGCTCAAAGTGTCCAAGAACTTTAGAAAGCTGTTCACCAAAATGTTGCGCCTCCTGATCGGTTACATAAAGTCGCGCTAACTTTGCAATCTCTTCGATTGCCTTTTTATCGATAGTTGTCCCATTGGCTGCCATGGCAAGTTCCTCCAAATTGGCAGTTTTAAACAATCGCCTGATTTTGTTCAAGAAATGATGGATTTCTGCGCCGCGCACTTGATAGGTTGTCTGCTATGAACTCTATACGCAACCAACACGAACGCCTTAAGGCCAAAATCGCTGAGCATGATCACAATTACCATGTCCTAGATCAGCCGGCCATTTCTGATTTTGAGTACGATCAGTTGTTTGCCGAGCTGCTGGCACTCGAGAAAAAACATCCTGAATTGGATGTTTCCAATTCTCCATCTCAAAGAGTGGGCGGAACCGTCCTTTCGAACTTTAAAAAAGTAGATCATCGAACTCCGATGCTTTCTCTTTCGAATTCGTATTCACCCGAAGACATTTCTGATTTCGATCAGCGCTTAAAAAAGTTTCTTAAAGACGAAAGCCCGATTGAATATTTTTGTGAACCAAAGTTTGACGGTCTTGCCATGGAGTTGGTTTATGAAAACGGAAAGCTAGTCCGCGCCTTAACCCGGGGAGATGGCACAACTGGCGAAGATGTAACTGAGAACGTAAAAACAATTCGAACGATTCCTTTAGAGTTGAAAACTAAAAATCCTCCGGCTCTTTTTGAGGCGCGGGGGGAAGTCTTAATTTTTAAAAATGATTTCTTGGAGCTAAATGAAAATCAAGAAGAGGCCGGGCAACAAGTTTTCGCAAATCCTCGCAATGCGGCCGCCGGAACCATTCGCCAGTTGGATTCAAAAATTACAGCTTCAAGGCCACTCCGCTTTTTCGCTTATTCACTTGGCGTGGTCGAAGGAATTAGTTTTTCCAGTCAGGCAGAGGTAGAGGACTATTTTGAAAAAGTCGGATTGCCAGTGGTACAGGAACATCGAAAAAAATCATTGCGAAGAATTTGCTCTAGCGCCGAAGAGGTCATTCAATTTTATCATGATATTGAGACTTTACGGCCAGATTTAGTTTTCGACATCGATGGAATCGTCATCAAGGTCAACAATCTTAGACTTCAAGAAGACTTGGGTCTTGTGGCCCGCAGCCCAAGGTGGGCAACTGCAGCGAAATACAAACCGCAACAAGCCGAAACAGTTGTGGAAAACATTGTGGTTCAAGTGGGTCGAACTGGTGCACTGACTCCTGTTGCGATTATGCGCCCAATTAAGGTGGGCGGGGTTACAGTCACCAATGCAACTTTGCACAATCAAGAAGAGATCACGCGAAAAGATATTCGAATTGGTGATTCGGTCATCATTCAGCGAGCAGGAGACGTGATTCCTGAAGTTGTTTCTGTGGTTATCGATAAGCGGCCGGCCACAAGTGAGCCATTTCTTTTGCCAACTAAGTGTCCCTCTTGTGGAAATTCGGTTTTTAAGGCCGAAGAAGAAATTGTTTACCGCTGTGTGAATCAAAGTTGTCCATCAATTGTAAAAGAGTCTTTGAAACATTTCGTCGCAAGACGAGCGATGAATATTGATAAAGTGGGCGATCGCTTAATTGAAGTTTTTGTGGACAATGGATTGGTGAAATCATTTTCTGATTTCTATCGAATCGAGAAAGATCAAATATTAGCATTGGATCGGCAGGGTGATAAATCTGCCGAAAACATTCTTACCTCAATTGAAAAAAGCAAAAAGACGACTTTACCAAGATTGATTTTCTCTTTGGGGATTCGCTTTGTTGGCGAACAAACTGCCAAAGCTCTCGCGGAACATTTTTTGACAATTGAAAATTTTCTGTCTGCCGATGAGCAAGGTTTACTGCAAATTCCTGATGTGGGACCTAAGGTGGCTCTGTCTATTTTAAATTGGCTCAAAAACAAAACACTTGTTGATGAAATCCGGTCATTGAAAGATTTGGGCATTGAAATTGAAGAGCCTAAGCGCAACACTTCGGGTCCACTTTCTGGATTTAGTTTTCTGATCACGGGGACTTTGCCGGTTAAGCGAGACGACGCAAAAGACTTCGTCGAAAAAAACGGGGGGAAAATTCTTTCTTCCGTTTCAGCTAAATTAAGCTACTTGGTGGTTGGAGATGATCCTGGTTCCAAGGTTGAAAAAGCTCAAGGTTTAGGTGTTAAGATGATCACTTGGGATGAGCTTCAACAGATGGTTAAATAAAAAAAGACGCTGGTTTTATCCAACGTCTTTTAAAATTTTTATTTAAATTTTAAAAATCTAATTTTAAAACTTATAGGTGATCAATCACGATATCGCGAGCCATTACGGTTTTGCGACCATCTGCTTTTGCACTCTCGACACCTTTTGCACAAAGCAACTCAATTGCCTTGCTCAAAACGTCGATTGTTTCTGCAGAAGTGTTCATTTCACCTTTTTCCTTGATGAATTTCTTAACTTTAGAAGTAACTACTAAAACGTCAGCCATGACTGTTCTCCTTTATATGCAATCTGAGGTTTGCATAGGGTCTAGGCGTAATCAAACAGTTTTGACTTCAAATCGAATTATTTAGAGATCGCAGTGCGTTAGCGCTCTTTTCGGGCGCGAGCCGTTCTAGTGGTCTCGACAGATTTTTCGCCATCATAGGCGTAAAGATGGGCGCGTCTTTGATTTTCGCCATAAGGCTCTAGCCAAACAAAAGTTTTTTGATCGATCGATTTCGTGCACTCGACATCCGTAAAGGCTGCCGACCAACATCCGCTATTTAAATGTTCCACGGCACCAATCATCTCGTGTCGAATCAAGTGAGTGTGGCCGTAAATAATTCGTCGGACATTTGTGATGGCCGAGGCCGATGATAAAATTCTTTCATCTGGTTCTTTGAAACTTGAAACCAATGAGGTAACGGAGCGGCTGTAGAAAAGAAAAAATGGCAGCAATAGAAAGAGGGGAATAAAGGCCCAAAAAAACGAGAGCGCAAAAAATTGTTTAATCAAAATCATCAACTGAAATACAATCAAAAATGCGATCATAATCAGAAAGGCTCGATCGAGCCATAACTCACGAGCAATCAAAAATGGATTCGATGTGGCCGGGGAAACAAACAGCTCTTTTAACTCGCGAACCATTCTGGGTGTTGCATTTGCTTTTTTGGCAATCATGTTGACCCGGTCTTCGATCTTAAGGGGATCTTTCACTGGACTTAGCAATCGATCTGTCAGCGCCACTTGTAGAGTCCACATAGAGCCCATGAACCAATCGATAATCAGCAAGGGCTGCGCTCGCCAGATGTAGTTGAAAAAAAATCGGACGTATTCACCAAGAGTCATTATAAAATTGCTCTCGACATGTGGATTAAAAAATCCCATTCCATTTAAAATATATCGACAGGCCAAGTTTCCAAACGGCAGTCGAATTGATTTGTAGTTGTATCCTTGTGAAAACGGATTGATGGGATCTTCGCACATACAATAAGCATCATACTGATTGCCATGTTCAATTAGGGTGTCTTGATTGCTGATATAAAACCACTCGCAAAATCGAATTCGAGACAGTCCTTCATCTCCCAGCTTAAGTGCTAAAAGTATTTCAGTCTGAACTTCCGGAAAGTGAAGCTCTAAATCGTGATTGCCCAACACAAAGACAGCTCTGTTGCCGGCTAAAATAAATTCCCGAAGTGCCTCTACCCACGCCGAATGATGCTTTAAAATAACTTGTATCTTAAATTTTGCACGCTCCGGCCTTGGGAATAGTCCTCTTTTTTCCTCAAGCCACTGAATTCGAAAAGGTGGTTTCTCGGGCATCGACATTACCGAATCGAAATCGAAGATGTCGCCATTGAGAATTAGCTCCACCGGCTGACCGTTTGCTTTTTCTTGTATGTGCTTTAAAAATTTCGCAAAAGTGTCGTCAAAAAAGAACTGTCTGGTTTTAAACTTTTTCCAGAGCGGAAACTTCGGATTGACGGGCTCGGCCTCGCACAAATGAAGGTCACTGACAATCGCTGAAAACTGAGCCGTATTAAAATCCATGTTTCTATTAGAAATGATCTCTGCTAATACTGTCAAAATGAGAAATGAGTTAAAGCAACTTAACTTGAACTATCCGATCGCAATCGTCGGAATGGGCTTAACTGGCGAATCTATTTTGCGTCTATTGTTGGCCGCGGGCATTTCTCGAGACCAAATCTTCACATTTGATCAAAAAGCCCCAGCAGACTTTAGTCAGTCAGATGATTTGATTCAAAAAAAAGTAAGAACCATTTGTTTGTCGCCTGGCATTTCATTGAAAACCCCCTGGATTCAAGATTTAAAAACTAACGGCTGCCAAATCACCAGCGAACTTGAAATAGCTTTTTCGTTTTTAACAAATGAACGAGTCGTCGCCATCACTGGGTCGGTGGGAAAAAGTACGACAACTGCTTTACTTGGCGTTGGAGCTCGCTTTGAAGATAAAAACTCATTTGCCGGTGGAAATCTGGGGTTTCCATTAGCTGATTATGTCACCGGTTTGTTGGCAGGAAAGCCGCGGGCAAAATTTATACTTTTGGAGCTTTCCAGTTACCAGCTTGAGACCTTTAAAAATCTAAAAGCCGAAATTGGCGTGATAACTTATTTGAGTCCAAACCATTTAGAGAGATATGCCTCGCTAGAAGAATATTATAATGCCAAAATTTCCATGCTTGCTAAGTGCAAGCGAGTCGTAGCCAATCAAAACGGCGGCGACAATCGAAGCAAGTTGACTTCATCCGAAATTATTTGGACCGAGGGTCAGTCTGATTCATTTCAAAAACGTTTAAGTCGCACCCCTGAACTTATTGGTTTACACAATTTAGACAATCTAGCTGTGGCTTTTAAGGTCGCATCTCTTTTAGGTTGGGATAAAAAAGCCAATGAGGAAATGCTGTCGTTTCGAGGGCTTCCTCATCGAATGGAAAATCTAGGCTGGAGCAGTTCATCTGATGGAAACAAGATTCTTTTTATAAATGACAGCAAGGGCACGACGATGGATTCGGTTATTGAGGCCGTTCGATCAATTCAAGATCAGGTTGTTGGTGACTTACACATTTTGCTGGGGGGAAAAGATAAAAATCTTCCCTGGGAACAACTTTCTCAACTCAAAAGCTCAAAATTTATTTTTCATTTCTTCGGTCAGTGCGCTTCAGTTGTCGAAACCAAGTCGGGATTGACCGGAAATAATTATTCGACGCTTAAGGCTTGCTTGGATTCACTCCCAAAGCTTTTAAAAAATAATGATGTTGTTCTTTTAAGTCCGGGCGGAACAAGCTTAGACGAATTTAAAAATTTCGAAGATCGCGGCAATTTTTTTAAAAACTGGGTTCTAGCGAAATTTCACCACAGTTAATGCAGACGCATCTATTGGTACCACTTGAGTTTGAAGCAATTCCGATTTCAGTGGCGCCATAACAATAGACTGAACACCAACCGGCACATTGAACAAAACAAATCCTCCGCCAGCGACTGCTTTCTGAGAAATACCGCCTTGTGGATCAAAGTAAATAATATTTTCTCGAGAATATTCTTTGTCGTGACCAAGATAGATTTCATATTCAGCCGAATTGGTAAAGCCAACGACAAATCCCAACTCTGATCCGATGCTGATTCTTTGAGTTGAAAGTAGATTTGCAATCCACGCTCTAGAAATCAAAGGTACGTGTAGGAAATCCATATTGTCGTTATAAACTTGAGTCGAATCATAGTATTGTTCGCTTGTTGCGTGGGCTCTTAAAAAACTTTGTCGAACCAGGGGCTGCAGGTCGATTTGTGCATATCCTTTTACATCAATTTGCTCGGGCAGACTTTGAATTTCTAAGTTTGCTTCCTGAGGGGTACCATTTAAAGCATCAAAAACTTTAATGTCTACTTTTTCAGTTTGAAGAGTGTTTTCCATTTCAGCAATCGAAATGGCCTCATCATCAACCACGACATTGGCGTGAGAAAAATATTGATTACCACGAGTTGCTACAAAGGACTGATAACCGGTAGGAATATTCACAAACGCAAAATATCCGTTTTCACTAGTTGCGCTCAGCGAGGAATCCGGAAGCATAAGAGCATTGAAATAGACGGCCTGAATGTTTTCAAAGGCTTCCGCCGCCACTTGAATTCCAGCCATAGGTTTTCCGTTTTGAGCAACGCGACCCCAAACAATGGATCCTGTTTCCGGAACCTGACTTGAGATTGCTTGATCCGATAGAATTTGTTTTAAAGCGTGAATCATTTTTTCTGGAAAAAGCGGAAGGCGTTTTTCTTCTCCACTTTGAACCATAAAAATTGAAGGATAAAAGTTCTTCGCTTCAGATCTTAACAAGGTCCAAGATCCCTTCATCACCTGATCAAAGCGATAAGCGCCGGCGTCGTCAGTTTTTCCTTCAGAATCAAGAGATGCATTTAGAACTTTGCTAGCGATGGGTTTCTCTTTTCCATCACCAATCTTTGCGGACAATCCCGTTGGATGATTATAAAAAGAGCCAAAAGTTGAAGTCACTGCATTGTTTGACGGCTTAAGAAGAATTCGGGCGCGACCGTTGATTTGATTTTCGGTGTATCGAGAAAGCCTGTAAGTTCCTTCCCCAAGCACCTGACCAGAATTAGAATCAATTAGTTTTGCCAGTAAAGTTCCATTTAATTCGGGAACCACAATATGGTAAGTGCTGTTTTTAAGATCGACCCGGGCATCTTCTTTTTTGATGTCATCTTCATATCTCGCCACTTGAATTTGCCACTGTGGACCAGAAGGCAATCCCGAAACTACGATTTCACCAGAAACACCAATTTGATGAGCGACTTTATCTTTGTCGCCTTCTTTTTTAACTTGAACTTCGGCCGTGCGAAATGATTGTGGCGTTCTGACTTCGCCATTATCTGACTTGGCCTCAATCAAAATCTTTTCATCTCCATCGCTGTTGCCAGAAGTTCCTTGAACTTTAGCTTCTTCTTTTAATTGGCGTATTTTTAACTCGGCCATTTCAGCAAAGGTTGGAGACTGCCAACCTTCATCTAAAGTTCCATACTTGTCTTGTGATTCACGGACGCGATCTTGTTGCGCTTTTGGCAAAGTTTGAACCCAAGATTGGTCTTCTTTCATTTTCTCAAAATCTTTTTGAGCAAAAACCATCGGCATCAAAGTTACTTTTTTTGATCGCAGTGCTTGAACCGGGGACATCGCCGCAATGATTGGTGCTTTTTCGTTCAGATTAAACGAGCCGTTTTTAGACTTTAAAAGACTCCACTCGTTGATCGGTGCTGATTTGTGGATTTCATCAAAAGCAACTCGCGGTGGTTCCATCTTTGAAGTTTGGATACTCAACACTTTAGAAATTGGTTTTACTGATGCTTTTCTTAAAATAGACGGCGCCAGGATCACAGTTGTTGTGACCAAGGTTAGGAACGCAGGATAAGAAAATGTCTTTTTTCGAATATCCACTGGATATTCATAGAGTATTTAAAATGCCCTGAAGTCGTCAATCACGTTACGGTTTTCAATACCTTTGTGAAGGCGCTCTTCTATCTCTTTTGCGAATTCTCGAGCCTTCTTTCGATCGTTGCCAGTTTCTTCGTATTGGTTTTGGACCTTTTGTTCAACGATCACATCCACTGCAATGTCATAGGGACGTCGATCACCTAATATAGTGATTCTTGAGTACAATCGTTTTTTAGATTTTGTAGCCTCAAAATTTTTGTCACTTTTAGGACCAAAGTATTGGGAAAGATAAGTCCTTTGGTTTTGACTCAGCGCCCTGGGGTCGCCAATAACCGAAACCACAACCTGCTTAATCTCTCCTAAAGAGTAGTTTGCTTCTGAAACGTTAGCATCGCTGGTCGCACAACCAGACAAAATAGACATAGCTGCAAAAGCCAAAGCAACAAACGCTTTTATCATCTATCCTTTTCCTTGATTGGATTTGTTCCAATCATCCATGAAAAGTTTGATGCCTTTGTCCGTTAGCGGATGATTGGTCATTTGCTGCATCACTTTAAAAGGAATTGTCGCAATGTCAGCACCCATGACGGCAGCTTGTTGAATGTGCATTGGGCTTCGAACACTTGCCACTAGAACTTCAGTTTGAAAATCAAAGTTGTCATACATTTGAATCGTCTCTTGAACCATGTCCATTCCATTTTGGCCAATGTCGTCCAAACGACCAACGAACGGAGAAACCATCGTTGCGCCAGCTTTCGCCACAAGCAATGCCTGAACTGGAGAAAACACTAAAGTAACATTCGTTTTAATGCCTTCAGCAGTTAACTTTTTAACTGCAATTAAACCCTGTTCCGTCATCGGAATTTTAACAACTACATTGCTGGCAAGTTTCGCAAGCTCTCGACCTTCTTTTAACATTTGTTCAGATTCTAAACCAATTACCTCAGCTGACACTGGACCAGATACTTCTTTGCAGATCGCTTTGATCACTTCAAAAAATGGTAAGCCTGTCTTCGCAATTAAAGAAGGGTTTGTCGTTACTCCATCAACCCAACCTCGCAAATTTGCTTCTTTAATTTCTTTGATGTCCGCTGTGTCGATAAAAAATTTCATGGGGTCTCCGTCAGCTTTTGGCTAAGTCATTTATAGTTTGCTAAATTGAGCGTAAAATTCCACGTTTGAATTTCCGCTACTGTTTGACCTTACTAGCTCCCCAAGGGTTTGTCCAAGCACAGGGTGTTCATAAAGACCCCATGCCTCTGCGGCGCATCGTAGCGTCAGTGGGTCACCATGTAATAGAGGGTGGGGTAAATTTTCACCAGGCACCATTCGAGTCAATTTATCATAAGACAAAAGGAGAAAGTTTTCGGCCTCAGTAAAGTTTTGCAAATTTCGAGGTCGCTCTTTCTTTCTTAAATAGTTCAAAAGATCCGTGTATGAAAGTCGGGTCTCTAATTTAACCACAACCACCAGTTCCGAGTTCAAATCTTCAGATCGCTTATTTAAAAAGCGTTTGTAAACGGAAGAGGCCGATTCCACGACTCCAATTTCTTGAAAGTCATAAAATATCTCTTTCAATCTAGAAGATCCGGCAACTAGATCAATTGCTACCAAAATAAGGACCACATGACTTTCTGTCGTCACCGCAGAACATCTTTCATATCATACAAGCCGGGTTTTTTATTAATCAACCACTCGGCAGCGCGAACGGCGCCTGAAGCAAAGACTTTTCTATTTAAGGCCGAGTGTTCAAAAACTATCACTTCGTCGTCAGACATGGCGTATACTTTATGAACTCCAAAAACTCCACCGCCTCGAATAGCAACTGGCTCCGGACATTTTTTGCCAACACTTCTTTCAAGCTCTGCTTGAAGATGAAGTGCTGTTCCAGAGGGCTTGTCCTTTTTTTTGTTGTGATGAATTTCTTCAATTTGAAAATCAAAATTCTTAAGGCTTGAAAGACTCGATAGGGCATCCGTCAGTGCCGCCACCCCTAAGCTCATGTTGGGCGCCCACAATACTGGAATTTTTTTGGCTACTTTTGCCAATTGCTTTTTTTGTTCTGCAGAAATTCCAGTCACGCCCGTGACCAATGGCTTTCCTGATTTTTCCGCAAGCTTCAAATATGAGTTGAAAGAATCGACCGACGAAAAATCAATGATGACATCAATTTCTGACAGACTATCGACTGTAATTTTTTTTGTTGTCTTTGCATAAACTGGAGCTTCACCAGAACGCAAAACGCCCAAGGCTGGCTTCAGCAACTTGGAATCTAAAAGAAGGCGACCGATTTCTTGCCCCATTCTTCCTGCTGCGCCGATAACGGCGACACTTTTTTTCTTCATTTTAAAAGACCCTTTGCGCTCATTAATTTTTTCAATTTTTCCGTATGAGATTCGCTCATCGTTACTAGCGGCAAACGACACTCGGGACTTTTGATGATCTTCATTAAATAAAGGGCCATCTTAACTGGCATGGGGTTGGCCTCCATAAACAAACCATCAATCAACTCTTTGTAATCCCTGGCTT
Organism: uncultured Bdellovibrio sp.; assembly: GCA_964505225.1. Taxonomy (GTDB): domain Bacteria; phylum Bdellovibrionota; class Bdellovibrionia; order Bdellovibrionales; family Bdellovibrionaceae; genus 21-14-0-10-47-8. Next base: position 35,960 of record CAZDHC010000003.1, on the reverse strand, counting down.
TAATGTCCAACATCGCCTTGGGAATAATATGTGAGCTCACCGAGATCACGCCATTTCCACCGACTTCCATGAATTCATCATAAGTTCCGTCATCTCCGGAAAGCATAATAAATTCTGAACCACAAGCTGAGCGAATTGATTTAGCAAATTCGATGTTTCCACTGGCCTCTTTAATTCCAATGATTTTGGGGTGCTCGCTTAACTTTTTAATCGTATCCACTTCTAGTGAGGTGATCGTTCTGCCTGGGACATTATAAAGAATCGATGGGATTTCTGTTGAACTTGCAACTGCCATAAAGTGTTCAAACAATCCCCGCTGTGGTGGTTTGTTATAGTAAGGAACTACAACCAAGGTCGCATCGGCGCCAATTTTTTCTGCTGACCTAGAATCTTCGATTGATTTTTCAGTCGAGTTTGAACCAGTTCCCATAATCAGCGGCACAGAATCTTTGGTGATTTTTTTTACGAACTTAAATATTTCATCTCTTTCTGTGCTTTTTAAAGTCGGACTTTCTGCCGTAGTGCCATTGATAACAAATCCTTGAACTCCGTTTTTTATTTGAAAATCTACAAGTGACTCCAGTGATTCAAAATCAACTTTTCCACCTTTAAACGGAGTGATCAACGCCGTGATAACACCTGAAATTTTATTCATGTTAGTCTCCAATCATTAGTTCACTTTTATCGAGCGAAATCTCTTTTTCGATTGCGGCCTGACCTTTTAGGATCGGGCTCTCGCCAACAAAAGCATTTTCAACGGTCAAAATTCCACCGGGCATTTTTACTTGAATTGCCATCTTAGTTCCAGACTCTTTTTGTAAATAGACGGCTGCCGCAACTGCTCCGGTACCACATGCTAGAGTAAAGTCTTCTACCCCTCGCTCAAAGGTCACTGCATTGATCGCATTGACCGCAGTTTTTTGCACAAAAGTGATGTTAGCTCCGGCCGGGCCAAAATCGGAAACTTTTCTAAGTTGTTCTGCCAAATTGCGATCGCGATTTTGCTCAATTACAAAGTGGGGAACTCCGGTGTTCACAAAATATCCATTGATGCCATTGACCGTCATAAGTTTGCCGTCTTTGCAGGCGGTCATTCGTGCTTTGCTTTCGGTTTCTGAAAGTCTATGCACAACAATTGGGCCGGCTCCGCTTAAAAATGAAACTTCTGATTTTGGAGAAATTTTTTTAAAGTGAAATTGAACAGCACACCTAGCCGCATTTCCGCACATTTCTGCACTTGAGCCATCCGAGTTATAAAAATCCCATGCGAAATCAAATCCCGCATGAGGGACTATAAATATCAACCCATCCGCCGACTGATTTGCGGTATTTTTACATATTTTTCCGGCCAATGTTTTGCGCTGATCGTTTGTGCTAGATTTAAAAAAAGAAGACCAGGGCTCTTGTGTGGCGTCTATAAACCAAAACGAGTTTTGAGCCCCCGACACGCGAGTCATTGAATAGTTCATGAAATCACTTTTCTTCAAAATCAGCTGGCTCATCCCACTCTGAATCTTTAACTGGCTGCTTTTTCTTTTTAGAATTTAAATTGTCCGAAGGTTTAGATAAATTGATTTCGCCTCTGCCAAGCACCGGCGGCGTTAAGGGCGGTTGAGGGTTGCCTTTTACTCCGCAACCAACTCCACCCCAAACCAAAAACAGAAAAAGAATTAGATATCTAGCTATCATGTCTCTGGATTATTGTTTTTCTTTAGGAAAGTTTCAACTTCCGTTGTGTGCCGGCACAAATTTGGCTCAAGTAAGTACTGTCTAGCCTGGCGGCTATTAAGCCCCTTACAAGTTGACAGGTATTTTTGGGCTACGCCTTCTTCTTTGAGCTTCATTTCAACATTAGCTCTCCACCGCCAATAGTGGGCCTCTGGGAAGTTGCCATCGATTTTCTGAATAGCGTCGGTCAAATCAATAATTTTTGAAAAAGCGGCCGTTCTGAACAGGTATTCGGCCTCGAGGTTCATCCAAAAAAGCGAGTAAGTTGATTTTTTTAAATCGATTTCGCCCTTATGGGCTACATATTCTAAAAATTTCCCGGTGCAAACGGCGCCTTGATCCATAACCAGCCTTAGCTCTTCGATAAAGGCAGCATGATCCTTATATTTAGTTAATCGTCCTACAGCTCCATCACAGTCGCCCGATGAAATTTGATTTCTGGCAACTGCCATTTCAATTGAAAGATTGTCTGGCTCTAGGCGTGAGGCTTCTTGAAGTTTAGCCACAGACAAGTTTAAGTCGGTGGCTCTAAGTGAAATTGCCAATTCATAAAGCTGTTGCGCCTTTTCACCATAAAAAAACTTTGAAACTTGATTCAGGCCTGCGGTGAGCTCTTTTTGAGCCACTGATGACTTCTTTTCTTTTTTTAGTGCACCCAAAAGGATCGACATGGCTTGGGTTCTGTCTTTTTGAAGACTTAGATTATAGGCCTTTTCAATAATGTCTTTATAGCTTTCTGTCGGAGCTCCGAAGGCCGGGTGGCCAAACACGGTGGATATAAAAAAAAGAGCCGCCAAACTGGCAGCTCTTAATTTAGTTTTCAAATTGAAAACCTGAATCATTTAGTTCTTGTGGAAAGAAGACAATTCAACTTTTACTTCGCCGAATTGAGAAGGAGTTAATGCCTTAACCAATCCCATTACTGGAACTAGCTTTGGGTTAGCCCATTGCTGAATGATTGTTTCTTTACCCTGAGAAGTTGATTTTGCTTTGATGTACAAGCAAGTGAACTGACCAGCAGGAACAGTGATAGTGTCTTCTTTAGAGTCGATCACTTCTACGGTGCCTTGCTCAGCTTGAGACTGATCTTGTCCGTTACAAACCAGCTTTTCAGTTTTTCCAGTTTGTGGATTTAAAGTCATTTCACAAGATTGTTTTCCCATGAAACCCAAATCCATATCTTGGCCAAGAACCAAGCGAGCTGGTTCAACAACTTTTACAGTCATAACCATAGAACCAGAAATAAATCCGCCCATGTTCAATTTGTAAGAAGAAGTATCGCCAACAACCCAGTTAAAAGCACCTTGTGCTTCAACCGCTGCAGCTACCGTGTTGTTCAAGCTAGAAACAACGCTGTTAAGTGTCGGTTTTGCCTGAGCTCCCAAAGACAAAGCCAATCCCAATGCAAGTACTAGTGTTTTCATCATAAAAGTCCCTCCTTAATTTATTTTGGACAGTGGAACAATCATTCCACTGACTAAAGGAGAGTCAAAGAAAAATGAACTATTCTGCTAGATGACTGAAATCATTAACCAAAACTTGACGCGGCTTGCTGCCCTGCGCAGGCCCAACGACGCCTTCTCGCTCAAAAGTTTCTATGATTCGAGCTGCTCTTGGATAGCCTAAGCGAAACCTTCTTTGAATAAGCGAAGCGCTGACCTCTTTTTGCGCTGCCGCCCAAGAAAGTATCTCGTCATAACGATCATCATAATCGTCATCACCAAATTCTCCGCCTTCAGCTTCAGATTCTGATCCACCCTCAGCTCCGCCGCCAGATTCCATGGCTTTCAAGGCTGACTGGTCGTACTCGGGCTCAGCTTGATCGGCCCAAAACTTAGCAACTTCATTGATTTCTGCATCTTTTAAGAATGGACCGTGGTGGCGCACCAAAGATGATCCGCCCGGTGATTTGTAAAGCATATCACCGTTTGCCAAAAGTCTTTCGGCACCTTTTTCATCTAAAATGATTCTAGAATCCATTGATGAACTGACTTTAAAGCTGATTCGACCCGGAATGTTGGTTTTGATCAAACCCGTTACAACTTCTTTTCGCGGAGACTGAAGAGCTAAAATCAAATGGATTCCACAAGCTCGAGCTTTTTGAGCCAAACGCACAACAGAAGTTTCAACATTGGCTTTATCCACCGTCATCAAATCACCAAACTCTTCGACCACGATCACGATGTAAGGCAATTGCGAGCAATAATATTGTTCGGTTTTTTTACCTGGAGTTCCTTCGAGCTCTAAATTTATTTTTTCATGCTCTTCGATTTGCTCTTTGGTGAGCTTAGAAACAGATTCGTTGTAAGCTTCAAGGCCACGAGCTCCAAACTTGCTCATGGATTTATAGCGCTTTTCCATTTCCCGCACAGCCCACTTTAGGGCGTTGACCGCATGTCTTGGTTCGACAACTGTTGGCATCGCTAGATGCGGAATTTTTTCGAAAGCCGCTAAATCCACTTGTTTAGGATCGATCATGATCAATCTTAAAGTCTTTGGCGAGTGTTTGAACAACAAGCCAGTGATAGCCGAGACAACAAATACTGATTTTCCAGAACCAGTTGTTCCTGCCACCATTAAGTGAGGCATTTTTCGTAAATCGACAATTTTAGGTTCACCATTGGCTTGTTTACCAAGAGCAATCGGAAGCTTCAGGTCTTCTTTCCAAAAGTCATCATCAGCCAACATGTCTTTAAGATAAACCGTTTCCCTTTGAGCATTGGAGGTTTCAATTCCAACGACATCGCGGCCGGGGATTGGCGCTAGTATCCTTAGGGATTCACTTGAAAGCGCCATAGAAAGGTCATCTTCAAGCTCTGTGATTTTACTGATTTTGACGCTGGCCACGGGTTTGTATTCGAACATGGTGACCGCGGGACCGGGCTTTGCTGCAACCACTTCGCCAGTAACAGAGAACTGTTTCAGTTTGTCAGCTAAGGTTTCAGCTTTTCTGCGGATCTCTTTTTCGTCGATTTTAAAACGTGTCGCAGGAGGATCTTCTAAAATGGACAGCTTCGGCAGATTCCAGTTTTCAACATGGCGTTGAATCTTGGTTTTCATGACGACTTTGCGTCTTTGCGGTTTATCTTCTGAAGCTGGGTCCTCGAATTGATGTGGATCTTCTTCGTCTTTAAGCTTCAGCTGTGTCGGAGGTTGAAATTGAATGGGCTTTAAGACTTCGATTGTTTCGTCTTCTTTTTGCGCTTCGGCTTCAACAGACTTTTCAGATTTTAAGTTGAATTTTCCAGCCAAACCCTCTGAAGCCTCAGTTTTCTTAGTCGCTGTGGGCTTCTTTGTGGATAATTTTGGAGAAATGCCAAAATCCATCTTTTTTACTTTTCCATATATCAAAGCCAACAGGTGTCGTGGAAAAGCCACAAGTTCTTGAAGGGTTTTTTCCGAGTAAAATACTACCAAAACGGTAGAGGCGCTCCAAAGTATGACTTGAACCCCAACTCCATTAAAAGCCTTTATCAGAGCCTGAGACAGGCCCATTCCAATAATTCCACCTAAATAGATTTGATCTTGGAAAAGTTTCTTTTCTGGAAAATAGACCGCCACTAGGCAGCTCAAAGTTAAAATCAGTAAGGATGCCCAAATTAACCTTAAATCTTTAAAAGTCGTTCGCTCTCCTTGAAAGCTTAAAACTCCCATGCGAATCAAGCCGGCCACAAATAGCCAAGAGGCCAAACCAAAAAGTTGAAAAAGCGCATCCGCTAAAAAGCTTCCGACATAACCACAATAGTTAAGTACTTTAATGCCCTGGCCAATCGAGTTGAAAGACGGGTCAGAGGGGTGAAAGCTGGCCAAAGAAAGGGCCACAAACAAACCACCAGCCAATAGAAGAATTCCCAAAATATCCTGCTTAAATTTCTGAAACAACTTACTCATTCTGAAAGGTTACGAAATCTTACATTGTCTGAATAGGCCTGAATGAGGGGTTCTTGACTTTAGTCCCCCTTAGATTAAATACCAGCTTGAATATTCTTTTCTGGGCGCAAAAACACGGACTTAAATCCTAAGGTGTTGAAACTAAATGATAAAAATAAATGAGATTTTTCATTCGATTCAGGGCGAGACTTCATATGTCGGCGAATCGACTGTTTTTATTAGAACAACCGGGTGTAATTTGCGCTGCACCTATTGCGACACTCAATATTCGTATTATGAGGGCGAGCTTCAAAGCCAAGAAGAAATTCTTAAAAAAGTTCAATCATTTGGCGCAAGGTTTGTTTGTGTTACCGGAGGAGAGCCTTTACTCCAGAAATCTGTTTTACCCTTAATGACAAGCCTTTGTGACCTTGGTTTTAAAGTGTCACTAGAAACAAGTGGTTCAAAGTCATGTTTGGGTGTGGACCCTCGGGTCAAAATTATTTTAGATGTAAAAACACCCGACTCGGGCGCCGAGAATTCTTTTCTCACTGAAAATTTAAATCATATTTTTTCCTCGACAGAATTTAAATTTGTGATTTGCTCCGAAAAAGACTTCAACTGGTCAGAAGAATTTTGCCGTCAACATGATTTATTCAAAAATTTTACTGTTTTATACAGTCCATCATATGGAAAAGTGACGGAACGCTGGCTTGCAGAAAAAATTTTACAGTCAAAATCACCAGCGCGCCTGCAATTACAGCTACATAAATATATTTGGAGCCCCGAACAACGGGGTGTTTAAAAAAATAAAAAAATCTCCCTTGTCGACGACGAAAAAATGCCATACAAGGCTGACTCTTCTGAAATGTAAAACAACCTAACCTGATGTAGAGAGTGGGAGTTCCATGACGCCGAACCTGAACAGTTCCGACAATCTTTTCGTAGCAAACCTTCAAGCAGTGAGCCTAGAGAAACTTGTAAAGAGCAAGTTAGAAGTTTTGTTCCAACAACAACGAGAAGCTCAGGTTGAGTTAAATGGTCTATATAATGTAGTTCTTGAACAAGTTGAGCGCCCTCTTCTTGAGATCGCTTTGCGTGCTTATAACGGTAACCAAGTTAAAACCGCTCAGATGCTTGGTATCAACCGCAACACTCTTAAAAAGAAAATTGATAACTATAAAATTCGCGTTAAAAAAATGAATTAATTCGATACCACTTGTCAGACATCGGCGAGCTTCCTCTTGTTTTTTCATCTTTGACTTCAGGCTCGCAAAATTTTCTGGTATCAATATAATTCATGCATCTATCGCATGCGCCAACGGAAGAGGGGAAACCAATGGCAGCTAAAATTCCGCCTCAGAATATAGAGGCAGAACAGTCGATCTTAGGAAGTCTCATGCTTGAAAAAGAAGCGTGGGACCAGGTCGGCGACATTTTATCTGACGCTGATTTTTACAAGCCCTCGCACCAAAAGATTTTCACTACAATTCGCGAACTTAGCACCAAGAACTTACCAGTTGATTTGATCACTGTTTCAAACCACTTGCAGAGCAAGGGTGAAATGGAGCAAATCGGTGGGTCTGAGTTTTTGGCGGATTTAGTGAATCGCACGATTTCATCTGCCAATATCGTTTCCTACGCAAAAATTGTTCGCGAAAAAGCTCTACTTAGAAGAATGATTCACCAGAGCTCTCAATTGATTGAGAAGGCTTATGAAGAGGACTTCACAGACGTTGAAAGTTTTCTAGATCAGGCCGAGGCCGAATTTTATAAATTAGGCGAAAAGAAAAAGGCCGAAGGTTTGATGGGCGCGATGGAAATCGTAAAGTCGTCGGTCATCAAAATCGAAGAACTTTATAAACGAAAATCTGACGTCACCGGTGTTGCTACGGGCTTCACTATTTTAGATAAAATGACTTCGGGAATGCAGCCGGGTGAATTGACGATTATTGCGGCTCGTCCTTCTATGGGTAAAACTGCGTTTTCTTTGAACCTTGCGCAACACATGGCGCTTCGACAGAACAAGACTGTTGCTTACTTCTCTCTCGAGATGGGTCGCGACGCCGTTATGATGAGGGTGTTGGCCTCTGAGGCCCGCATCAACATGAAAGACATTCGATCAGGAAAAATTCCTGACAATGTTTGGCCTAAATTGATCAGCGTTGCTGGCCAAGTCAGTGATTCAAAATTATATATCGATGAAAGTTCCGGCATCAGCCCATTCGAGGTTCGCGCAAGAGCGCGTCGACTGAAGGCTCAAGTTGGTATCGACATTATCATGATCGACTACCTTCAGTTGATGGACCTTAAATTAAAAGTTGAAAGCCGAGAGCGCGCGGTTTCTGAAATTTCTAAAGCTCTTAAAGCTTTGGCAAAGGAATTAGAAATCCCCGTGGTCGCGCTTGCACAGCTCAACCGAGGTGTCGAGGGACGATCGGATCGTAGACCAATGTTGTCCGACCTGCGTGAGTCCGGTTCTATCGAGCAGGACGCTGACGTGATCATGATGCTTTATCGTGATGATTATTACGATAAGGACGATCCAGAAAAACAGGGACACGCCGAAGTTATCATTGGTAAACAAAGAAATGGACCAACGGGAACAGTTAAATTGAAATGGGAAGCCGAGTTCGGACGATTCCGAGACGCAGACCCAGAAACTGCTCATCCACTTCCTCCGCCGCCGAGCCAAAATGCAAGCGCGCGCCCTATGGGGCCGCCAAAGAATTTTGCTCCTGGCGCCAACGTATAGTTAGTTATTTTTTTCTTTTGAAAATTTTCGGAATTGAAAAAAGTCGCTTTTTCTTTTTTGGTTGCGGCGGCCCTGGCCACTCAAATCCTGCATAAGATGTTAATGCTGTTTCGATAGTCGTATTTTGAATTAAAAATTCATCGATCTTTTTTTGATATTCGTCTTTTTGATTCCAATAATGATAGATCACATGGTCAGCCGCCTTGATAGACGACCTGGTTTGTAAAAAGAATGAGAACGCCAACTGCTCCATCACATGCTTTTTATACAAAGTGTGCATCTGATCCGTCAGCTGAAGGACCAGTGGCAGCAATGATTTGTTCGCTTCGGAAATCCCAAGGACGCCGGCATTCCACATAACCGTTGAGGCGCCGATTGCGACATGATCGCCGCCCACATCAAACTGATTTTTCTTACAAAATTTTAAAATCTTTTTTGAAAGAGGGTCTTTTCCTTCGATCAGCGCATTTTCAGCAATGTGCATAAGACTGATTCGATTGTTCACTTCGGAAAAAATTTGTTCTGGCGAAGACAAAAAGTAAGTGTCGCCATCACAGTAAAAAATCGGTCCTACAAACTTCTTTGCAGCATCCATTAAAATTTCTACTTTTACTCGATGAACAAAATCAATAGTTCCGCGCCAAGCTTTGATCTGATCTTTGTTTATTTCCACCAGCTTGACCTGAGGGTGTTTCCCAAAAAACCCTTCGAATTTTTTTACATCATCGGTGTATACCAAGATTTCAATATTTCTTGGTGAGAACGAAAGAAGCGAAACAATCGAAAAAATTGTTTGTCTCATCACGTCTTCTAAGCCGTAGGCCTGATATACCAATATCTTTTTTTCCATAACTAATTGATGCCCTTAGATTTCAAATGCCATCGGTTGGCTGTCTTAATAATGTTTTCTATTGAAGAGTGTGATGGGCTCCAGCCCAGTTCTTTCTTTGCCAAATTGCCAGTGGCCATTAGAACCGGCGGATCACCAGCGCGACGATCAGCATAGTCCGCCTTCACCTTGTTTCCAGTAATGGACTCGACTGAATTAACAATTTCCTTAACCGAAAAACCTTTGCCGGTTCCCAGATTATAGGCCTTAAAAGTTCCTGCTTCCATTTTTTCTAAAGCTAAAACGTGTGCGCTTGCTAGATCTGTCACGTGAATATAGTCGCGGACGCAAGATCCGTCTTCCGTTGGATAGTCCAGTCCAAATATTTTCAATCGAAAATTTTCATCAGATGCTGCTTTGAGTGCCAATGGAATCAAGTGAGTTTCGGGATCGTGGTTTTCGCCAACTTCGCCATCGGCATCACAGCCTGCGGCATTGAAATATCGAAGTGCAGTTGCTGTAAACTGGTGAGCCTTTACGAACTCTTCTAATATTTCTTCAACCATTAGCTTAGAGGCGCCATAAGGATTTATTGGATTTTGAGCTGTTGTTTCTTCAATTGGCAAGTTCTCTGGAATGCCGTAGGTCGCGCACGTTGATGAGAATATAATTCTGCTAACTTTGGCGGCCTTCATAGCATTTAAAATGGAAAGCGTCCCCAAAACATTGTTTTCATAATACTTAATTGGTTCTTGAACAGACTCGCCCACATAAGCATAGGCCGCGAAATGCAACACCGCTTCGATTTTGAATTGCTCCATAGTTTTGGTGAGCAAATTTGTTTCGGAAATATTTCCTTCAACAAACGGCCCCCACTTCACAAATTCGCGATGACCATAAATCAAGTTATCAAAAACAATAGGCGTGTGGCCCTGTCTGGCTAACTCTTTTGCCGTATGGCTTCCGATATAACCAGCGCCGCCGGTCACAAGCACGTTCACTGGGGTCTCCCGGCCGCTTGTATTGAATCTAAGTTTTGAGTTTTAAGCCATTCCAACATTTTAACTAGGCCGACTGAAAGTTGAATTTTTGGCTCCCAATTATTCAAATGCCTTTTGGCTAGGGTTAAATCTGGACATCTTTGCTTTGGATCATCTTTGGGTAAATCAAATCTTTCAAATTGAAGCTGATCTTTTGAAAAAATATTTCTAACTTCGTCTGCAAGCTGCTGAATTGTGAATTCAGTTTGATTTCCCACATTTACTGGAATCGTCAATTCAGTTTTTGCGTATTTCAAAATTCCCGAAATTAAATCGTCTACGAAACAAAAGCTTCTGGTTTGTTGGCCATCACCGTAGATTGTCAGCTTTTGTTTTTTCATTGCTTGTACCAAAAAATTAATAATCACTCGGCCATCGTTGGGATTCATCCTTGGTCCGTAAGTGTTAAATATTCTGACAAGCCCATGTCTGGTTTGATGTTTTTGGTTGTGAGTATAAATTATGGTTTCGCCAAATCTTTTTGCTTCGTCATAACAAGAACGCGGTCCCATAGTGTTGACGTTTCCGAAATAACTTTCCGGCTGGGGCGTAATGTTTGGATCTCCGTAGATTTCGCTCGTGCTTGCAAAAACGACTCGTGCAGAACACTTGTCGGCCATCGCCAAGGCTTCCATCAATCCTGTCGTATTTACTGCCATGGTTTCAAAAGCTAGTCTTTGATAATGCGGCGGAGAGGCCGGAGAAGCGAAGTGAAAAACATGAGTGATTTTTTTTAATTTTTCAGAATCAATTTTTGAAGTCCACAAATCCCAAGATTTCGAAACGTCCGCTTCAATGAACTGCAGGTTAGCTGAAAATTTATGATTTAAAAGATAGTCTTTGTTTGATCGAAGTCCTGTCGAAAAGTTGTCGACACAAACCACAGGTATTTGCGCAGAGATTAAAGTCTCTGCTAAGTGTGATCCTAAAAATCCACCGCCGCCAGTTATAATTGCACCGTTAATTTCCATCGAGTTGCTAAATTACCGATAAAATCGCCACAGACCAAGGACTAAGTTTTCAATCGAACTGCGGGTCGAGATTTACTTTAAATTTAACCCCTTGCTTCAATAGAGCTGTCCTTTAAAAAGAGGGGGTTTGCATGGTTGGAACTGATTTGATCGAAGTCCTAATTCAGAACTCGGGGTTACCTGAAGACTATGTTCGGCAAAGGCTTAATACTTTAATCGCTGAAGCAGGACACTCTTCCTCTGAGGTCGAATTGGAAGACATTCGAGAGTTGCTTTCTGACCTCCTTTTGGACCTGGTCAGGGATTCGCTGCAGGAGCCGGCCTAGATCCGTCACCTGTTCAAGGTATTGACATGTTTTTCACTCTATAACTGCTTAAAAGCACTTATATTTCGGATCAAATATTGAATATTTAGGGCCTTAGCGAGGTCCTTATGAAATCGATCCTTACTGCTGCTACAATCTTACTTTCCTCCATTTTCACTTATGGAGCGACCAGGCCCGCTTGTGACCTTTTAAAGTCAGCAATTCCAGACACTTCGGCTCTTTCTAATTCGGCTGACTTGATTGTGGTTGGAAAGTCTGACCGAAAGATGATCCTCTTTAAAGATGGCAAAGCACTTAAGCAGTACCATGTTTCTTTGGGCTTTTCGCCCAATGGTAAAAAGCAACAAATGGGGGACGGAAAAACCCCCGAGGGCCGCTATGAAATTGAGTTAAAAAATGGAAACAGTGCTTATCATTTGGCTCTAAAAGTTTCTTATCCTAATAAAGAAGACATTAAAAATGCGCGCGCACGGGGAGTAAATCCCGGTGGTGATATTATGATCCATGGATTTCCAAATGACGTCGAATCCAATATTTTAGCTCAATTGGTTCACAGAACTTTATCAAATTGGACGCAAGGTTGTGTTGCTGTAACCAACGAAGAAATTGAAGAAATTTTCCCTCGAGTTTCCGAAGGAACTCCCATCGAGATTTGCCCTTAAAAACACATAGCACCCCAGCGGGCTTGTGCTTTTTTCAATAAAAAAAGGCAGCAAGATCATTGCTGCCTTTTGAAATTTAATAAATTTCCAAAGCCCGAAATTAAGCTCGTTCAACAACGATCTGAATTTGAGCTTCTAGGCCTTCACCCATTCGAACAACTGCCTTGTGAGTTCCTAAGATTTTGATGTGATCATCAAGATGAATATCTCGGCGATCAACAGAGTGACCAATTTTTTCTAATTCTTTAGATACGTCACTTGTCGTAACAGATCCAAAAATCTTGTCAGTCTCTCCAGCTGCTACTTTAAACTTAACAGCAACACCATTGATTTTAGCCAATAGCGCCTGTCGTTCAGCAACAACTTTCTTTTTCTTAACTTCAGCAACGCGCTTCAAATGTTCCCACTCTTTAACTCGCTTCTCAGTTGCCTCAGAAGCCATTTTTCGTGGAAACAAAAAGTTTCTTGCGAAACCTTCTGACACGTTCACTAGATCTCCAACTTTTCCGATATCCTTAACGTCTTTTTGTAGAATTACCTTCATACATTTTCCCCATTCTTTTGGTCTCTTCCAGACGGTCTCCGTCGTCTTAATCGCTGTCTGAAATCCACCCAATAATCAATCACGCCAACTAAACTTAACAAAAAGAACAATTGGCCAACCACTAATAAATAAAACAGAAGTCTAAACATACTTCCGCTTTTAAACACCAGGAACGCCACTTCTAAAACAGCTAGTCCCTGGAAAAAATAAAGTCCCATCATGATATTAAAAACATTGAGCGCCACAATCGACACCATCTGTTGTTCTATCTTAATGAAACTTAGCAAGAACGAAAACATCGCCAACCAAATAAAATAATCCGGAAGACGAAAATCAAGAAGACGGATATGTGTCGCCACCTTCTCTAATCGCAACCCAAAAAAGGCTGCTGACTTTCGATCTAGCATCAGCGCAAATGCCAATGAAGCTATCTGGAGAACAATCAACATCGAAGGAAGTTGACCGACGATCGCTTCGGCATTCATGCCAATTTCGCTTAACTGCTTTCCGTTAGAAAGCTGCTGAGCGACTGCTTCAAAGCTGGTCTTTAAGACTTCTCCTAAATCCATCCCCGAAGCCTGAACCCATATCATTGGGCCCAAAATCATAATGAAACTTCCGATCAGAACACTTAAAAGTGCCGTCCAAAAATTTCCATGACCCCTTTCTTCCAGCTCTTGATAAACGCCAATGTTTATCCAAAGCGAAAAAAAGAATAAGGCAAAAAAACCAAGTCCCGGATTTATTAACATGATTAAGGACGAAATAAATACGCCCGAAAACCAATATTTTTTAGATCCGAAAACACCTCTTAAAACTCTGAGCAGCGGAGTTCCAAGAAAAATAAAGAGTGCTGTTGATATCGCTGCGACACTTAGAACCAAAAAAAAGCTTTTCCATGACTGCTTTTTCATCGATGAATGACTTTCCATTTGGTTCAACAGACTCTCCCTAAACCTAAATTAAAGGTCTATTCGTCACCATGAGAACGAGCGGCCTGAGCAGCTTCGCGACGAGCTTTCATCTTAGCTTCTTTTTCACGCTCACGAGCTTGGCTTTCCTGAAGACCTTTTTTGAAAGTTTCCAAGAATTTGCTCAATGGCACGCGAACATCCAAAGCCGTGTGCATATAGCGAAGAACTTTGTCGTTGATTCGCATAGTACGCTCAAGCTCTGCAATCGCAGCTGGAGAAGCTTCAAAAGTCGAATGAAAATAAATCGCCTTTTTGCTTTTGTTGATTGGGTTTCCAAGATTTCTTTTTCCCCAAGTTTCCAAAGAATGAACCGAACCTTTAAAAGATTGGATTGTTGCTTTGTTCTTTTGGAATAGTTCTTTTTGGTCCTGAAGAGTTGCATCAGGATGCATCAGAACGACTACTTCATACGGTCGTTTACTGACTTCATTGTTTTCCATGAGTCGCCTTTCGGTTTAACAGCTAACAGAACTTCTGCCAGCAAGGTTTAAATGTGGATCAGAGAGGTAACATGGGTTTTGACTATTCTCAAGGCAAGAAGCGTGTTTAGATGAACAATATGGCTATATTTTTAGAGTTTGAAAGTGGCGAAAGCCAAGGAAAACAGTTCCCTCTAAAGCAGGGTACCAAACTTGGGCGAACCCAGGGCGAAATTTTAATCAAAGACGTCAAAGCTTCAAGCCTTCATGCCGAAGTTCAAAAAGATGAAAAAGGTCAGTTAATTCTTGTAGATAGAAACTCGACCAATGGAATTAAGGTCAACGGACAGAAAGTTCCAAAATTAGCCCTGTTGCCGGGGATTCGCTGTCAGGTTGGGGATACCTTCTTTAAAATAATTGAAATTGACGATCCACCCGTAGTTGATATGCCCACGGCTAAATTTGAGGTGACCGAGCTTCTTGTTGAAAAAGAGCCTGAGCCAACAAACTGGGCCCAGGCACTTTCAAGCGAAGTACCTAAAATTCCAGGGGAAAACAAAAACAATACTGGTGCGGTTCAAGCCTTTTTTAAAGCCGTCCAGCTGGATTTTTTGCAAGGGGTTCAGGCCGAAACCAAAGTGGTCTTAGGGTATGGCCCACGATGTGCCGGGTCCGAAGTTCTAGATATAGAGCTTCAAGACCCGCTAGCCCCAGACCTTGCCTTTGAGCTATTACCTGAAAACGACCAAGTTCTTTTTCAAACCGATCATCCTAAGCTGGTTCTGCTAAATGATAAAAGCGTTTCTTCCGAAGTATTAAAGGCGGGGGACCGAATTCGAATTGGAGCCTCGCTTATTGAGGTTCAATTTTTAGAATGAAGAAACCAACAAGTAAAACCACCGGCAGATTTCAAAGTTTTGATGGAACATCGATTTACTATGAAGTCCGCGGCGAAGGTGAACCTCTTGTTTTTATTTATGGCTTGGCTTGCCTGATCAATCATTGGCATTTTCAAGTAGAGCACTTTGCCAGAAACTACAAAGTCATTACTTTCGATATTAGGGGCCACCACAAATCTGACGTTCCTAAGGATCCTGCAAATTTATCCCTAGAGGCCATGGCAAACGATATTCCATTTCTTTTGCGGCAAGTAGGCGTGAAGAAAGCTCATTTTGTCGGACACAGCTTTGGCGCTCAAAGTATGTTGAAGACTTATGAACAAACTCCTGAGGTTTTTCTTTCAATGACCTTCGTCAATGGTTTTGCAAAAAATCCGATCAAAGGAATGTTTGGTTTGGATGTTGTTGAGCCCTTTTTTCATTTTGTTAAAGATCAATATGCAAAAGCCCCTCAGTTTTTAGATTTAGTTTGGAAGAAGCTTGTGGATAACCCTGTGGCCGCTCTGGGAACCGGGCTAGTGGGTGGTTTTAATTTAAAGCTGACCCAATATAAAGACATTGAAATTTACGCAAAGGGCGTCGCTCAAATGTCCTTGTCGACCTTCATTCCGTTTTTCGAAAGCATGATGGATTTTCAAGGGGAGCAGGTTGCCAAATCCATCGAGGTTCCAACGTTAATCATTTCAGGTGAAAAGGATATGGTGACTCCACAGAAATTTCAGGATGAGCTCCACGAAGAAATTCGGGGCAGCAAATTTGTTCGAGTTCCCTATGGTTCCCATTGCACTCAGTTGGATTTTCCAGACTATATCAATTTAAAAATTGAAGAATTTCTAGAAGAGCTTCCCAAAAAATAAAGAGGGCTTTGGGCCCCCTTTATTTTCAAAACATTCGAAATTTTAAATTAATTTTTTAGAAAGTGAATGCTTTTTAGATTACCTGTAAGAGACTTTTGAAATATCAAATCCATATTTTTCAACCGAATCATCTGAAGTGAAAACCAATTTAACATAGTCTCCAGAAATCGTTGCAGAATATGAATCGTCATTATTTCCACTGATCTCGCCAATTTTAACTCCGGCTTTGTCGAGAAGAGTTAACTTGTCATATCCCTTTTCTGTATCAAATTTCGTAAAGTAAAGAGCGATTTCTTTTGCCCCATCTACTTTCACCTCATAGGTCTCGTTGGATTTCTTCACATACGGATGTGGAGAAGAAATCGAAAGCGATTTCGAAGCCCACGTTCCTGGATCATTCATATCTGGCGGAGCGACTTGATTCGTCAGTGCAAAATACGCATTGACCATACCACCTGATGAAACTTTATTTCTCATCGAGCTCAATGGTTTAATGGTTGATACAATTCGCTGTTTCAATTGCAGGTGAGTCAGTGTCGGCTCTTTTGATGCCAATAATCCCGCCACCCCCGAAACGTGTGGTGTCGCCATTGAAGTTCCTGACCAAGAATCATATTTTCCGTCTTTTACTGAAGAATAAATATTAACTCCCGGTGCTGCAACGTGGGTCGACTTTTTTCCATAGTTTGAAAACGACGCCAATTGCGCATTGTTATCAATTGCAGCTACAGATAACACGTTGGGAACGTTGTAGCTTGATGGATAATGTGGGTTTGTATCGTTATTTGCAGAATCATTTCCAGCTGCCGCCACGAAAAGTGCGCCCGCCTGATTGGCTCTTTGAATTGCTTCTTTAAGAGTTTGCGATTCTCCGCCGCCGCCCCATGAATTGCTCATGATTTTCGCACCCATTTTGGTTGCGTAGTCGATACCGCGAATAGCGCCCTCAAGTGTTCCGCCGCCATCGCCACCCAAAAACTTGATGGCCATAATTTTAACTCGCCAGTTAACTCCAACGATTCCTTTGCCATCATCGCCTCGTCCACCAATTGTTCCAGAACAATGTGAACCATGGCCATGATCATCTTTTGGATCTGCCGTTGGATGTTCCGCATCTACGAAGTTGTATCCGTACACGTCGTCAACATAACCATTGCCGTCATCATCAGTTCCTGGTTTTCCATTGGCCTCGGCCTCATTCACCCACATGTTCTCTTTCAAATCTGGGTGATTGTAGTCTACACCAGTATCAATAACAGCAATCACCGTGTCTTCAGAGCCCTGAGTGATGTCCCAAGCGCGAACAGCATCGATATCAATTCCGCTTGTTCCTGCGCCTCTTGCATCATTCTGTCCAAAATTTCTAAGTCCCCAAAGTTTTCCAAACGAAGGATCGTTGGGCATTTTCACTGCTCTGTATATATAGTTTGGCTCGGCAATTTCCACTAATGGGTTTTGTTGCAAAGTTTTAATAACACTTTTGCTGGTCTCGATCACAGGTCTTTTCACGACGACAATGTTGTCATCTACGATTGCACTTTTAATTTGTGCACCAAGAGCGTGACTAAGTGATGTTAAATTTGATTTTCTAACATTGGCTTTTAGTTTAACGACAAACTCGCCGGGCACTGCCTCGGGCTCGTTAGCCATAGCTGCTGTTGAAAACGAAAGTGCTGTTGCCAGCGCCAGGCCCAAGGTGATTCGTCCATGAATCGCCATAATCCCTCCTAGGATAGTGTTTTGTCGGGTCGACCTGTTGATGATATCAACTCATCAATCAACTGTAGAATTGAAAATAATTATAGTGATCAAAAATTAGACTACTACGTCTAGCGACTTAGATCTTGATTCAACACCAAGGTCGCCGAACGTAGATCGGGCTAGGAAACTTTTTTGTCTGAATTTACTTTTTCGTTCATGAAATCAAAAGACAATTGACCCTGAATTTTTTCTGACTCCGCTAAATGATTTTGTTTCTTTTCTGTCGGAGTTTGAATTTCAACACCCGTTGTATTTTTGATGAGGTGTTTTAAAAAGGCTTCTTTAACGCTGTCAGGAGCATCTTTTCGAAACCCCATCTCTTCCATTATTTTTCCAACCTTTTTCATATGACCAACTTTGCTTGACCAACATCTCTGTTGGGTAATTTCTCTTATCGGAAATCTTTAGCTCATGTTGAATTCTTATGATGTCGGATGTGAAAGCCGCTCTGGGTGTACGTCTAAGCTAATTTAATGACAAAAAAACCCCGCAAAAAGGTCAATTGCGGGGTTCGATTAACTGAATATTTATTTATCAATAGGCGTTAGATTTGTTAGACGCAATGGGCTCTAAATTCCATCGCCCTCTGCGGCTTCTTTTTGGTTCACAGCGGCTGACAACATTTCTCGGTTCATTCTAGCAATGTTCGAAAGATTAATTCCCTTCGGACATGCAGCCTCACAAGATCCTGTTGATGTACAAGCGCCAAAACCTTCTGCATCCATCTGGGCAACCATTCCAGAAACTCGCTCGTGTCTTTCAACTTGTCCTTGTGGAAGTAGCGCAAAGTGAGAAACCTTTGCTGACACAAAAAGCATTGCCGATGCATTTTTGCAGGAAGCCACACAAGCGCCGCAACCAATGCAGGTAGCAGCCGCAAACGCTTCGTCCGCATCTGGCTTAGGAACTGGCAAGCTGTTCGCATCGGGTGCATTTCCAGTGTCGACAGAAATATATCCACCAGAAGTTATGATACGATCAAAAGAAGAACGATCTACCATCAAGTCTTTAATGATTGGAAAAGCTTTTGCTCTCCAGGGTTCAATGACAAGAGTTTCGCCATCTTTGAATTTTCTCATGTGCAACTGACAAACTGTCGTGTGTTTTTGTGGGCCGTGCGCTTCGCCATTGATAACAAATCCGCAGCTTCCACAAATTCCTTCGCGACAATCGTGATCAAAAGCAATCGGTTCATCGCCCTTTTGAATCAGCTTTTCGTTTACTTGATCGAGCATTTCTAAAAAAGACGAATCTTCAGATACGCCATTTGCTTCGATGTCAGTAAATCCGCCTTTTTCTTTGGTAGATTTTTGTCGCCATACTTTTAATTTCAAATTTAAATTTTTACCTGTTCCGCTTCCCATTTATAACCTCTTATTTGTACGAACGAGTTGCCAGTTTAACATTTTCGAATTTTAGTTCTTCTTTATGAAGCGAGTGTTCTTTTCCAACACCTTTAAACTCCCACGCAGATGCATGGCAAAATTTGTCATCGTTTCGTTTTGCCTCTCCATCCACCTGGTGTTCTTCGCGGAAGTGACCACCACAAGACTCCTCGCGCACAAGAGCGTCTCGGCACATGAGCTCGCCCAACTCGATGAAGTCGGCGACTCGTCCTGCTTTTTCTAGTTCGGGATTAACGTAATTTGCGTCGCCCGGAATTTTGACATTTTGCCAAAACTCTTCACGTAATTTTGGAATTTTTTCTAGCGCTGATTTAAGGCCCTTTTCGTTTCTAGACATTCCACAATCATCCCACATGATTCGACCCAGCTCTTTGTGGAAGCTGTCGACGGTGCGGTTGCCTTTGATGTTCATCAATTTGTTGATATCTGTTTGAACTTTCTCTTCTGCTGATTTGAAGGCATCAGATGTCGTCGAAACCTTATCAAGTTTCGTTCCAGCGATGTAGTTACCAATTGTGTAAGGCAACACAAAGTATCCATCAGCCAAACCTTGCATGAGGGCCGAGGCCCCAAGGCGATTGGCTCCGTGATCCGAGAAGTTGGCTTCGCCGGCCACGAATAATCCTGGAATTGTGCTCATCAAATTGTAATCAACCCACAAGCCACCCATTGTATAGTGTGGAGCCGGGAACATACGCATCGGAGTTTCATATGGATTTTCACCCGTAATTTTTGCGTAAATCTCAAATAGATTTCCGTATTTTTCTGAAATCGTAGATTTACCCAAACGAGCTGTTGCATCTTTAAAATCAAGATAGACTGCAAGTCCAGTTGGCCCAACACCGTGGCCCTCGTCCACACGAAATTTTGCCTGTCTTGAAGCAACGTCTCGTGGAGCCAGATTTCCGAAGCTTGGATAAACTCGCTCAAGATAGTAATCTCGTTCGCTCTCGGGAATTTGTCCCGGAGGACGCTTGTCTCCCTTTTGTTTTGGAACCCAAACTCGTCCATCGTTTCGCAAAGATTCAGACATCAACGTCAGCTTGGACTGAAGTTCACCAGAAACCGGAATGCATGTCGGGTGAATTTGTGTGAAACAAGGATTGGCAAAGTAAGCTCCCTTTTTGTGAGCCTTCCATGCTGCCGTTACTGCACACGCCATTGCGTTTGTAGATAAAAAGAAAACGTTCGAATAACCACCAGTTGCAATCACAACAGCGTCAGCTTCGTGAGATTCGATTTCTCCGGTTAATAAATTACGGACCACAATTCCGCGAGCCTTGCCATCAACCACCACGACTTCTAACATTTCACGACGGCTAAAAAGCTGAACTTGTTTTTTATCCACTTGTCTCATCATGGCTGAATAGGCACCCAACAATAATTGCTGACCAGTTTGTCCTCGAGCATAGAATGTTCTAGAGACTTGTGCTCCGCCAAATGATCGGTTTGAAAGTAGCCCGCCGTACTCGCGCGCAAACGGAACACCTTGAGCTACACAGTGATCAATAATTTGAGTCGAGATTTGTGCTAAACGATAAACGTTCGCTTCTCGAGCTCTAAAGTCTCCGCCTTTAACGGTGTCATAAAAAAGTCTGTAAACGCTGTCGCCGTCATTTTTGTAAGCTTTGGCAGCGTTGATTCCGCCCTGAGCGGCTATCGAGTGGGCTCTTCTTGGGCTTTCGTGAACACAAAATGATTTAACATTGTAGCCCAGCTCACCCAAAGAGGCGGCTGCACTAGCTCCTGCTAAGCCCGTTCCAACAACAATGACCGAATGCTTTCTTTTGTTGGCTGGGTTCACCAGTTTCGAGTGAAATTTATGATCATCCCACAATGATTCGATTGGTCCCGATGGTACTTTTCCGTCAAGTGTAGACATATTTTTTTATCCCGCTATGAAGTAAACGTAAATTGGTTGAGAAAGAAATCCTAAGGCCACAATAATTCCGTATGCACAGCTTATTTTTTTAATCAATGGCGCATACTTTTGATTTTTCAGTCCGAATGATTGAAAAATGGAACCGACACCGTGGCTTAAGTGAAATCCTAAAAGGATCAAACACACCACGTACCAAGCCACAAATCCAGGTTGATGAAAGATTTCGACGATCAGTCGATTCAAGTCGCGCATCTTCACGCCATCAACGATGGTTTCATAGTAGGTTCCATATTTGAAAGTGGAAATGTGAGAGATGATGAAGCCTAAAATCAAACTTCCCTGAACGGCCATGGTTCTTGAGGCAAGGCTCACGGCTTTTTCGCCCTTGGCAGCAACTGCATACCGACTGCCTTTTGCTGCTTTATTTTCAAGAGTTAGTCGAATTGCCAGGCCAACGTGCGTGATAAGGCTTAAAACCAACACTAGCTCTGCTGGGATTAATATTCCGCTACTCACGATTCCGTGCCCGTATTTATTGTAGGCATCCGGACTGATAAAGATCAGCATATTGCCAGCCATGTGGGTCAGAACAAATCCAGCCCAAACCAGCCCCGTTATTCCCATTAAATATTTTTTTCCAATCGATGTTAAAATAAACGGTCGTTCTGCCGTTGCTTCCATAAAAGCTTTCCTCTCATGATGTCGTGGACTCAAAAAATTCTGAACCATCAGGATAAGGCGTGATGCTTGCGGTTGTCTAGCCGGAGCATCATGTTAATTTCCTTAAGATTTCTTTGCCTCAACCTTAGTTTTGTCTGATATTGCGATAGCTTAAATGGAGAACTCTTATGAAGATATTTGTATGCTTAAAACAGGTTCCCGATACTGAAACCAAGATTAAGATCGGGTCAGATTCACAGTCAATCGACACCACGGGCGTTAAATGGGTTATGAATCCATACGACGAATTTGCAGTAGAGGAAGCTGTTAAGCTTCGAGACGCCAATGCGGGTTCTCAGGTTTGGGTGATCAGCGTTGGTCCAAAAAAACGCACTGTTGATTCAATTCGAACAGCTCTTGCGATGGGTGCAGACGAAGGTATTGCAGTTGACGCTCCAGAAAATATGGATCCGTTTCAAACAGCAAAAGCCCTGGCGGCAGTCATTCAACAAGAAGGTGGCGGAAAAGTTGTTTTCACTGGCAAACTTGCGATTGATGACAACGCTTCTTCGGTGAGCCAGATGGTAGCCGAGTTTTTAAATGCTCCACACGCAACAGTTGTTTCTAAATTTTCTTTCACTCCTGAAAACGTCACTGTGGAAAGAGATGTGGACGGCGGGGCAAAAGAAGTGATTCAGATGATGACTCCAGCTGTTGTTGGCGCAAATAAAGGCCTAAATATGCCCAGGTACGCTAGTCTGCCTGGAATTATGAAAGCTAAAAAGAAAGTTATTAAAGAGTTGGACTTAGCTGCGCTCAATACGGGCGCAAACAACAAAACAAAGGTTCTTTCTTTAGAATTACCTTCAGAAAAACCTCCGGTAAAAATGATTTCGGGTGACTCTTCAGCTCAGGCTTCGGCTTTGGTTGGCGCGCTACGTGATGAAGCGAAAGTTTTGTAAAGGATAAAAAATGGGAAAAGTTTTAGTTTTTGTCGAATATTCTAATGGAAAAATTAAAAGAAGTGCTCAGGAACTTTTGTCTGCAGCTAAAAAGTCTGGCCAAGGAACTGCGGCTTTGGTTGTGGGCTCTGGCAGCACTCAGGTTACCGCTGAGTGCGCTCAGTTTGGCGCCACCGAAGTTCACACTTTTAAAGACGCAACTTTAGATCAATACAATCCAGAGTTGTTCACTTCGATGATGGTTGATGCGATCCAAAAATGTGGAGCAAATATTGTTTTAGCTTCGGCAAGCTCGCTTGGAAAAGATCTTTTTCCCCGAGTTGCGGCAAGGCTAAACACCGGCGTCTTAAGTGATTGCACAGAACTTAATATTTCTGGGGACACGGTTACGGTTAAAAAGCCTATTTATTCTGGTAAAGCTTTGGCAAAAATGGGATTTGAAAACAGCCCTGTACAAATCGTGTTGATGCGACCAAATCAACTTCCTGTTGATGCAGCCAATGCTGGCGCAACTGCAAATGTTGCAGATCACACTTTGGCTAAAGTTGATTTAAAAACCTTAATCAAAGAGGTTGTAAAAGGCACATCCGGAAAATTGGATTTAACCGAAGCAAACATCATCGTAGCTGGCGGTCGCGGCTTAAAAGAAGCTGGAAACTTTAAGTTATTAAATGATTTGGCTGATACCTTGGGCGCAACAGTTGGTGCTTCTCGAGCTGTGGTTGACGCTGGTTGGGTTGGACATAGCATGCAAGTTGGACAAACTGGTAAGACAGTAGCTCCGACTTTGTATATCGCAGTCGGTGTTTCTGGTGCTATTCAACATTTAGCCGGAATGTCTGGCAGTAAAGTGATTGTGGCCATCAACAACGATCCAAATGCGCCAATTTTTCAAAAAGCGACCTATGGAATTGTCGGAGATCTATTCGACGTAGTTCCAAAGCTAACTGAAGAATTCAAAAAGGCTCTTCATCATTGATTGAATTTTGGTTTCGAAAATACATCTTAGGTTTTATAGCTTGGCTTTTCATTAAGTCACTGACCTCTACTTGGAAAGTGACTTTAAATGAACCCGAGTCGATGAAGTCTGCAGTCAAAAACAAAGAACCTTTTATATTAGCTCACTGGCACGGCGATGAGCTGGGACTCATTTGCCTGATCGGTAAATACAAAATCGCAACAATCGCCTCAACCAGCAAAGATGGCGAATTGATGAACACTGTGATTCATTTGCTGGGTGGGGTGACCTCGCGAGGCTCATCCACCAGGGGGGCAATTCATGCCTTAAAAGGACTTGTTCGATTGGTTCGTGATGACAAAAGAAATTCGAGCTTTGCAGTGGATGGCCCAAAAGGCCCAATCTATCAAGTCAAACCTGGTGTGTTCGAGATGAGTCGTTTGATGAATTGCCCAATTTATTCAGCTGGGGTCACTTGCGATCGAGCTTGGCACTTTCCAAAAGCTTGGAATAAAACTTACCTTCCGAAGCCCTTTGCTAAAATTCATATCACTTGGAAGGGTCCAATTGGACCAATCACGAAAGATCTAGATCCAAGATCAGAAACATTGGCCAAAGAACTTTCAGACGCCTTGCATAATGCAAGGGAACTAGCGGTTAAAGAATTTGCAGCTAATGCCACGGTCAGTTAGCCTTTAATTTGAGAGATGTTAATCAACAAGGATGTCAAAATATGAAGCATTTCCAGGTTCTTGCGTTATTTTTCGCGTTAACAAATTTAGCCGTTCAAGTCGGTTTAGTTTCTTCGGCTAAAGCACAGGCTGCAAAGGATGCGGCGGTGGCTGTGGTTGGAACTAAAACCATCACAGTTGAAGAGTTTAACAAAAAGTTCACAGAGGTTAAAAACCAAACGGTAAACCCTCCCACTAAAGAGCAATTCTTAGAAGACTTGGTTCGATATGAGCTTGGTTTGCAAGAAGCTGAAAAGCGCAAAATGGGCGCAGACCCAATCGTCCAAGAAAGAATGCGCCAGGAGCTTTACAAAGCTTTACTTGAAAAGGATTTGGGCGAAAAAGTTCAAAAGCTAACGGTTTCTGACAAAGAAATGGAAGCTTACTATAAGAAAAATCCTGAAATCAGAACTTCTCACATTTTGATCGAAGTTAAACCGGGAGCTAATGCTGAACAGCGTGCCGAGGCTAAGAAGCGTGCTAGCGAGATCATTGAAGAGGTCAAAAAGAGTAAAAGACCATTTGAAGAGTTGGT
The DNA here is from genome assembly GCA_964505225.1 of uncultured Bdellovibrio sp. GTDB lineage: Bacteria > Bdellovibrionota > Bdellovibrionia > Bdellovibrionales > Bdellovibrionaceae > 21-14-0-10-47-8. The sequence goes on along the minus strand of CAZDHC010000003.1, from coordinate 11,191 downwards.
TAAGCTTTATTCAGACGATCCTCTTAGTAAGCAAACTGGCGGCGATGTGGGATGGCAAAGTCGTATTAGCCTAGTTCCTTCTTATTATGAAACCGCGCTTAAAATGAATGTTGGTGAGTTGAGCGGTCTCATTGAAACTCCCTTTGGATTTCACATTGTAAAAGTCACTGGACGCAGATCGTTTGAAAACGCTAATAAACGTCAAATTCGCGCTGCGGTTTTTGATGAAAAGCGTCGCGATGTTTTTAATGAATATTTTGACAAGCTAAAGAAGACGGCAAAGATTCAGGTCAATAAGAAGTTGATCGAATAAAGAGGGTTTTCCTTGAATTGGCATTTCAAAAACCCCGTTCTAGCGGGGTTTTTTATTTTAGGCATTGTTCTATCTGGTTGTGACCTAGGTTCTTCTCGGGTTGCCGCCAAGCCTGTGGTTCAGGCCAATGATCACTTTTTGTCTGCCAAGGATTTTGCCTCACAGCTGGCTCGCCGCCTTAAAAATTTCGACGCATTATCAGCCAAAGATCCAAACAATATTAAGCGCGCCAAAGAAGACATCATCCGAGTTTTTATTTTACAAAGTCTTATTAGCGATTTTGCAAAAGCCAACAATTTGGTGATCGAAGACGCTGAGCTCGAAAAAGAAATTAACAATTTCAGATCTTCTTATCCGGATGATTTGTCCTTCCGTCGCGTGCTGGCCGAAGAAAGTCTTTCCTTCTCTGACTGGAAAGAGGAAATGAAACAAACTCTTATCCAGAAAAAAGTTTTTAAAAAAATATCTGAGAAACGAGTGGCCGCCACTAAAGAGGAAATCAACAGCTACTACGAGGAAAATAAAGAGCTTTTTAAAAGAAAAGAACGGGTTTATTTAAGGCAAATTATTTTGGACGATCTTTCTAAGGCTCAAAGCGTACACGAAGAGCTGAAAAAAAAGGACTTCGTAGAATTAGCTAAAAAATATTCTGTGGCACCCGAGGCAAAGGCCGGCGGACTGGTCGGTTGGATCGAAAAGGGTTCAGTTGATATTTTTGATAAGGCTTTTTCACTTCCTATTGGTGGCGTTAGTCAGGTTTTAGAAAGCTCCTACGGATTTCATATATTCAAGGTTGAACGCAAGGCTGGTCCTGGTTATTCAGCGTTAGAAGAAGTTAAGGCTGAAATTGTTCAAGCTATTGATGGTAAAAAAGAACAAGCTGAATTTTCTGGATGGCTCGACAAACAAATTCGAGCAAGTCGCGTGTTGCGCGACAACGAGCTGCTGAACTCGATCATCGTCGAAACAAGAGGACAAAAATAAAATGAACTTTTCAAAAATATCCATAGTGTTTATAGCTTTAATCACAAACTTATCGCTTTCTTATGGCGCTGAAATTGTGGATAAGGTTGTGGCTGTTGTGAATTCGGAAATAATTACGGATTCAGATGTTCGGGGTTTTGCTAAAAAAATTGAACAAAATAAGATGATTGATGATTTGTTATTGTTTGGTCAGAGGGCCGATTCACTAAAGAACAATCGACAAGGTCAGCTTGATTATCTCATTAGCGAAAAAATATTAGAAACTGAGATCAAACGCTTGAATTTGGCGGTGACAATTGAGCGTGTAGAACAAGAAATTCGCGATGTCGCTAAAAGAAATGGCGCAAGCCGAGCCGACCTGATGAGCGCGATTAAAGCACAGGGTATGAGTGCAAGCGAGTATCAAGACTTTATCAAATCACGAATTGAGCGCCAATCTTTGATCGAACAAGAAATTTCATCGAAAATTCGTGTATCTGATGATGATGTTGCCAGTCAGTATGCGCGCCTTCATCCAAACTCAAGCTTAGGAATTTCTGAGTACACATTGGCACATATTCTTTTTAATCCAAAAAAAGGTGGATCGGATGCGGCTAAGGAGCGGGCTGAGGCCGTTTTAAAAAAGGTTCGAGCCGGCGAAACATTCGAGGCCTTGGCTGAGCAAAACTCTGAAGACGCAAACTTTGCTACGGGTGGATTGTTGGGCACATTCAAAACCGGTGAAATGAATAAAGAAATGGAAGCAGCAGTTTCTGCTCTTAACCCCGGGGAAGCTTCGGTTGTAGTTCAGACTAAGGCTGGATTTCATATCCTAAAATTGTTGAGCAAAAAAGTGACTGCAGACCCAAGGCTTGAAAAAGAAAAAGAAAAAATTCGCTCTGAATTGTTTGAAGCTGCATTTCAAAAACATTTCAAAAACTGGATCACTGGCAAGCGCGAAGATTCATTTGTAAAGATTAATCAGTAATTTACATACTCAAATTTGCTTTGATCTAGTAGTTATGTGGTTATGAAAAAAATTGCTATCACCACTGGTGATCAAGACGGGGTGGGAATTGAGGTCACGTACAAGGCCTTGTCCCAGCTCGGACCGCAACCGGGAATTCTCTTTTTTGTCTTTCGGGGATTTCACTCTGAAAAAAAACATCTTTCCAAGATAGCTAGAAAGTTTAAAGTTTATCGAGTTCAAGACCTTTCTGATGCATTGTCGTTGTCAGAATCTAAGCTTCCCAAAAACTCATTGATTGAAATTGTGAGTGACTCCAATCCTGCAAAGTGGGTCGAGGAGGCCGCTAGGGCATGCTATTCAAAGAAATTTGACAGCCTTGTGACGGCTCCATTATCTAAAACAACGATTCAAAGCTGTGGCCTAAAAGACATTGGACATACAGATATATTGAAGCGGATTTGCCGCTCTAAGTCCGCCTATATGGCCTTTGTTGGCGATAAGTTTAATGTTGTTCTGGCGTCGGGCCATTTGCCCATTGAAGAGGTTTCTAAAAAGCTAACGTCGGGTGGTCTTAAAGAGGCTATCAAGATAGCCCTTAAGGCTCGTCAGCATTTGCCAACCTCTCTAAGAAGAAAGCCAGTCGGATTGTTGGGTTTAGATCCCCACGCCGGCGACCAAGGGGTTATTGGTGACCATGATCGGCGCGTGACTTTAAAGACAGTGTCTTACTTTTCTAAATCACAGGTAATTGGGCCCCTCGTTCCAGATGTCGCTTTTATTGACAGTCAGTGGAAAAACTTCTCATTCTATATGGCCCAATATCATGATCAGGGACTTATTCCCTTTAAAATGGTACATGGTTTTAATTCTGGAGTTCATTTGACCTTGGGTTTGCCAATTAAAAGATGCTCAGTGGACCACGGAACAGCAAAAGATATTTTTGGAAAAGGAATAGCCAATTCTCACTCAATGTTTTTGGCGCTTAAGTGGGGAATTCGGCTCGCGAAAGGAAACTAGAATGTATCAAGATGTGATTTTCAGAGAATACGATATCCGCGGAGTTTATAATAAAGAGTTCGATAAAAACTTCGCATACTTATTGGGTCGCGCTTACGCCAAGTATTTCGACTTAAAATTAAAAAAGAAAAACATCACGATCACCTTGGGTCACGACGCTCGCCTTTCGTGTCCTGAAATTAAAGAACATTTATCAAAGGGACTTCAAGAGTCCGGCGTTAAGGTCCTTTATATTGGATTGGTAACTTCTCCTATTTCATATTTCACGACATTTGAAGTTCCCGAGGTTGATGGCGCCATCATGATCACCGGTAGTCACAATCCGCCGGACTACAATGGTTTTAAGATCAGTGTTGGTAAGGCGACCATTTTTGGAGAAGAAATCCAGGCTTTAAGAAAAATCATCGAAAAGGGTGAATTCCTAAATGGTGCTGGCTCTGAACAGCCTCTTGAAATTTTCAATAAATACGTCGAAAAATATAAAAAAGAATTCGGTGACCTTTCAAACGTTAAAGTTGTTCTAGACTGTGGTAACGGAGCTGGCGGATGTATTGTTCGCAGACTTTTTGAGGCAGTCGGTTTAAAGCCAACCATCCTATTTGAAAAACCAGATGGCCTTTTTCCAAATCACCATCCAGATCCAACAGTTGAGAAAAATTTAGTTCAGCTTGCAGCTCAAGTTAAAAAAGAGAACGCACAATTGGGTATTGGTTTTGATGGCGATGCGGATCGAATCGGTATTGTGGACCATAACGGAAAAATGATTTATGGCGATGAGTTGATGGTTTTGATTTCTAGATCAGTTCTAGCTGTAAACAAGGGTGCTCCAATTATTGGAGACGTTAAATGTTCAGATCGCTTATTTGACGATGTTAAAAAACACGGTGGCAAGCCGGTCATGTGGAAAACGGGCCACTCGCTAATTAAAGAAAAAGTAAAATCCGAAAAGGCTCCGTTTGGTGGTGAAATGTCAGGTCACGTTTTCTTTGCTGACAGAAATCATGGATATGACGACGCTCTGTATGCAGCACTTCGTGTTTGTGAAATCATCTCAAAGACCGGAAAAAACATTCCGCAATTGCTAGAGGGTTTGCCTCCGGCGTTTAACACTCCAGAGTTGCGAATCGATACTACCGAAGAGAAAAAAGTTAAAATTGTTGAAACCTTGAAAAGCAAATATCAAGGTGGACCAAATTATACGACCAATCTGATCGATGGGGTTCGCATTAGTTTTGAAGATGGTTGGGCTTTGGCGCGAGCTTCAAACACTCAGCCAGTTTTAGTGCTACGATTTGAATCTTGGACCAAATCTGGTTTAGACCGAATTCAAGGTGAAATCGAAGCTATTGTAAATCCAATGCTATAGTGACTTTAAAAAATAAGATTTACTTCGGGGCTATCTAGGCCCCGAAAAGCAAAAAGCCGAGATCTCTCTCGGCTTTTTCATTACTGCCTAGTTATCAAATCTAAATTAGATTTTGCCGTTCAAGAAGAACGCGATAACGAAAGCGTAGATCACAAGAGACTCGATAAGAGCCAAACCAATGATCATTGGAGTAAAGATTTTGCTTTGTGCAGCTGGATTGCGAGCAATACCTTCCAAAGCAGCAGCAGCTGTTTTAGCTTGTCCAAGAGCGCCACCAAGAGCGGCAACACCGATAGCTAGACCAGCACCCAAAGCGATAAGACCACGGTCTCCACCTGCAGTGTGAGCGGCAGCAGCAGCTTCTTGTGCGAAAGCAGCAGAAGCAACCAAAGTTGTACCAAGAGCTACGAAGATTCTTTTTGCCAGATTTTTCATTTCATTTACTCCTTATAGTAAAATTAGCAAATTGATTTAAATTAATGATCATGAGCCGTTGCTAAGGCAACGTACACCATTGATAACAATGTGAATACGAAAGCCTGAACAAAACAAACAAACATTCCTAAAAGATAAAATGGAATTGGTAAGCCAATCGGCACCAAATCCAAGAAAATTCCGACAACCGTATGGTCGCCAGTAAGTACGTTAGCCAAACGAAGCCCCAAGCTGATTGGTCGAACAATATGAGAAATCAATTCGATTACAAACATCAAAGGTCCTAACCACCAGATAGGGCCAAAAAGATGCTTAACATGTCCCCATCCATTTTCCATAAATCCAAAAAGATTATATGTAATGAAAACAAAAACACCCATCGCTAGCGTTGTGTTTAAATCCTGAGTCGCAGGAGCCATTCCAGGAATGACACCAATCAAGTTGTTAATTAAAACAAATGTAAAAAATGAAGCAAACATTGGAAGATATTTTCTTCCGCCATGGCCGATAACCATGTCGCAAAGTCCGGCAATAAACTCAGTTACCATTTCAAAAAATGCTTTAATTGAAATTTTATCTGCTGGAATAACTGCTTGGTCGCCTTTACCTAAAGAGCTTTTAGCAACAAATCCCACAGCTACTAATCCTGCGGTTACAATCGCAGAAGTCGCAACATGAGCGTATTCATGACCAACACCTGGAATCAATGATGTCGCAATAAAATGTTCAGTCATCTTCAGTTTCCTTTTTCGGTGAGAAAACAGCGTATATTAATGTCGAAATAAGCAAACTACCCAATCCCACACAAAGCCAGCCTTGCTGAACCCATGGAAGACTTAAGAGTTTGTAAATAATGACACCTAAAATCGCGTACTTGAATACAATGATCATGAGCGATAGGGCAATGAGTTTTTTCTGAATAACGTGAAACCAGACAAAACCAAGGGCTGCGACGTTAAAGAAAATCAAACTTGAGCCAATTGCATAGGACACAGCGCCATCTTTGCCTAATAATTCGGCAATAACGAGAGTCCCGGCTAATATAACAACAAGTTGGGCGGCTAAAAATAACTTCATTTTTCCTCGCCACCAGAATTTTCAATATTTTTGGTAAGCCGAACGATTTGAATTAGCCAACCTGTCAATCCAGCGGCCGACAGGCCGATCATTGCCAATCCCTTTAAGTCATAGGCTTGATCAAGTTTTTGACCGACAAAAAGACAACCAAGCATGATTCCAATGAGCTCTAAACCCATTCCGGCAAAAATAATATATTTGTTTTTCATTTTCTAACCCGTCCGTGTGCCCCGGGCTGATTTCCTAATCGATCCTTTAAACGCTTTATTCTAATATCAACATATTCTGGGTTTGGGTAAAGTGGTCTTGCTTTTTCAAGTGCTTCAATTGCGCCCTTAAAGTCCTTCAGCTCTTCGTAGCAAACCGACAAAGTGAGAACCACATTTTCTTTAACTGATCTTTCCTGATAGTCTCGAATCAAACTTTTAAAAATTTCCATGGCCTTTAGCATGTCTTTTTTTGCTAAAGTAATATTTCCTTTAAGAAAAATCATATCAAACTTTTGGTCTTCTGGCGGGTTGGATTTCAAAAACTCATCCACCTCGTTCTCGGCTTGTGTAAAATTATTTTGATAGTAATAGGCTCGAGCTAGTTTCATTTTAAACTCAGTGCGCTCTTTAGTGTCGGTCAACATAATGATGAGCTTGTTGATTTCAATCACCGCTCTAGGATAGTCGGTTAGATGATCAAAGTAGATTGAGGCTATTTGTTTTTGAGCCAACAGTCTTTCTTCCGAACTTTTCGAAGAAAGAACAATTTGCTGATAGAACTTAGCGGCCTTCTCAAAATCCTTAATTTCAAAAAAAGAAATTCTAGCGGCCTCTCGCGCAGCTTTAATTGCATTTTCAGAATTAGGGCTCCGAATAGTAATTTTCTCTAAAAGGGAGGCTGCGATTCGAAAGTGTCCCTTTTCAACTTCAGATTGAGCCTCGTTGAAAATTTTCTGTTCCTGCTGAACGCAAGAGGCTGTAAAAAGAAAAAGAGCAAAAAGCATGTTTTTAAAATTCTTTTTGCTCTTCTTAATTTTTATCATCTTGTTAATGAATCGGCGTTTCTGTTCCGCCAGCTCCATTAGTCGCATCTTCTTCGTGATCAACCACCGCAAGGCTTGTTACTTTTTCGTCTTTTTCGCTTAAGTTAATCAAACGAACGCCTTGAGTGTTTCGACCTAAAACAGAAATATCTGAAATTTTCATTCTAATATTTTGTCCTTTGTCAGTTGAAAGAATCACTTCCTGGTCATTGCGAACTTTTTTAGTTCCAACAACATTTCCGACTTTGTCGGTTGTCTTTTGAGTGATAATTCCAACACCACCACGAGACTGAACCCGATATTCTTCAACTTCAGAGCGCTTACCATAACCTGATTCAGTGACCATTAAAACGGTATCTTTTGTTCCTTTTTCAAGAACTTCCATACCAATCACGTCATCCGTTTTTCCGATGGTCATTCCTTTTACGCCTCGGGCTGCGCGACCCATTGGTCGAACGTCGGACTCGTTGAATCGAATCGACATTCCCTCTTTGGTGGCAATAAAGATATCACATTGGCCATCAGAAATTTTCGCATCAATCATGCTGTCATCTAAGTCCGTAGTTAAAGCGATAATTCCTGCTTGTCTTGGGTTTGAAAAAGCGTCCAATGAGGTCTTTTTGATAATTCCTTTTGTGGTCAACATAACCACAAATTTATTTTCTGAAAATTCCTCGACCGGCAAAATTGCCTGAACTTTTTCGCCATTTGATAATTGAACCACATTGGCAATGGCTTTTCCCTTAGAGGTTCTGGTTCCTAATGGAAGCTTATGAACTTTACACCAGAATAATTTTCCTTTGTCGGTGAACACCAAAAGGGTGGTTTTTGTAGAAGCTTTGAAAATGTCTGTGACATAGTCTTCTTCTCGGGTTTCCATGCCCTTAAGGCCTTTGCCGCCACGTTTTTGTACGCGGTACTGGTCAATTGGAATTCGTTTAATATAACCCGTATTGGTAATCGTGACGATCATGTCTTCGTCAGCAATTAGATCTTCATCTTCAATATCGTCTGTTGATCCGCTGATTTGTGATCTTCTTGGATCCGCGTATTTTTCTTTAATTTCAGTTAATTCAGCAACTATGATTTTATAAATTTCCTTAACGTCTGCCAAAACAAACTGAAGCCATGTGATTGTTTTATTCAATTCCGCCAATTCCGCTTCAATTTTTTCTCGCTCTAAGCCAGTCAATCGTTGTAATCGCATTTCTAAAATAGCGACAGCCTGTCTCTCGCTGAAGCTGAATTTTGCCATCAAAGCTTCGCGAGCAACACTTGCTTCTTTCGAAGCTTTAATAGTCTGAATGACTGCATCGATCTGTTCCAAGGCTCTGTGTAAGCCCTCTAAAATATGAGCTCGCTCTTGAGCCTTCTTAAGATCAAAAATACATCGCTTGGTTACAACGTCGCGGCGGTGATCTACGAATGCCTGTAACATTCCCTTTAATTCAAAGGTTACTGGCTGATTTTTAGCATCAAGCGCAAGCATAATAATACCAAAGCTCACTTGCATTTGAGTCATCTTATAAAGACGATTCAATACTACGCTGGCGTTTTCATTTCGCTTCAAAATGATTACAATTCGCATTCCTTCACGCGAAGACTCGTCGCGAATATCCGAAATACCTTCAAGTTGTTTATCGCGGACCAGGTCAGCCATGCTTTCAATAAGCTTAGCTTTATTCACTTGGTATGGAATTTCTGTCACTACGATTTCTTCGTGGTCTTTAGCCTGAATGATTTCAGCTACGGCCTTAAGGGTGATGATTCCGCGGCCCTTTTTGTAGGCTTGTAAGATTCCTTCGCGACCAGCAATTACACCCGCTGAAGGAAAATCTGGTCCTGGGATTCTTTCAATCAATTCATCAACAGAACAATCTGGGTTTGCGATCAAATGAATACAACCATCAATGACTTCACCAAGATTGTGGGGCGGAATATTTGTCGCCATACCTACGGCAATACCAGCCGAACCATTGACCAAAAGATTTGGAAATTTTGCAGGAAGAACCAGTGGGATTTCTAAAGAATCATCGTAGTTCGGTCCAAATGCGACTGTCTCTTTTTCGATGTCATTTAAAATTTCTTCAGCAAGTTTCGTCATCCTAACTTCGGTATAACGTTGTGCCGCTGGACTATCTCCATCGATAGATCCGAAATTTCCCTGTCCATCCTCTAAGGGGTAGCGCAAAGAAAAGTCTTGAGCCATACGAACCATAGTTTCGTAGACGGCAGCATCTCCATGGGGATGGTACTTACCGATCACGTCTCCGACAACACGGGCCGATTTCAAATAGGGTCTGTTATGAACGTTGTTCATTTGGTTTTGCGCAAAAAGAATTCGACGATGAACCGGTTTTAATCCGTCTCGAACATCTGGCAGCGCACGGCCAACGATAACTGACATCGAGTATTGAAGATATGCGTCTCGCATCTCTTTGTTAATATCGACAACTGATACACCTTTTTGGGGCTGATTATTTTCCATATTCATTTCCTAAAATTTTATACGTCTAAAGATTTCGCCATTAAGGCGTTGTCGTTAATAAATTTTCTACGAGGTTCAACAAGTTCGCCCATCAACACAGAGAATGTTTCATCTGCGGCGACAGCATCATTGATGTTAACCTGTAAAAGCGTACGATTTTCAGGATTTAAAGTTGTTTCCCATAATTGCTCTGGGTTCATCTCTCCCAATCCCTTATATCGCTGGATGTAATAGCCCTTTTTAGTGCTTTCCATCACAAATTCATAAAACGAAGTGTAGTTATCAAAAGACTGTTCATCTTTATCAATCTTAACTGTGATCGGTAAAAGTGAAATCGCCTGAATCTGGGTCCACATGTTCTTTAACTCAACCCACTCTGGTGTTCTAAGTGTGTCGACTGAAAGCTGTGTTGTCATACGATCCGCATAGCGAGTTGTATTGAACACTGCAGTTGTTTTTCCATTTTCAGATTTAGTTGATGTCTTAACTTCAGTGATGCCAACTTCAGGGCTTGTTTTAATCCAAGACTCGAAATCTGCAAAAATCTGATTCATTGTTCCTTCGGTCGCAAGTGCGGCTTCGTGATCAGAAACTTTAGAAAGCATAAAATACAAAACACCTGGGTCGTATTTTGCCGAAGAAACTTTAAGTAATTGATCAAATTTTTGAATTTGTACGATCATCTTCTTAAGGTCAGCTTCTGGAATTTGTTTTTTACTAGATTTAATTTCAACCGTATTTAAACCAAGTCCCAACAAGAAATCCGTTAGGGCCGCTTCATCTTTTAAGTAAACCTCGTGCGAGCCTTTTTTAGCTCGATACAATGGTGGTTGAGCAATGTAGATATACCCTTTTTCAAGAGCTTCCGGCATTTGACGATAGAAGAATGTCAGCAAAAGAGTTCTGATGTGAGATCCGTCGACGTCCGCATCTGTCATGATAATAATTTTGTGATAGCGAATTTTATCTACATTCACATTGTCTTTACCAATTCCAGTTCCTAATGCAGAAATCATCATTCGAATTTCTTCGTTTGAAAGCATCTTATCAAATCGTGCTTTTTCAACGTTTAGGATTTTACCTTTTAACGGCAATACGGCTTGAGTTTTTCGATCTCGAGCTTGCTTTGCTGAACCACCGGCAGAATCTCCCTCGACCAGATACAATTCACAAAGCGCTGGATCTCGTTCTTGGCAGTCAGCCATTTTACCAGGCAACGAACCACCATCAAGAGCCGTTTTTCTTCTAGTCAAATCTCGCGCTTTTCTTGCGGCTTCACGAGCTCGAGCGGCCTCAACACATTTTCCGATGATGGTCTTAGCGACAGAAGGATTTCGATCTAACCAATCAGCCAACTTATCGTTAACCAATGATTCAACGATTCCTTTTACTTCAGTGTTACCAAGTTTAGTTTTTGTCTGACCTTCAAATTGCGGCTCTCGAACTTTAACAGAAATAACTGCAGCTAAACCTTCTCTAATATCTTCACCTTCCAATGAAACTTTCAAATCTTTTAAAAGATTTTTACT
>CAZDHC010000002.1:35093-57932 GCA_964505225.1 uncultured Bdellovibrio sp. | reverse complement strand
CATTAGATCCAATTTCAACTGCTCGAATTGAAGAACTATTGGCGGAACTGAAAGTGGATTACACTGTCGTAATCGTCACCCATAACATGCAGCAAGCCGGCCGTATTTCTGACTTTACGGCTTTTATGAACATGGGTGAGTTGATCGAATTTGATGAAACTTCAAAGATTTTTATGAATCCATCTGTTCCATTGACCGAAAAATATATCACCGGGCATTTCGGTTAATACCAATGAACGTTGCAAACGAAGCGGGCAATCAAAAATTTCCAAAAAGAGAATTTATTTTCGAGGCTGTCCTTTTGGCTTTGATTGTTTTGGCCACTTTCATTTTCTTAAAAGACGGAATTTGGGATTTAAAATTAGCAGCAAAATTCTATCATCCTGAAAACCTCGATAGCCCGTGGTTTGAACAGGATCAGTTTCTTTGGAAGTTCTTTTATTTTGCGGCTCCTGTTTTGACCGGCATTTTTATATTCCCGTCTTTGGTTGTTTACACATTGAGTTTCGTAAAAGAAAAATTTGCGATCTATCGCAAGCAGTCTCTTTTCGTTATTTTAATTGTTTTGGTGGGCCCCGGAATATTGGTGAACACCATCTTTAAACCAGGGTGGGGGCGGCCACGTCCCCGAGAAGTGATTGAGCTTGGTGGAACGAAAGTGTTCCAAACATTCACACAGCGAGGGGAGCCAAGGTCTGGAATGTCATTTCCTTGTGGCCATTGCAGTGTGGGATTTTCGACAATTGCTTTGTATTTTTTGATGAAACGTCGACGAAAGAAGGTCGCAATCGTAATTGGAGCAGCCGCGACTGGTTTGGGTTTATTAATGGGTGTTGGCCGAATGGCAGATGGCGCTCACTTTTTTTCTGATGTGATCTGGGCCGGTTTGATGACCTATATCCCTGCCTTTGTTTTTTACTATAAACTGCGACTGTATGAAGACCAAAAGATTGGAAGTTTAAATCCGAAGCGGGCCACAATTATTGCAATTTCATTTACTTTAGTTTTGCTTGTAGCAGTTAGTTTAGCGACCCCTTATAAGAAAAAAACAATTCAGGAATTTGCTGGCAATCAACTTGAATTTGCTATTGATGAAGGAACTGTTGAGATTGTGGTAGATGACAGTTTATTGGTTCCAGCTCAAATCTACATCGACGTTCAGGGGTTTGGATTTCCTAAAAGTGGAATCAACCAAGAGCTCGTAGAAAATAAAAGTCTCTCGATCCAAAAGCATGGTTTTTTCACTGATTTTGAAGCTCACTATAAACTGAAAATATCGGGAAAACTAGAGGCTCTAAACGTGAAAATACAAAATAAAGGTTCGATCTTAAAGCCTCAGAATTTGAATCCCAACTTCGTGTTTTCCCAGCCTTAAATTCTGCCTAATTCGGTTCGGTGTATATAAGTTTGACAGCAAAATCGGTCTAGAGTCGCGTAAAATCCCGAAGGAAATTCTCGGGATTTTGCATTGTTAATCACCCATGAAAACAACAAGTTCCCGTTCATTGGGTTTTTTGGCTATTTTGACTAGTTCTTTGCTGTTGAATGCCTGCAGCAATCCAAGCCAGTTTCGCGCAAATGAAGTCGCTTTAGAGCGCGTGGAGCTGAGCAATCAAAAATTGAACCGAGATCAATCGGCCAAACCAGGCGATATCATTCGAGAGTCAGGACAAATTCAGTTCAACGATCTGAAAGCCAAATGGACCGATGATGATTTGGCAGTGACCGGACAGCTGAATATTCAAGGAAAATCGGTTGGCCCTATCGAGTTCAAGGGACAAAAAGAAGGCAATGAAGTGGTCTTGATTTCTGATGACTCGAGAATCGGAAAGCAGATTCGCGTTAAGGCCATTTGTTTATCCGAGGACGGTGCCTGTGGCGATTTCTTTATGGATGCCTTTTTTAAAGATGACCGGGGAGTCATTCAACACGATCAATTCGTGATCAAAGAAAAAGCTGTGCAGGCTAAATTGAAATCATTGTCAGAATCGATCTCCTCCAAACCCGGGTCAGTGTCTTCGACAAAGGTTGGCCGTGACCAAGGTGAGAAAATAAAAGAAGTTATCATTCCAGATGATGTTGAAGTGAAAAGTCAGGGTGCTTATGCTGGAGCCACAGATCAAGAAGCAAAAGATCTTTTTGATGAAGCCAATCCAAAGTTGAAAATCAAAAGCACGTCAGTTCAAAAAACAACTACGACTACGACCACAACGCTTAAAAGTAGTAAGGCAGTTGAAGTGAAAGCGGCGCCGCCAACAAAGCCAAGTGAGCAAGCCATCGGCAGTCCAAACAAAGGGCGACTAGAGGCTGCAACAAACATGGCGTTGTTAGCAAAAGGTCAGAACTCTTTTTTTCGATTGATTTGGCCCGGTAACAAAACCGGATTTGCAACCCGAGACATGGCCGGAATTATCCAAAAGTTAGGTGAATTTATTCATCAAAAAGTTGCAGGCTATATTTTAACCGTTGGTGATATTTCTTCCCAACATGGCGGAAAGCTTTTTTCACATTTAAGCCATCAAAATGGTTTAGATGCTGACATCGCTTATGTGGTCAGTAATGAAAGATCTAATTTTAAAGATCTGACGACGTGGACAGGTGTGAGTAGCGACTTTATGCCGGCTGAAAACTGGGCTTTATTCAAAAAAGCGTTCGCTGTTGGAAAAGTGGAATTAATTTTGGTCGATAAAAAAATCAAGAAGTCGATTTGCCAAGAAGCGATTCGATCTAAAGATTTAAATGGTCCAGAGGATCGTGGCCCAGCATTTCAAATTTTACGTCGATTGAAGCATGTTGAACATCACGACAATCATTTTCACTTAAGAATTGCTTGTCCGGTCAATGATCGCAGATGTCGACAGCCAGAATACAGTTTGGGAGACTCTGGCTGCTATTAAAAGAATCAGAAACTAGTCTTCGTCTTCCTCTTCTTCTAAATCCTCATCATCTTCGTCTTCATCATCCTCATCGTCCTCGTCTTCTTCCTCATCATCGATATCTTCGTCGTCAAATTCATCTTCAGATTCGATTTTGAAAAGCCAAGCATCATAAGGATCATCTTGAATTAAGGTTGGGTCTTCGGTGATCGTAGTATTGATTTCGCTAATTGTGCCAGAAACCGGAGTGTAAAGATCAATAGGTCCTTCGTCAGTTTCTAAAGATCCGCAAACGACCTGAGCTTCAACAACTTCGCCTTCTTGCGGAAGTTCAACGCCTGTGATTTCGTCAAAGGTGTCTAGAGCATCTTCGTTCAATCCAACGGTGTAAATGTTGTCTTCTTTTTGAAACCAAAAAGATCCCATAAAATTTTTGTATTGCTCTTTCATTGCGTCCTCATTCTGTCTTTATCAAATTGCTGTGCTAAAGAAATATTTATCTCAGAAAAATCGCCTTGAGCCAAAAGAAAAGCGGCCCCCATCTGGGAGCCGCCTTAAAAGTTAAACTGTCACCGCACGATGTTACAGCGCACCACTGGTGCGACGTTGCAGCGCGCCCTTATAGATCGTAGTAAAGGTAAAATTCGTAAGGAACTGGACGTTGTTGAATTGGTCTAATTTCCTTATCGATTTTGTAATTGACCCACGTATCTATTAGGTCCGGAGTGAAAACATCACCTTTAGTTAAGAATTGTCCCTTGTTTTTCAAATTCATTAGGGACTCTTCTAAAGAACCAGGAATGCTTGGAACTTTCGCAGACTCTTCTGGAGACAATCCATAAATATCTTTATCCAAAGGATCACCCGGATGAATCTTATTCATAACTCCATCAATACCTGCCATTAACAAAGCTGCTTGGGCCAAGTAGATATTTGCAGAAGGATCTGGAGTACGGAATTCGATACGTTTTGCATTCGCTGACGATCCGGTGTTTGGAATTCGGATCGCTGCCGATCGATTTTTAAAGCTGTAGGCCAATTTGATAGGAGCTTCAAATCCCGGAACCAAACGTTTGTAAGAGTTAGTTGTTGGATTGATGATTCCACACAAAGCTGGAGCATGCTTTAAAATACCACCGATATAGTGAAGAGCCGTTTCTGACAAACCAGCATATTTATTGCCTGCGAAAAGATTTTTTCCATCTTTCCACAATGACATGTGAACGTGCATTCCAGAACCGTTATCGCCAAACAAAGGTTTAGGCATAAAGGTCACTGTTTTTTTGTGGCGATTTGCAACGTTCTTAATGATGTATTTGAACCACATCATTTTATCGGCCATTGGTAATGCCGAGTCGAACTTGATGTTGATTTCGGCTTGTCCAGCAGAGGCCACTTCGTGGTGCTGGCGCTCAACTTCCATTCCGGCTTTTTCAAGCTCTAAGCACATTTCAGTTCTTAGATCATGCAAGGAATCCACAGGAAGAACTGGAAAGTAGCCTTCTTTATGACGGACTTTGTATCCAGTGTTGTTGCCGTTTTCATCTCGGCCAGAATTCCAAATACCTTCGTTTGAATCGATCTGATAAAAACCGCCGTTGTTGGTTTGTTCGTATCGAATGTCGTCGAAAATAAAAAACTCTGCTTCAGGTCCAAAATAAGCCTGATCCGCAATGCCAGTCGATTTCAAATAAGCCATGGCTTTCTTCAAAACTTGGCGAGGGTCACGTGCATAGGGTTGCAAAGTTTCTGGAAGTACAACGTCACAAATAAAAGAGACGGTTGGAACTTCCATGAAGGGATCCATCTTTGCAGTTGAAGGATCTGGCATAACAACCATGTCTGATTCTTCGATGCCTCTCCAGCCACGAATTGAACTTCCATCAAAGCCCAAGCCTTCTTCGAACATTTCTGTTGTCAGCTGGGTGATGCCAAGTGTGAAGTGCTGCCAAGTTCCGACCATATCACAGAACTTAAGGTCGACCATGCGGGCGCCTTTTTCTTTTGCAAACTTAATTGCCTCTTGAGCGTTCATCTAGATCCTCCTGTTTAGTTTAAATAACAAATCAAAGTGCTAAATCATCTTTTTCATTCGTTCTAATTCGGACTGCTTGCTCGACCGGGATGACAAAAATTTTCCCGTCGCCAATTTTTCCAGTGTGAGCCGAACGCTGGATCGCTTCGATCGCGGCTTCGGCCAAACCATCTGGAATCACAATTTCTAATTTTATTTTTGGCAAGAAATCGACAACATATTCGGCACCCTTGTAAATTTCAGTGCGCCCCTTTTGTCGACCAAACCCACGAATTTCTGTGACAGAGACACCCTCTACGCCGATTTCTGATAATGCATCGACGACATCGTCCAGTTTAAAAGGCTTAATGATGGCCTCTATTTTTTTCATGATAGTTTTTGAACTTTCGATAGCGGGTTTAAAAGATTGAACCGCAAAAATTTTTCTGAGTCAAAAACTCTGCAGAACATTTTAATTAAAATTTTTTGCCAACTTGTTGAAATTATAAACTAACGCAAACCGGTAAGTGGTTGATTGTTTAAAGATCGATCTGAAGTTTGCTCCGAAAGGACCGAAGAGCCTTGAGTCAAGCGAGTTTTAGGGCATTTAAAAAATAGAGCTGAAACTCGAAAATAGTGAAAAAGAACGTTGCGGATCGGACACACCTTTGATAGCTAGGGCTTCGTTCTTAAAAATTAAGAAAAGCTCGTATCTGTCAAAGTTTTCTGAGGGGGGATCAATGACTGAGATAAAGTTTTTTGTCTATGGCTCAATGTCTGAGGGCCTTGTTCATTTCAATAAAATTCGTGATTTCGTAGTGGATAAGAAATCTGGAACCATTTCGGGAAACGCCTATCGTTTAAATGCTGGATTTCCTGTTGTGCTTAAAGAGGGCGAAGACACAATTCTTGGGGATTTGGTGACTTTACGTGCGCCAACGTTGTTGTTCAATTTGTTGGATGAATTTCATGGATTTAGCCAATTGGATCCATCTGTAAGCCTGTATTTTAAAGAAGAGACTGAAGTTAAGTTAACTGATGGTTCACTTGAGAAGGCATTTGTCTATTTTTTGAATCCAATCAAAAAACCGAGCAATGCCACGCCAATACTGGGTGGCGATTGGAAGGCTTCGTTGGCAGCAGAGCCTCCTTTGGTTGATAAAATGACCGAACGGCAGAAGACCTATATCGTAAAGCTGGGTGCTATCACTGGCCGAGAAATCGTCCCTATTGATTTGCCTCTATATAGAGAATTGATGAATCTTGAGATGATCGTTGATAAGGGCCGTCGACTTGCGCTAAGTAAGACGGGCCATGAAGTCCTCAGATACCTTAACTAATAATAGACCTGTTCAAACCAAGCCCTCGCTTTTCAACGTGGTCTTGGTTGAGCCTGAAATTCCCCAAAATACCGGTAATATTGGTCGCACCTGCGTTGGAACTAGGGCAGACCTTCATTTAGTAGGACAGCTAGGATTTGAGATCACCGATCGCAATCTAAAGCGGGCCGGTCTGGATTATTGGCAGCATTTAAAGTGGACCCACCACCCTGATATGCCCACTTGGAATAAAGAAATCCCGGACCAGAAGCGAGTGTTCTTTTTTTCTACTAAAGGCACCAGGTCCTTTTATGATGTTGATTATAAAGAAGGCGACTGGTTTGTTTTTGGTAAAGAAACCAAAGGCTTAAGCGAGGAAATTCTGCGTCATAATTCAGATCAAATTTTGCAAATTCCTATCTTTGGACCTATTCGAAGTTTGAACGTTGCGACCGCAGTTACGGTTGTTATGTACGAAGCGCTTCGACAGCTTCGTGCGTCTGGTTATGTTCTAGAAGATGGCAAGGCTCCAGACCTAAAAAATCCCCTAAAAAGGCCATTAAAATAGATAGTTAACTTCAGCTTGATGTTGTCGTCTTGCAAACATAGACTTTCAATCTATGATTCAAACAGTATTAAGAAAAGTATTTGGCACCAAGCACGAACGTGAAATGAAATCGATTCAACCGGTGATTGATCAAATCAATCGTCTTGAATCCAAAATGCAGTCGTTAACCGACGAACAGCTTCAGGCTAAAACTCCTGAATTTCAAAATCGTTTAAAAAATGGTGAAACCGTAGATCAAATTTTACCTGTAGCCTTTGCCGTTTGTCGTGAGGCTTCTAAGCGTGTTTTGGGAATGCGCCACTATGACGTTCAGCTCATCGGTGGATTTATTTTAAATCGTGGCAGTATCGCCGAGATGCGAACGGGTGAAGGAAAAACCTTAGTTGCAACACTTGCGGTTTATTTAAATGCTCTGACTGGCAAAGGCGTCCATGTCGTGACTGTCAATGACTACTTAGCAAGTCGTGATAGCGAATGGATGTGTCGACTTTACAAATGGTTGGGTCTTTCCGTTGGCGTGATTGTTCACAATCTTTCTGATCGCGAACGTCGCGAGGCTTATGGTTCTGATATTACTTATGCCACCAACAATGAATTGGGTTTCGATTACTTGCGCGACAATATGAAATTTGATTTGGCTGACATGGTTCAAAGACCTTTGAACTACGCCATCGTGGATGAGTGTGACTCGATCCTAATTGATGAAGCCAGAACTCCACTGATTATTTCAGGTCCAGCAGAAGCTTCGACTGATAAATACTATCTTGTGAATCAAGTGATCCCGCACCTAAAGCGAGATGTGCACTTCACAATGGAAGAAAAAACCAAGACCGCTTCTTTGACTGAAGAAGGAAATGGTAAAGTTGAAGAATTACTGAAGATTGATAATCTTTATGATCCTCAGCACATTGAAATGCTTCACCACATTTATCAAGGCTTGAAGGCTCATTACCTTTATCGCCGAGATGTTGAATACATGATCCAAAATGGTGAAGTGGTCATTGTCGATGAATTTACGGGTCGATTGATGCCAGGTCGTCGCTGGAGCGATGGCCTTCACCAGGCGATCGAGGCCAAAGAAGGCGTTGAAGTTAAAAATGAAAATCAAACCTTAGCGACCATCACGTTTCAGAACTTTTTCAAGATGTACAACAAGCTTGCAGGAATGACCGGAACAGCTGATACGGAAGCTGTCGAGTTTAAAAAGATTTACAATCTTGATGTTTCTGTGATTCCAACCAATCGCCCGATTCAGCGAATAGATGAAAATGATTTGGTTTACAAAACTGAAACTGCGAAGTTCAAGGCGATCATTCAAGATGTCAAAGTTAGACATGAAAAGGGGCAGCCGGTTTTGATCGGTACCGCATCAATTGAAAAATCAGAACTTCTTTCGGCGGCTTTAAAAAAAGATGGCGTTCGTCATGATGTTTTAAATGCCAAGGCCCACGAGCGCGAAGCTGAAATCGTAGCACAAGCAGGCCGTAAAGGGACAATCACCATCGCCACCAATATGGCGGGTCGAGGAACTGACATCGTCTTGGGTGGAAATGCCGAAGTGATGGCGAAAAAAGAAACGGGCTTGGAGAACGGACCTGAATTTGATTTGTCCTATGCGAAATACAAATCGCAAACTGATGCCGAGAAAAAAGAAGTTCTGGCTGCGGGTGGATTGTATATCGTCGGAACGGAAAGACACGAATCTCGCCGAATCGACAATCAGCTTCGAGGTCGATCTGGCCGTCAAGGTGACCCAGGTGAATCTAAATTCTATCTATCGCTTGAAGACAACTTGATGCGAATTTTCAATGGAGAAATGATTCAAAAAGTGATGAATCGTTTGAATGTTCCGGATGACGAACCGATCGTTGCGGGAATGGTTTCTAGATCTATTGAAGGCGCCCAAAGAAAAGTTGAAGGTCATAACTTTGATATTCGTAAGCATCTTTTGGATTACGACAATGTCATGAACCAACAGCGAACCATCATCTATGGAATGCGAAAGCAAATCATGGAAGGTAAAGATATCGAAAGAACGTTGTTGGATTTCATGGCCGATGTGACTTCGGATATTTTAGATCTTCATGTTCCAGCTGATGGTAGAAAAGAAAGCTGGAATCTTGAGGGTTTGAATACAGCGTTGGCACAGCAGTTCGGCTTGAAAATTGATTTCAATAGTTTTCCTCACTTAGATGCCGAGATTATCACTCAATCAGTCAGTAAGGCTGTCAAAGATATTTACGATCGGCAAAAGCAAACTTTGGGTCAGTTTTTTGAACAAATCCAAAAGATGATTTTGCTTCAATCCATTGATCAAAGATGGAAAGAGCATTTGGCTCGAGTCGATCGATTGAAAGAAGGAATTGGACTTCGAGGATATTCTGGTAAAGATCCAGTCATCGAGTACAAAAAGGAAGCGTTCAATGCTTTTGCGGCATTGAATACTCAGATCAAAGGCGACTGCATCGAGAAATTGCTAAAGGTCCAGATTGTAGATCAAGAGCAAGCTGAAGCTATGAATGATATGCTTAAGGCTCCAGACATGGATGAGCTTGAATTTCATGGTGCAGACGAGTCTTCGGCAGGTGGAGGATTTGCGGCTCCGCCACAAGCTCAACAGCAGCAAAGACCTTCAACCGACGAAGCTCCGGCACAGCAAAAACAAAGAATGCGAATGACTGCAGGTCCAGCTGATAACCAAGCCCAAAGGCCAATGAATCGAGAAGAACGACGCCGACTTGAAAAATCGAAGAGGTAATGACAGCCTATTGATATGGCTGTTCATTGTCCGCGTTGTCAAAATCCCATAGAACAAGAATTCGGCGTTGCCGCATGCACCAAGTGTCATGCGCTGCTTTTTATTGATATGGACGGAAACGCACAGGTCACTGAAGAAGCTGGAGATGAAGCAGCAGATTCTCAAGCAGCTGAACCTCAGGTAACCGAAATCCAGGCAGCAGAGTCCACTCGAGAACCTTCAATTCATCAAACCCAAGAAGTCGACGGAATGCTTTCGGCTTCGCATTCACTGGTCAACATCAGTGCCTTGCCAGATGAAGAAAATGACACTCAAGTTTTAGGTGCCAAGCCTATCGAAGTTCCTGATGAAAATGAACCCATGCAGTCGTTGGTAAAAGTCGAAGCCGATTTGGATGAACTTTTAGAAAAAGATGCAAAGGTTCCGGTCCCAACCGACGAGGCCGATTTAACTGGTGTCTATGTTTCCCCTGAACAAGCTTTGGGTGGTCTATCTTATTCAGTGAAAATTGAAAAAATAGACACCAAAGAGTTAAGACTTCAAATGATTGAAGCTTTAGATGATCCAAAATTTCAATGGGATCCAAGAGAAGTCATGCAGACCTTAAAGGCGGGTGCCGTGGAAATTCGAAACCTAAATCCAGTTAAAGCCAGTGTCGTTATTCAACGAGTTCGGGATTTGCCCGTTAAAATCACATGGAAACAACATGTTTATAATTAAAACTTTTTCGATTTTTATTTTCTCTATGTTTTTGTCGATGTCGTTTGCTCGGGCAAATAGTGGTGAAGAGGCGCCAAAAGAGGGCGGCGGTGAGCATGGCGGTGGCGCAGAAGCAAAAGCTGAGAAAGTAGAAAAGGGCAATCCGACACCTTGGTTAGAAATCGAAAGCAAGATTCAAGAGCTCTCGGGAAAAATCAAATCGAAACAAACCAATATCAGTCACCTGTTTGAGGAAAAAAATCACCTTTCAAACAAGTCACCTCAGGTGAAAGAAATCATTCAAGAGATCGTTAAAGAACACAATGAGATGCGAACGTTAATTGAGCAGTATGACAAGCAAATCAATATGCTGAAGTACCGCTTTCCCGAGCGAAACGCCAAATCAGCAAGAAAATACGACCGAATTGAAATCAAATCTGTGGATGAAATGGAGCAGGCTATAGGGGTGGATAGCAAGCTGTCTCGAAACATCCGGAAAATGCGCTCTCAATACAAAGGCGAAACAATCCAGACCACTGAAGTTCACCAAGGAAAAGTCACACCCACCACCCATATTAAACGAACCGAAAAATCAATTGAAGATTCAGGTTCGATCATTTTACAAAAATAGTTTTGATAGGAAGCAAATATGAAAAATAAAATTATGATGGCATTTTTGACTTTTATTCTTGGACAAATCGCCTTGGCTGGGGTCTGCGCCGATTCCTACACTGAATTTGTTAAAAATTCTGATGTGTTCACAATATCGGACTCGGGCGAGTTAGAAGTGATTGACTCTCAAAGACTGATCATCAATGAAAAACGCGGAAAAACACAAAAACTGGTGATTACGGATCAGGGGAAAAAAATTAGAACAAGTTTTGTGATTGAAAAAACCAAGGGTGCCATTGTGAGTATTTCAAAATCCAGTCATGGTAAATCTGAAACTCAAAAGTTCGATCCCGGCTGTGCCATTACTCAGGAAATGATGGATGAAAACACCAGAACGAAAATAGACGCAGTCGAAGCTGACCATTCAGCAAAATAGAACACAAATTTGACTACTGGCTGATGGCAGCTGGTGCTCTTGATAAAATGTTAGGTTCCCAGAAATTTTTAGTTTCTTGATTGAATCTGGAATAGTTATTTTCTGATTTCAGGATTTCTCGCATTTTTGAATTAGATTCGGCTTCAATTTCCCGCATTTTATTTAAGGAAATATCGACAAAGTCGGGGTGAATAAGTTTTCGCTCTTCATTCAGTCGACTGATCATAGATCGCTCAACGCCCACTAGTCGTGCGACAACATCTTCATCCAGCTTCAGTTCTGAAATGAAGACATCACGAAGCTTTCGGATCCACTGTTCTTCTAGTTCTTTATTGGATTGCGTTTCAACGAAGCCTTGCGTGTAAACCACGTTGTCGGTGTAACTTTGTTTCCAATTGCTATCTTGATTGGGATTAAATTTGCGAGCGGCTTGTTGTGCTAATTTTTCTTTAGTCAGCGTCTCGAAGGCCGAATCGGATGATTTACTAGAGTTAACTGTAAAATATTGATTGTAAACAAAAGTGGAAATGACCAGGGCCATAGCTGTCGCCGAAAGCCATCTTAAAGTCTTAGAACGCTTTTGAGTGACGGCCTTCATTTCAGCTCGTACATCTTTATCCCCGGCCTTGGAAAGCTCAATGTAGCATTCATCAAATGCCTTTTGAACAGAAGATTTCAAGCGTTTGTGAAGGATATCCTTTTTTTCTTGTTGATCAGGGTTTTCAGTTAACCAAATGCCTTCAAGCTCGTGGGCAACATGGGTCACGAACATTTCTTTTTGTTTTGAAAAATGATCTAAACTTTTCTGAACTTCTAAGATCACATTTTCTTTTTCTTTGACCTTAAAGGTATCGACTTCATTGAGAACTGCTTGCTTGTATTTTTCGGCTTCTTGGTTGGCCTGCTCTTTTGCGACAAGCAATTCTTGATTGATTTTCCTGATAGCGTCTATCTTATCATCCTGACACTTTCGGATATCCAGTCGAATATTGTCTAAATCACGAAGTTTCTCGGTGATCAAATTTGCGTTTTCAGTCATGCGAGATTGCATGTCGTCAATTTTTTTCTCAATTCGTTCTTTTTCGTGCTTTGACTGCTGAAACTGCCGATCTAGCTCAGTGACCTGAAATTTCTTCTGTTGTAAGGCAGTCTCAAGTTCTCGAACTTGAACTTGAAGGGACTGTGTTGAACTCTCCATCTCCCGCCTGCGACTTTGCAGGTCATTAGTTTTTGCCAATTCTTGAGCCTGAGCCTTTTCGTTATCATCACGAAGTTTGTGAGCTTGTGCTTCTAAATTTGCCAACTCGGCGTAAAAGCGTGTCTTTTTGTTTTCATATTCAGAGTCTAGATTCTGGTCTCGAACTTGGCGCTCAGCTAGCCACTTTTCTTTTTCTAAAAGAACATCATGGTGAATTCGCTTTTTCTCGTTTTCAAGCTCAGTTCTCATTTTATCAATGAATTGCTTTTTTTCATCTTCAACTGACTGTCGTAGATCTTCAATCTGTTTGGTTCCTTCAGCAATGATCTGATCAGCTTTTTCTTTTCCTGCCTGTTTGGCAGCTTCCATGGATTCAACCATTGCCTTATCGACTTTTGATTTAACCTCGTTGAAAAATGCCTTAGCTTCTACTTTGATAATTTCAGCCTCGGCCGATGCTTTGGCTAAAAATTGTGCTTCTTTTTCTTTGATTTCATTTAATGTTTTGGTTTCAAAATCTTTCGCCCAGTTCAAAAGCCGCATTTCTTCATTCTTGGCAGCCTTTAGGATATTTTGTTCTTGGGCTTTAGCATCTGTCAAAATGCGAGACTCAGTTTCCTTGGCTGCCTCCAGAATCGTATTGGCCTCGGAAACTTTCAGATTTCTGACACCTTCTAGTTCTGCATTGGTTCTGTTGAATACGGCTTCAGCCTCAGCCTTCTTTTCATCGATAATGAAATTGCCTTCCATCACCGCATCCTGTTGAACCTTTTCGAAATGTTGTCTGGCAGAGATGAGATAATTTTCGATTGTTTCGCGATCCTCAAATGGGAGCTCTGGTGGGATACCATTTTTATCTAATTTCTTGGCGTAAAGCTCGAAATGAATTTGCAAATCGGATTCACCCAATCGAATTGTGCTTCCGGCCTTATAGGAGTGGACATCTTCTACGGACAGTCTTTGGTCTTCAAGATAAGTTCCATTTCCGGAATTCAGATCTTTTAAAAAGATCTTTCCCTTGTTGATTAGAACTCCAAGATGTTTTCTGGACACCTGTTTGTCGGAGACCATAAGAGTGCACTCGGGGCCTCGCCCGATGATGAATTTCTCAGAGTCCACTAAGTGGACTTCCTCTTTCTGAGAATTCCAGGTCAATCTAACTAAGACTGCAAATGCACCCATGAACCGCCTTAAGAAACAGATTTAACTTTAGCTAGATCTCTTGTTCGCTCTTGGGAGCTCGTCGCATCGCGAACTGCTTGTTCAGCCAGAGCTTCAGCTGGATCCTTGTGTTCATCGAAAGTCGAGCCACCAACTGGGTAGTCGTTATTGTTACTTCGGTACCATACCAAATCTAATGAACCTTCAAATCGATCTACCATATCCACGAACACTCGCTCAGGAGAAAAAACCGTATTTGCGATTGTCATCACCACTGAAAAGAATATGCCCATGATGGAGCTGTTCATTGCGAAAGAAATTTCATGGAGAAAGCCATCCATAATTTGTTTAGTGACCTCCATGTTTCCTAAATCCATTTGTCCCAACGCCGGAAGTCCTTTGACGATTCCTAAGAAGGTTCCAAAGATTCCACCGATAACGAACATAGCTGGTAAAATTTGAACCACTTCATGTACATGGGAAATTGGAATCACTCCAAAAACCTGATTGAAGCATGGATTCTGCTGAATCGTGGTTTTTGTGATATTCAACAGCTTCGGATTTTGGTCATTCCAACGCAAAAACTTGATCTGCTTTAGTAAGTCTTTTACCAACCAAGCTGCGCCTGGCTTGACCAAAAAAATTCGATCGCTCATCGCCATCATTTTGTCAGTTTTTCGCCGTTGCAAACGGTCCCGCACTTCGAAAGACTCATAGTAAGTTTTTTCTAAAAGCTTTTTGGTTAAAACATAAAACGAGAAAGAGCCCTGTTTGCCTGGGTCTTCAGATTCGATAAATTTTTGCACTCGTTTTTCAAATTCCTTAGCAAACCAATCATGCCTTTTGACTGTGTAAAAGATCAAGGCTCTGGAAACCAAGCCAAAGACAAATGCCAGAATCATTGTTGGCAAAACAAAGTTGATGGCCCATCCAAGAAGGTGATCGTTCAAAAATTGTAATATGACCGTTGAAACCATAAAAACTCCTTATTTTTCAAATCCAAATTTAATAATAACTCGTTGAGCCTTTTTGCAGTCGTACTGCTCACAAAAAGAAGCTCGATCTTGATTGGCAATTCCACGGAAATTCTTCGAATCTGCCAAGAAACTTCGTCCTGTAACTTTAACTAAAGGAAGCATTTCTTCTTGATACTTGTAGGACATTTTAGATTTATCGAACAAGTATTGAAAAATAGAGCGAGCTCGCGCAAAGCTGAGATCTAAGTTGTAGTCTACAGCTTTGCGGTCGCCTGGGTTTAAAGTTGTTGGATCGATCAATTTACCTTTGTAGGTAGGCGAGGCAAAACCAATGATTTCGACCGAGCTGGGCTTCATTTTCACTTTTGGATTTTCATATAATGAAGAAGCATAGATCGGGAAAGCTTTTTTCAAAATCCCAACCATTTCAGATTTCAAATCAGCGCGACCCGAATCAAAGTAGTGATCACCAAAATCCAACATCACATCGCCAGTGTCGCCATCCACTTCGGCCTTGATGCCGGCTCTAGCAAAACCTGCTTTGATTTCAGAGGCGATATTTTTACGGGCATTGGCTTCAGCTAAAGCTTTTGCCAATTGTCCTTCCGTGGTTTTCATCTTTCCCTGTAAGTCATTGATTTGACCAGCAAGCTGGCTGGCTTTTTTGGCGTCATTAGACTTTTCAGCATTGTACTGTGACTTCAGCTGGTCCAATTGCGCCTGATATTGTCCCTTGGATTTCTCAAGTTCTCCGACCAGGGCTTTGTTTTGTTTGTCTTTCTGTTCAGCGACGGATTTCGTTTTTTGAAGTTCGCCTTCGACTTGCGCTAATTGACCACGCTTTTCAGCTAAAACATTTTCAGTCTGTTTTTTGGCTTGTTCTAACTGTGAGATCTGCGACGATTTTTCTTTATACAGATTTGCTAGTTGTTGCTCGTAAGCTTTTTTGGTCAGCTTTTGTGATTTGTAGGCATTTTTGATTTGATTTTCTTTGGCGGTGAGCTGCTGCTTAGCCAAAGCAATAGCCATTTCCTTTTTTGAAATTTCGCTCTCTTGATCTTGAACGACGTTCTGCAGTTGACCAATTTCTTGTTTTGATTCGTTCAACTGTTGATTTTTTTGTACGATGACTTCATCTTTGCGTTTGATTTTAGATTTTGCCAGAACATTGGCATTGATCATATTACGCACGAGCTGTTGATATTGGTTGAGTGCCTCTTCTTTTTGCTCGTTCTGTAAAGCTTGTTGCCTTAGTTTGTCTTTTTCAGTTTTTGCTTCATCCTGCAAAAGATTCAGTTTGCTCATCAAATTTTGATAAAGTTCTTGTTCTTTTTCGTTGGATTCTTTGATCTGATCTTGACGAATGGTATTGTAGACTTTCAATTGATTTTGCAGGTCATCTACCTGTTGAGTGAGCCGTTCTTTCTCTACTTGTTGATGTAATCCCGCCGTTCCAGTTCTTAAACTGGAAGTCACATAGAGCAATAGAAAGACAACCGATAGACCTAAAAATAGGTCTGAATAGGAAGTCCACTGATTGGAATGTTCCTCTGAATTTTTTTTGAAACGAGAATACTGTAGCCCCACTGGACCCTCCGCTAGATTCCTGTCGGAATTAACTGAAAAAAAATAGAGGGTTAGTTGTTGAAACTCAGCAAATGGTAAAGGTGGAAACATTGCATATAGTTTCGATCTGAAACAGGACCATAGAATTTAAGATCATTCTGGATTTTTTGGTGAACTATTGAACAGGACCGAACTGGGGAACGTAACGAACTCCATCCGTTCCATGAGTTCGTTCTTCGTATCTTGGATAGGCTGTGGAATTGTCGTCTTTTCGGGCCTGCAGTAGAGCTTCCACCTCTAAATTTGAAGCTTCATTTTTCTTATCTTGTTCGTCTGCTGAAATTTCAGGTTTGTAAACATCACCTACGTATTTCGCATTGCCTTCATCGAAGTGAATTTCTTTTTCGAAACGAAAATCTTGTTCATAAAATATATAGGTCCACCTGTCCATGCCATGCCAGCGCTGAGTGCGCTGAGGAGAATCTAAAAGAGTTAACACTTGGTCTTTGTCCATACCGACTTGCACTTTTTCAAACTGTTTCTTTTGACTGATGGTGCAGCCCGAAAGAAACATGACGCTTAGACATAGTAGGACCAGTTTTTTCATAGAGCTTTTATTTTCCATTGTCTCATCCAAAGACGCAATTTTTTTTAGATTTTCTGATTTATGCGTTTCATTATGAGACGTTTTCTAAGTTGTTAATGACAATTGAACTGTGGATTTCTGGCCAAAGCTCTTAAAAACTCGATCGGTGTCAGACGACTTTCACATTTTTTAAATCGGTATGAAAAATGGGGGTGGACGTAGCGCCAATGCCAGGGCTCGAAAATATACCCTGTTCGGGGGTTAGGTCGCGAAAAATCCAATGTCATTTCCTTTGGGAAGCTCATGATAAAACCATAGCGGTAGGCGTTTTTTGCAAGCCATGCGAAGGCTGGAGTGCTTTCCATGTGGTATTCTAATTTGTAGCCAAGGTCTGGGATGTTGGTGACAAAATCTACGGCCGTGCCCAATTGATGTTCGCTTTGACCGGGCCGCGCGGACCTAGTGTTGACCTTGGCGATGGCCTCAAGAAGCTTTAAACCTGGTGTTTGAAGTTCCTTGCGCACCTTTTTAGTAAACACGGAACACTGAGTTTTGTAAGGGCGATAGGCCGAGTGAACAAAAATTTCGATTCCATCTTTTTGGGCATCATCTAGCATCGCAATCGTGGCCTTGAGTACATCTTCACGCATGTATTCGTATTCGTGTTCCATTGACATTTGGTCCCTAAAAACTGGGGTGATCCATTGATAAGGAATAGGGCTTAGTTCCTGGGGTTCAAAGTCCGCTGGTAAATTTTCGGACATGTTGGGACTGACGGGGCTGACCGTGGTGATGCCATTTCTGGAAGCGAGCGCTCCGACAACTTGTCCGTCAATTTGGCAAACTTCTTGTGCATTTACCTGTGAAGAAAGTGCGGTGGTCAAAAGTGAAATGAGGATGAAAAAATATTTCACTTTAATACCGTTCCGATTTCATGAACTTCGATAAACAGAGATTTTTCGTTTTCAGAATTTAGTTTCTGATTGATCGATTGATTCCAGAGGCGAATTTTTTCTATTGGATTTGTTCCAGCTGGTTCTTTGCGCAAGGCATTTCTTTGTCCTAAGGCAATCCATTCAGCATGAAAAAGGTCATGAATAAAAAAGTCAGCGGGACCTAATACTACGCCGTCGGCCCTAGTGCGGTGTCGAGAGGTCACGCCAGCATAAAACAGGGGAACTGCATTTGTTTTAACGAAATCTGCCATTGAAAGATCACCGCGAATCGGGATGATAAAAATGGGTAGACCGTCGGGCGAATGTTTTTCGGCTTTTGAGATAAAGTCATTCGCAGTTTCGACAGTCGACATAAAGCCCAAATTGTCAGAGGCTTCTCCTGATTTGAATTTATACTGAAGGGCGATCTCAAAATCGATATAGAAATCGATCAGCTGCCTATAGGGGATGTTTGCCTTAAGCAGTGAATCAACTTTATCCGTCCAATTTTGGCTTTCAGATCCAAATATTCTTTTGGCTTCGGAGCGAGTGATTTTGAGATCAGACTTGATGAATTCGAGATCCATTAAAGTCAAAGAGGTCGAAGTTTTCTGAGAGCGCAATTGAAGGCGCTCATAGAGCTCTAATGGATGATTGATGACTTCGGTTCTGGTCCATCTAGAGAAATTTTTGGCGCAAGTAAAGGCCAAAGCCTTGTCGTGGACAAGGCTCAATGCCAGAACATTAGCGAAAAATAGAACTAGAATTTTTAGATTCATTTAGTTCACTTATTTGTTTCTTCGATTTAAAGAGTTCATCATGGATTCGCAGGCTGCAATGCCGCCATTGTCCTTAACGGATTTGTTAGTCTTTAGATCGACACAGCCTTTGGCCACAATGTCAGACTTCATTTCGACGATCATTCCGCAAGTTAGAATGGCACCAAATGAGCCAGTGTCCGATTTGCTACCTTCGGCTAAAATTCGTTCAATTGCTGATTTTCCCTGAACCAAAACTGTCAAGATATCGGCTCTTGAAGAGTTCAGTTCTTCAAGATCTTTAGCAGTGATCTTTTCGCCCTTAGCTTTTGCCATTGTCTTTAGCTCTTCTAAGGAGCCACAAAACATCGTATAGCTGTTCTCTGGAGTGACCTCTTCTGGACCAGAATCCTGAGCCATAGATTGAGATGAGTGTAGAGATAGTGCAAATACCAAAGCTGACAGAATTGTTAGAACTTTCATAAATCTTCCTTTTTTATTGTTTTTAAAATAGTTCACCGCCAGCTAAGTTAGCGAAATCAATGCCCAGCCTTGGCTAATACCATGGCACTGAGCTCACTTTAGATGTCTAACTTTTAGACTAGGTGACGATTTGCTTGGTTTTAGTCGGCAACTGGTTCTGGATTAGTTCACCCAGTTTCAATAGGCACGAAATGAAATTGATACATTCGGAACGCTCTGTGCATTGATGTTTCTCTATGAAAAACCAAGTTCTTCCAGTTTTGCTGATCTTTTTGTGTAACTTAGTTTCGAGTAGTAGCTTTGCCGTCGATCGTAAAGTTGTCGAAGGCGGTTTAGACTTGCTTTATAAAAATGTGAAATGCGAAGACCGAGCATTTTGTTTTGATCAAAGAAATAAGGAAACCATAGTTAATAATGCAATCGCGTTTAAACAAAATTTCGATCAGATAGTTCAAGATGCTCCAGCGCCCAATGTGACATTCAAAAAGATTTCATATGATGCGGCAGAATTTCAATTCAATAGTTTGTATGTTCGCCCTGACAATCATCCGGCGAATAAAGTTTATGGTGAAATCTATTTTCCTAAGTCTATTGGAAAATGTGATCAAAAATTTCCGGCCACAATTTTAGTTCATAAATTAGGCGTCGATCTTGAAAGCGAAAGACAGATCGCCAAGATGGCGGCAGGTTCCGACAAAGGAATCGTGATGTTGATTTACCTTCCCCATTTTGGTCCTAGAAAATTAGACGCACATTTCATTACAAAAGATCCAGAACAGTTCGAAGCCAACATGCTTCAGTCATTATTGGATATTCACCAGGCCAAACGAGTCTTAGATTCAATCCCCGAGGTTCAAGCTCATAACCTGGGCTTAATGGGTCTATCATTAGGCGGTATGGTCACGTTGATTTCGGCTGGTGTAGATCCGATTTTTGATCGCTACGCCACTAATGTCGGCGGTGGTGATTTAGCCAATATCGTGACTTATCGTAAGTCAGGGGATGTGGACAGTCAGACGGGTCGTCTTTTGAAAGATATCGATTGGTCGGTGGATCAAGCGAGGTTTATGTTAAGTCGCTTCGATGCGGTGACTTGGTCATTGAATGCTAAGAACAAGAAAATCCTTTTGATCAACGCCGTGGATGACGAATTGATTAAAAAAGAAACAAGTTTAGAGCCGATGGTGGAAGGATTTCGTATGGCAGGTTCGAAAGTTCAAACCATCGTTCACAAAGGAACCCACGTTTTTCGCTTTAAAGAAGTTGGAATCAAAGAGACATTATTTAAAGTCATGCTGCCGATGATGAATTTTATGGGGCAAGACGCGCCCATCAACTATATGAGCTGCTACTAGAAAATTCGCTACGAATTGAATGCCAGCGAGACCAACTAGAAATCGACTAATTTTCGCTTTAAAATTTTACCGCTGTCGCCCTTAGGAAGGTCCTCTAAAATCACATAAGATTTTGGCACTTTGAATTTGGCCAAGTTCTTTAGGCAAAACTCGTTGATTTGTTTAATCGTTAGGTTTGAATTTTTCTCTAAGGAAACAAAAGCTTTTCCGACCTCGCCCCATTTGCTGTCGGGAACTCCGATGACTGCAATTTCGCGAACCCCAGTTAGGCTGCGAATGACTTTTTCAAGTTCAGCCGGGTAGACGTTTTCGCCGCCGCTTTTGAACATATCTTTTTTGCGACCGACCACATAGAAGTAGCCCTCTTCGTCTTTTCGAACCAAATCGCCGGTGGCTAGCCAACCATTTTTGATGGTATCAGCAGTTCCTTTTTCATTTTCCCAATAGCCAGTCATGCACATTGGGCCTTTAAGTAAAAGCTCACCCACTTGATTTGCGGGAACCTCTTGGCCGGCATCATCTACAATTTTTGTGTCGATGTAAAAATTAGGAAAGCCAATGGAGCCAATTTTTCGAATTGCGTCTTGTTCGTTCAAAGAAAAAACGTTGGGACCAAATTCGGTCAGGCCGTAGCCTTGTCGAATAGGAACACCTTTTTTATGCCAAGTTTCAATCAATTCAACCGGCATAGGTTCTCCGCCAACAATTGCATAGCGAACTTTGTGCAGATCTACTTTTTCAAACAAAGTGGATCTGGCCATCATATCCATCGTGGTGGGTACACCAAATAGCAGTGTGGCTTTTTCTTTTTCGCTCAAGGTTAAGATTTGATCGCCATCAAATTTTTTCAAGAAAACAACTTTGGCTCCACGGTGTAGAAAAGGAGTCGTCAAAACATTCCATCCGCCCGTGTGAAAAAATGGCAGAAAAATCACCGTGCAATCATCTTGAGAAATATTCAAACGTAATGTTGTATTGACCGAGTTCCAAAAAATCATTTCATGAGAAATCATGGCGCCTTTGGGTGCACCAGTGGTTCCCGAAGTGTAAATGATCATCGCTGTGGTTTCGGGCTGTGCCTGAAACTTTGAATAAAGATTCTTATATTCCAAAATGTTTTGAGCGAAACTATTTGGGCCAGTGAGAAGCATTCGAAACTCGGGACGAAATGAATTTAGATTTTCAACAATCGGTGCAAACTCGGATTGATAAACAATCAATTTAGGTTTGCAGTCCGAAACTATGTGTTCCACTTCCCGTTGAGTCAGTCGAAAATTGATTGGAACTAAAGTGGCGCCCAATCTTTGGGTCGCAAAAAATAGAACCACATATTCAAGTTCATTAGTTGCCAAAGTGACAACTCGGTCGCCAGCTTGAACTCCAAATTTTTCAGATAACAGCGCGGCACCTTTTTGCGCCAAAGAATAAAAATCAGAATAAGAAATTTCTCGGCCAGAATCGCCATCTTTAATGGCGATATTTTTCGGTGAATATTGATTCCACCGTTTGAGCCAATCCAATTCTATAGTTTTATCTGTCATTTTATTCATCTTCTACTAGTTTAGAATTAGGTGTCGTAACTCCACTCCATTGTCAGTGCTGCCATGGATAGGCCACCACCGGATCCCAGCATCACCACCAGATCGCCTTTTTTAAGCTTATGGTTTCTAGCTGCGTCTGCGATGCACATACCAACAGCAGCAGAACCTGTATAGCCATATTTGTTCATAATGTTGTGGGAAAGGGTTCTTGGAAGCTTAAGATTGTCTAAAGCTTCATTGATGCTGTTGATATTAATCTGAGTTAGGAAAAAATGCTTAATATCAGTCGCCGGGCGATGAATTCGATCCAATAGGATATTGGTCAAACGTGGCCAGTGTAATCCATTGGTTTCGATCGGAATTTTCTTAGCAAAATTTAAAAGGTGTTCCCGCTTTTCTAAAACCATATGGGTCATTGGCTTGTAAGTTCCACCGGCGTAAACCCCCATATAGTCATGGTATTGACCGTCGGTGTACAGCTCAGAGGCTAAGATACCGGTGTTGTCTTTAGATGGCTGAATAATTGCGGCGCTGGCGCCATCCGCAAATAATGTGGCGATTTTGAAGTCATCAAAGTTTAAGTATTTAGACATTCCATAAGCGCCTACGACCAAGATGTTGTCGTATCTTTTATCAGTCGCGATGTATTTAGAGGCCAAATCAACCGCAGTCACAAAGCCAGCACAAGCAGAATTGATATCGAAAGTTCCAGCGCGAGTGGCTTTCAATTTGTGTTGAACCACCGCTGCTGTGGAAGGGGACATGTAATCAGGAGTGTCGGTCGCGACTACGATCAAATCGATATCTTTAGCGGTAATGCCGGCATTTTTCATCGCTTCTTCGGCAGCAGGAATGATCAAGTCTGAAGTGGCCTGCTCATCGCTCATCCAACGGCGTTCAAAAATATTTCTTTGCTCTCGTAAAAAGGTATCAATGTCCTTTTTGTACATCTCATTGAAATATTGATTACTGACGACCTTTTCGGGGACATAAAGTC
>CAZDHC010000002.1:0-35083 GCA_964505225.1 uncultured Bdellovibrio sp. | reverse complement strand
ACCCGCAATTGTAGCTTTTCTCATTTCTGCTCCTAATTTCTCTTCAAACTGACCCGATAAGTGTTCGGGATCTTAAGCTTTTTTCACCAAGGTGCCGGTGGTTGGCAAGACAAAAAAGTTAGAGTAGTCACTCTAACTGCCGCGTAATTAACACGAATATTTTTTGACTTGAGTGAATGCTCCATGAAACAAGGGCGCTACACATCTAGATCGACATCCTAAGTTGGACTTCGGAGGAAAAATGCAAAACGTCACTTTTAATTTTAAAGATAAAACCGCAATCGTTACTGGTGGAGCTCAAGGAATTGGTTTTCAAATTACTCAGCAATTTCTAGCATCTGGTGGAAAAGTTTCGATCTGGGATTACAGTGAACAAGCACTGCAAACTGCGAAATCTGAATTGAGCCAATATGCAGCTCAGTTGCACACGGCAAAAGTAGATGTGACTTCTAAAGAATCAGTGGCTGCGGCGGCGGCAAGTTTGCCATGGGCTGTGGATATCCTTGTGAATAATGCGGGCATCACTCGTGATAAGTCTTTTGCAAAAATGACATTTGAAGATTGGGATGCAGTGATTGCGACCAATTTAACAGGTCTTTTCAATGTGACTAAAACATTGTTTGAAAAATTCAACTCGGCATCGACCAATAAGCGAATCATCAATATTTCTTCTGTTGTCGCTTTATACGGAAATTTTGGCCAGACCAATTATGTGGCTTCAAAATCTGGAGTGATTGGAATGACGAAGACTTTGGCGAAAGAGCTTGGCAAAAAGGGCTGGACTGTCAATGCCATTGCTCCGGGATTTATTTCAACGGCTATGACTAAGCTGATGCCTAAAGAAGTGATCGACGGAATGGTTGCGAAAGTTCCAGTAGCTCGAATGGGCGAACCAAATGACATCGCCAATGCGTGTTTGTTTTTGGCGTCCGAGCAAGCTTCTTATGTCAATGGCACAGTAATCAGTGTTGATGGCGGTATTGTTATTTAAATAAAAATCTTTAAGAAGTTTTCTTAAAGAATATTCAGGAGGGGTCCTTGAAAAATTTAATCACTGTTTTTTCGCTTCTATGCGCCTTGGTCTTGGTGAGCACTGCTCAAGCAGCTCCAAAAAATAAGTTCACTGGATTTGTTCAAGTGGATTCAGGCAATGAGCTTTATGTGGACTGGGTCAAAGCTAAAGAAGGTGAGCCAACGGTTGTTTTGATCAATGGCCTAACTTACAGCACGAAACAGTGGGATGCCTTCACTGCCGCCTTAGTTAAAAAAGGAGTCGGAATTGTTCGTTTTGATCCAATGGGAATGGGTCAGACTTTGTTGAAATATGCTCCAGTCACCGAAGCCGTAGACTATAAAAAACAAGTCGAGGATTTAAATTCATTGTTGCCTAAATTGGGACTTAAGAAACCTTACAATCTTTTAGGGCTTTCTTATGGTGGCGGAATTGCGTTTGCTTATGCAGCTAAATTTCCAAAGGAAGTTAAAACCTTGATTGCAATGGCACCTTTCACTGAACCACTTCAATCTCAAGATCAGTGGATCAAAAATCAAGTGGCGGCAACCCGTGCGATGAATCCATGGAATGCTTATTCGGACGATGAACTTTATGACTATTTTTTAAAGCAAATCGTTTACTCGTCATATCCGGTGGCTGAGCCAATCGTTTTGGAGAATATTTATAAGTTAGAGGCTACTTTCCGAATGGTACAAGGCATTCGCCATTTCCGTGCGGAGCGAATCTTGAACAAATTGCCTGCTAAAACAGTGCATTTGATCATAGCTGGTAAAGATCAATATATCCCAAGAGATGTCCTTGAGGATTTTTGGAATAAGCTTCCAGAAGATGTTCGACTTTCAAAAACAATCATCAATTATTCGGAACATAAAATTCCTGAGGCTGTTCCAAATTTTTCAGCGGCTTTAGTGAACGAGTTGCTACATAAAAACAAAACCATTTCAAATGGTCGTGAATTTGAAGCTGATCCAACAACCGGCATTGTCGAGTATGAGGGCGGAAGCTTTAAGTTGGGTAAGGAGTAATTATGCCAAAGTTTTTAATGAATGACGGTTCAGGTTGTGAAATCAACTGTGAAGTGATCCCAGGAGTTTTGCCAGAAAACACGATGTTTATTCATGGAAATTTGGCTTCAAATCGTTGGTGGTATCCAGCTGAGCAAGTTTGGACTCGTCAAAATAAAAGCAAAAATCTAAAAGGATCGATGATCCTGGTCGAGTTTCGTGGATGCGGAAAAAGTTCAGCGCCAAGAAATCAAGCTGACATTGATATGCACTTATTTGCGAAAGACTTTATTCAGGTTGCAGAAAAATTGAATATGGGACCATTGAACTTAGTTGGACATTCTACTGGCGGTTTGATTGCTGGATTGATGTTAGCTAAGGCGCCGGCTTTTTTCAAAAAAGCTGTGATGTTGGACCCGGTGTCTGCAAAAGGTGTCAAATTTGATGATGCGATGACGGGTGCATTCGAGCAGATGAAGTCGAGCAAAGATATCGTTTCTGCTGTTATGGCTTCGACTATCTATAATAATGATGCGAACACTGATTTTTTCAGACAAATCGTGGTTGAAGATGCATTCCATGCGGTCAACACAGTTGGAGCTGGGGTATTAAAGGCCTTGGACGGGCTAGACATTCAGGCAGAATGCTCAAAAATTGCGCATCCGGTTTTAGTCTTGCATGGTGAACATGACCTTTTGTTGCCAATGGATGAGTCAAAAGCATGGGCAACATTGATGACCAATGCGAAATTTGAAGTGGTTCCAGCTCACGGACACTGCGCCAATGTTGAAGATCCAGCTCTTTTTGTCAGCATTGTTGATCGATTTTTAAACGCCTAAATACGAGTTTGAGCTAGGTTTATATTTCGTAAATCTAGCTCGCGATCTTTGCACAATCTAAATTTTCGCAATCCGTCAACGGTCTGGGGCTGGGGGAACTGTCCTTGCTCAACTGTTGATTTTCATTTAGTTTGTTCCAATAACAACAAGTGAATTTGGGGTCTGTGGCATTATTGTAAGTGCCCAGTATTACTGAATTTTTATTTTCAGGAGCGCGCGATAGCTATGTCTGAGAACAACAACAAAAATGATCAACATAATCAGGGCGGCATGATTGCCTTTATTGGCTCTATGGTATTTGTACTGGTTTTCTTTATTTACATCGTAGCGATTCACCCAGGTGTAGATTTAAAGGAAAACATTCAAGAGCCTCAGTCTGCTAATGCAGTTTTAGCTGAGGCCGCAGTTGATGTTTCTAAAATTACTGAGCCTTGGGTTGCAAACGAAGACATGGTTAAGCACGGTAAAAAAGTTTTCGCGCAAAACTGTGCTATGTGCCACGGTAACGAAGGAAAAGGCGACGGCCCTGCAGGACAAGCTTTAAATCCAAAACCAAGAAACTTGGTTGAAGGACCTTGGAAAAAAGGCGGCGGCTACATTGGTATTTACACTGTTTTGCTTGAGGGATTGCCTGGAACTTCCATGGCGGCTTATGCTCAGCTGAAATCAGTTGATCGTTGGGCTTTGGTTCAATTCATCGATTCAATTACAAACGCTAAAGTAAAAGAAGACGCGGCTAAAGTTGCTGCTTTTGCGAAGACGGCAAAATAGTAGATGACCCAAATGTCACGTGTTTGTTTCTTGAAATTCTCCCTAGCAGTCCTGGCAATTGTCGGGGCGGCAGTGTTTGCGCAGGCTAATGATGAAATGCGCCCGGCTTCTTTGCCGGCACAAGAAGCTCCGCCTGACTTAAAAGACGTTGGTATTTTTGAAAACTTAAATGGAAATTTGGATCTAGGTTTAAAATTTAAAGACGAAACAGGGAAAGAAGTTTCTTTGGGTAGTTTTTATGATGGAACTCATCCTGTTGTGATCAGCTTGGTTTATTATTCATGTCCTGGTCTTTGTAACTTCCATTTAAATGGAGTTATTGATTCTTTAAAAACTGTGGATTGGTCAGCTGGAAGTCAGTTCCAGTATTTAGCTATTTCATTCGATTCAAAAGAAAACTCAGAATTAGCCGCAAAAAAGAAAGAAACCTATATGAAGGTGTACGCGCGAGCGGGCACTGAAAATGGTTGGCACTTCTTAACTGCGGACGAGTCCACAATTCAAAAGTTAACTCAAGCGGTTGGTTTTAAGTTCAAGTGGAAAGATGATACCAAAGAATGGGCTCATGCTTCGGCGGCTATCGTAACGACTCCAGCGGGCAAAATATCTCGGTATTTACATGGTATTATGATCGACGGAAAAGATTTTAAACTGGCTTTGAATGAAGCTTCAGAGGGTAAGATCGGGACTTTGACCGATCGTTTGATTTGGTACTGTTTTCATTATGATCCAAAACTAAGTAAATACACACTCTATGCAACCAATCTTATGAAGTTGGGTGGGGTGTTAATCATCTTGGTGTTGGGGGTAATTTTACTTCCGACCTGGATTCGTGCTCGTAAAGGGCGCGGCAATGGTGTTGCGTAATACAAAGTAACTTTAGGGTCTGAACTGAGGAGATGACTCAATGACGTGGATGATGTTTTTATCAGAAAAAGCGATGGCCGGTGGCACATTTATGCCGCCAGCAGTGACCGACGTTGCCAAACAGTACGATAGCTTGTACTCGTTTTTGCTATGGGTAAGTTTTATTTCTTGCGCCATATTGATCGGTGGAATGATTTTCTTTGTAATTAAATACAAAAGAAAAACTCCAAACGACAAAACGCCTTATATTAGCCACAATACTTTTTTAGAGTTTTTGTGGTCCTTTATACCGCTGGTTATATTTTTAGCGGCATTCGGCTGGGGCTGGTCAGTTTATCACCAAATGCGTGAGCAGTCTGCTAATGCGCTTGAAGTTCATGTGATTGGAAAACAGTGGTCATGGGAGTTCGTTTATAAAAGTGGAAAAACTGCTGGTGGCGAGTTCTACGTGCCAGTGAACACTCCAGTAAAATTGATCATGACTTCTACGGATGTCATCCACTCGTTTTACATTCCTTCAATGCGAATTAAGCAGGATGCGGTGCCAGGACGATACACAACTTTAATGTTCACAGCTGACAAGCTTGGAGATTATCAGGTGTTCTGTACCGAATTTTGCGGAACGACTCACTCGGGAATGGTTGCTAAACTTCATGTCGTTTCTAAAGAAGACTACGAGAAGTGGATTCAAGAGAACGAAGATGGCATGACTTTGGCCCAAAAAGGTCAAAAATATTACAACGATAAAGGTTGTGTAGCTTGTCACTCGGTGGATGGAACTCCAAAAGTTGGTCCAACTTGGAAAGGTCTTTTTGGTCAAGCTGCTCGGGAAATCGATGGCGGCAAAGTGGCAGTCGATGAGAACTACGTTCGTGAATCAATTTTGGAGCCGAATGCAAAAGTTGCAAAAGGTTTTCCAAAAGGTGTGATGCCGACTTATCAAGGTCAATTATCCGAAGAACAACTTAATGCTTTGATAGAATTTATCAAAGGGCTCAAGTAGGAGGATGCAAATGGGACATTCAGCATCTGGTAAAAACTATATTAATGAATTTGCAGGAATTAAGTCTTGGCTAACGAGCTTGGATCATAAACGAATCGGTTTAATGTACATGATTTCGGTTATGTTCTTTTTCTTAGTTGGTGGAATCATGGCCCTGTTGGTCCGCGGAGAATTGTTTTCTGTTGGCCCAACTTTGATGGGTGCCGATCAGTACAATCAAGTGATGACTTACCATGGAGCGATCATGGTTTTCATGGTCATCATTCCGGGTATCCCAGCTGTTTTGGGTAACTTCTTTTTGCCTCTTCACATTGGTGCAAAAGACGTTGCGTTTCCAAGACTAAATTTAATGAGCTGGTATGTGTTTATGGCCGGAGCTTTGATGGCTGTCAGCACGATGTTCACAAACAAAATTGATACTGGATGGACTTTCTATACTCCGTATTCAATCAAAACTGGAACAGCAGTAGTCACAATGGTTTTGGCGGCCTTCACAATGGGTATGTCATCCATTTTGACTGGCTTGAACTTCATCGTAACTGTTCACAAGCTTCGCGCTCCTGGCATGACCATGGGCCGAATTCCTTTGTTTGTTTGGGCGGTTTATTCGACAGCGATTTTGCAGGTTTTGGCAACTCCGGTTCTTGGAATCACTTTGCTACTGTTGGCGGCTGAACGATTGTTCGGAGTCGGCATTTTCGACCCGGCATTGGGCGGCGATCCGGTGTTATTCCAGCACTTTTTCTGGTTCTATTCGCATCCAGCAGTTTACATCATGATCTTGCCAGCGATGGGCATTATCTCTGAAGTGATCACGACTTTTTCTAAAAAAACGATCTTTGGATACACAGCGATTGCGTTTTCTTCGCTTGGTATCGCGGCAGTTTCTTTCTTCGTTTGGGGACACCATATGTTTGTCTCGGGACAGTCTGAATTTGCAGGAATCGTATTTTCATTCATCACAATGTTGGTGGGTGTTCCAACTGCGATCAAGATGTTCAACTGGCTTGCCACTTTGTACCGCGGATCGATCAGCTTTCAATCGCCGATGCTTTTTGCTTTAGGATTTTTGTTCCTATTTGCAATTGGTGGAGTGACTGGAATCATGTTGGCAACGATCGGTATCGACGTTCACTTTCATGACACTTATTTCGTTGTGGCGCACTTTCACTATGTGATGGTGGGTGGAACTTTGATGGCTTTAATGGGTGGTTTTTACTACTGGATGCCAAAAATGTTCGGAAAAATGTACAACGAGTTTTGGGCACGAATTACTTTCGTACTAATCTTTGTTGGTTTTAACGTGACCTTCTTCCCACAATTTATTTTGGGAGCGATGGGCATGCCACGAAGATATTTCGATTATCTTCCGGCGTACGAGTCCTTGAACCGAATTTCAACTGTAGGTTCTTGGTTGATTGCGGGCGGATTTTTGATTGCACTTGGAGTGATCATCCAGTCTTTAATGAATGGTGAAAAAGCTCCACAAAATCCATGGGGTTCAAAAACATTGGAGTGGACAAATGCGTCTTCTCCTCCTTCATTCCACAACTTTGATGAAGAACCAGTTGTGACAGCGGGGCCATATGAGTACAGATAATCATTCATCAGCCGATCATAAACATCATTTTGCGCATCATTTTAAAGATGCCATGCACGAGTTCCTAAGTTCCAAAGAAGGAATTTGGTTATTCATGGTGACCGAAATTTTAATGTTCGGTGGACTTTTTGTTGGTTATTTTTTGATGCATGCAAAGTTTCCAGAAATGTTCGCAGAGGGCGCAAGCCATCTGGACTGGAAAATGGGTTCGATCAATACAGTTGTTCTGATCATCAGTTCATGGACAATGGCTTACAGTATTAATCTGATTCAGACTGGAAAAGCAAAGCAAGCCAATTTAACTTTGGCCGCGACGATTTTGTGTGGAGCGATTTTCATGTGCATCAAGTACATGGAATATTCACACAAATTTCATGATGGTCTTTTGCCAGGTCATTTCTTTAACAATCCTGAAGCCGTTTCTAAAAATTTAGGAATGTACTTTGGTTTCTATTTCTCAATGACTGGTCTTCACGGTTTTCACGTTCTTTGCGGTATGACCCTAATCACATGGGTTTTGATCCGTAATCTGCGCGGGGATTTTGATGAACATTATTACACAGCGGTCGAAGGTGTTGGTATTTTCTGGCACATCGTTGACTTGATCTGGATCTTTTTATTTCCACTACTTTATCTTATCGGATAGGAGACAAAAATGGGTAACAATCATCAAGAAGGTGGCCACCACATTGTTTCTTCGGCAATT
Organism: uncultured Bdellovibrio sp.; assembly: GCA_964505225.1. Lineage (GTDB taxonomy): Bacteria > Bdellovibrionota > Bdellovibrionia > Bdellovibrionales > Bdellovibrionaceae > 21-14-0-10-47-8. Next base: position 27,278 of record CAZDHC010000002.1, on the reverse strand, counting down.
TTAGCCAAGGTTTGCGGGGCACTATTAGTTTTGACGATTTTGACTGTGGCGACTTCAAGAATGCACTTAGGTCTGATGGCGGCTCCGGTTGCCTTTGCTATTGCAGCAGTAAAAGCTTTTTTAGTTATGGCTTTTTTCATGGGCCTAAAATATGAAGCTAAAATGAACAAAATCATTTTTGCGACGGGATTCTTTTTCCTAGCATTATTGTTTGTATTCTGTGCTTTAGACATTTACACAAGAATTCCTCAGGGCAGCACTCTGTAGAAAAATTTGGTGACTATGTTCCGAGTTTATTCAGATCTTACTAAATTCGGAATTGTCATCTTTGTGGTGCTGGCGGGAATCGCTGGCTACGCTACAAGTTTCGCAGTTGAATCCGCCTTTGATTATTTGCACTTTGCCCACTTAGTCGGTGGGCTTTTCTTTTTAAGCAGCGGCAGTCTGGCTTTAAATCAACTTCAAGAATACAAAACAGATCGTTTGATGCCTAGAACGGCAAAGCGACCAATTGCTTCTGGTAAAATTCAACCAGCAGCAGCCGGAATTTTAGCCGGAGCATTTTTGCTGATTGGTTCAGATCAATTATTTAAAGCCTCTGAAATTGCCGGCCTATTAGGTTGGGCAACGGTGATCATGTACAATGGACTTTACACCCTTTGGTGGAAACCAAAGTGGATTTTCGCGGCTATTCCAGGCGCATTGCCAGGAGCTTTGCCGGTGACCATCGGCTATGCAGCCAATGATTCAAGAATTTTAAATGCGGACTCGTTGTATCTATTTTTGATTTTGTTTTTTTGGCAGATGCCCCACTTTTGGGCCTTAGCGATTAAATACAAAGATGATTACAAAGCGGGGGGAGTTCCCACTTTGCCTGCGGCTTTGGGAATCCACAAAACGATGTTGCATATGGGATTGTGGACATTTTTTTATGTGATGGTGGCCATGGTTTCACCGTGGATGGTTCATGCAAGTTGGGTTTATCTACTTTTAGTAGGACCAATTTCTTTTAAACTGGTTCAAGAGTTCATGCGCTTTTACAAATCCGATGGCCAAGAGCGATGGTTGGCATTTTTCGCCTGGGTGAACATCAGTGTGCTTGTGTACATGTATGTCCCGGTGATTGATAAGTGGAGCTTTCTGATCATTCCACGGGGGTAGAAAATTTGGCGATCGGACACTTAGGATCATCAAATCTATTTTAATATGGTAGTCCCCTGGTTCCTATTTTGAATCGTGCTTCGACATGAACAAAATTAATCAAATAGAATGGATTCAAGAGCGCATTTATTTCATTCGTGGCTGCAAGGTGATGTTAAGTCATGACCTGGCTCAAATTTATGGGGTAGAACCGCGAGCCCTCATACAAGCAGTCAAACGGAATATTGAACGCTTTCCTGCTGATTTTATATTTCAACTGGAAAATCAAGAAGTTATGAACTTGAAATCACAAACTGTGATTTCAAGTTGGGGAGGGTCTAGAACCCCACCCTACGCCTTCACTGAGTTGGGCATTGCAATGCTGTCTTCAGTACTCAATAGCCCCCAGGCAATTCAGGTGAATATTGAAATAATGAGAACGTTTGTTAACCTTCGAAAGTTTCAGGAATTGCATAAAGAACTCGCGGACAAACTCAAACACCTTGAGGATAAATATGACTACCAGTTTAAAGTTGTCTTTGATGCCATCCGAGAGTTCATGACACCACCGGAGCCAGGTCATCGTGAAATTGGAATTCACACTAAAAAATAAATTCCTCAAAACCACTAGTGTTCGGTTCAAAACACAATCAGCAACATTAAGTGTCTGTCCGAGATCAGGAAGAAATCTTGAAGTACCAAATTGGTACCTCAAGATTGGCCACAAAATTCGGTTTCCTAATCAATCCGCATTTCTGGTGGAGTGTCCACTTGTCTAAACGGGTGGCCTTTTTTGAAAGCCTCGAGCTTTAAAGCATTTTCAAAAATCTTCATTTGGATTGGATACTTTTCGAGCGGCACATTGAATCTTTGAGCCGTGGTGATTTGCGGAATTAAAAAACAGTCGGCCGCAGTGATCTGATCCCCAAAGCAATATTGGCCAGCAGATTTTGCTAATAGTTTTTCGCCGGCTTCAAAGTTTTGACCCATCCATTGATGGATCCACTGCTCTTTTTTGGCCTGATCAGCGCCGTATTCTTTTTCTAGAAACTGGAGCACTTTTAAGTTTGGTAACGAGTGAACACAGTTGATCCCCTCGCTGTAGTCTAAAATCTTGGCTTTTAAATATGGATCTGTTGGAAACAACCGATTTTCCGGGAAAACGTCGTCCAAGTACTGCAAAATCGCCATAGATTGACCAATGACTTTGTCACCATGAACCAATGTGGGAACTCCGCCGGCTGGGTTGATTTTTCGATATTCTGGCGAATGCTGCTCGCCACCATTTTTAAGTAGGTGAATTGCCTTATATTCGAACTTAAGTCCCTTAAAATGCAGGGCGATTCTGGCGCGGTAAGATGTCGAGCTGCGGAAGTAATTGTAAAGAACCAAATTATTCGAGAAAGTATCACCCATATTGCCTCACTTGTAAGGCTATTAAAGACGAAAGGTGGATATCATGAAAGCAATAACGAAGGTCGTTGTAAGTTTTTTCGTTCTAACTTTGGCAGTGGCGGCGAACGCTAACGATTTCGCAGTGGTTGTAGGAATGCGTTCAAACAGCGCAGATGCAGCAACGGCGGGACAAACCGTTTCTTCTTTAACTGGTTACGGTGCCGGTGTTTTGGGATTTTTTGATCTGAGCGGCAGTGCGATTCAAGGCCGAGCGGGTTTTATCTACAATCAAAGAAATGTAGAAGTTGGAACTGGCGCAAATAAATTGGAACTAAATGCGAACTATTTCGATATTCCGTTAACAGCGATGTACAAATTTGCAGATTACGGTGGAGTTTTCGCGGGACCAGTTTTGGGTTTAAAAGCTGGCAGCTCTTGCAAAGAGTCCGGAACAGCAACTTGCACTGGAATCGACACACCATCAGGTTCGGTTGTTGGTTTGCAGTTGGGTGCAAGCTTCAAGTTTGCTCCGCAAATGGGTGCAGAGATCTATTACGAATCTATTCCGACCGAGTATTGGAAAAACAAAGCTAAAAACATGACCACAGTTGGCGCGAACTTTTTGTTCACTTTTGATTGATATTTGTCATGAACGATATTTTTAGCAAAGCATTTGTATTGATTGTAAGTTCTGTCATTAGTTTGAGCTGCGCAAATGTGGCTCAAGCTTCGGATTTGGATTTTGCGGTTTTAGTTGGAACTAAAAACAACAGCGCAACGACTGATATTACGGGTGCCACAGTCACCTCTAAATTTGGAATCATGGTGGGTGTACTTGGTTTATTGCCTTTAACCAGAAATGGTTTTGGCATCCGCAGTGGTGGAATTTACAATCAGCGATATGTAACCATGGGGCCCTCGAATCAAGGTGATATTGAAATTCAATACACCTACTTTGATATTCCAATGACACCGATGTTGCAGATTGATCGTTTGATCACTTTATTTGCCGGTCCCGTATTGGCGTTTAATCAGTCTAAGGATGTTTCGTGTTCTAAGGCGCCAACTTGTGCTGCGGCCGACGTGAAATCTTTTTTGATGCCGATTCAGATTGGTGCTGACTTTCGTTTTGCTCCGCAATTTGGCGGGGAAGTTTTTTTTGAAAGCATCAGCGGCGATATTTCTAAAAATGTTGCGAATATGACCTCGGTTGGTTTTGCTGGCCTGATATTTTTTGAATAGAAAATAACAAAATTTAAGACAGGAATTTTTATGAAGCTTGGAAGTTTAAAATCGAATTCAAAAGACGGTGAATTGGTTGTCGTGAGTTCGGATTTAAAAAAAGCGGTCAAAGTTCCTGATATTGCCAAATCACTTCGTGAAGCAGTTGAAAACTCGAAAGAGACTTTCCCGAAGTTACAAAAAATCTATCAGGATCTAAATCAAAACAAACTCGCTCAAGCCATCAACGTACAACTTGGGGACTTTTGTTCGGCGTTGCCGAGAACTTGGTTATTTGCCGATGGTTCAGCCTATATTCATCACATCAAGCTGGTGCGAATGGCTCGTAAAGCTCCATTGCCAGAGACCTTGAACACAGTTCCCTTAATGTATCAGGCTGAAAGTGGCGAGTTTTTAAAACCTCATGGAGAAATTCCTCAGCGAGATTTTTCTCATGGAACAGACTTTGAAGCTGAAGTGGGAGTCATCGTCGATGACGTTCCAATGGGCGTAACTCCAGAACATGCGTTAAAGCACATTCAGTTGGTTGTACTAATTAACGACACTTCACTTCGTGGTTTGATCCCAGAAGAATTAGCATCTGGTTTTGGATTTTTTCAAAGTAAGCCAGCAAAAACATTGTCGCCCGTTGCATTGACCATCGATGAATTGGGATCGGCTTGGGAAAACGGCAGATTGAATTTGCCACTTCACGTGAAGTACAACGATCAGTTTTTTGGTAAGGCGAACGCCGGACAGATGCATTTTCATTTCGGGCAATTGATCGCTCACGCCGCAAAAACTAGAAATTTAGTTGCAGGAAGTTTAATTGGCAGTGGAACAGTTTCAAACGAAGACCCTAGCCTTGGGTCTAGCTGTTTAGTCGAAAAACGAATGATCGAAACGATCAATGAGGGCGCTGCAAAAACTCCGTTTATGAAGGCTGGCGACTCGGTTGAAATTTGGATGGAAAATCCACAAGGCCAAAGTCTATTTGGTAACATAAAACAGACTGTCGTTGCTTGTAAGTAGTCACTAGGTACAACACAACTCATTAAGTTCAGCTGTCCAAGTAAAGTCGTTTGCTTTTGATTCATTAAACCTTCACAATTTTTAGGTTCGTAAAGAATTTTTGAGATCTATCTCAATAAAACTATCAAGAACCAAAAAATAGGAGGGTTCATGAAATTAATGAAGGCACTAGTTGCTGTATGTGTAGTTCTTGGCTTAGGACAAGCTCAAGCTGCAGGTAAGAAAAAAGCTTTGGTAGATGAATATGCTGGCCAAGGATACGGAATGGCAGGATGTGGATTGGGATCAGTTGTTTTTGGTGACAAGCCAGGAATGATTCAGATTTTGGCTGGTACTACAAACAATGTATCAGGAAGCCAAACTTTTGGAATTTCTTCTGGAACATTAAATTGCGGTGAATCTGGAAAGTCAGCAAAGGCTGAACAGTTTATCGATGTGAACAAAGTGACTCTTGAAAATGATATGGCTCGTGGTCAAGGGGAATCATTGCAATCTTTGGCTCAAGTACTTGAGTGCAAAAATGCTGATTTTTCTTCTGACATGAAGTCAAACTACAACCAAGCTTTTCCAAATGGTGGAGCTTCTGCACAACAAATTGAAGCTGTTGCTTTCAAATCTTGCCAAATTTAATTTAAAGGAGTGAATACATGAAAATTTTAGTAATTGCATTAATGACGGTTTTCTCTTCTTTGTCCTTCGCAAAACACTATGGTGAGGCGGGTTGCGGTCTTGGCCTTCAGTTGATGGGTAAAGATGGTAATCAGGTTTTGGCTGCGACAACAAACGCAAGTTCGTACACTCAAATGTTTGGAATTTCTTCTGGAACATCTGGCTGTACTGAAGGTGGGGCTGTTGCACAAAACAAACAAGTTCCAGCTTTTATCGAAGTGAACAAAATGGCTTTGGCGATCGAGTCTGCTCGTGGTCAAGGTGAGACTTTGGCTGGTTTGGCTCAATTGATGGGTTGCAAAGCTGATGCTTTTGCTCCAGCAATGAAAGCGAACTACAATAAGATTTTTGTTGAATCCAACATGGAGCCTGCTGCTATCGAAGTTGGCGCTCGCTCAGTTTGCATTTAGTTTTAAGTTTTAAATACACATAATCCGTGTTTTTCAAGTCACCGCAGCGCACCTGCGGTGATTTTTTTTTATTTCCTAGATACAACTATCCCTTATGAAAAATCCATCTCTGGCATTGTCTTATGTCTATTCAGCTTTGATCGTAATCGCAGTTTCGTTGTCGATGCCAGTTCAGGCCCAAAACTTAGACGCCAAACAAATGGCCTTAAAAGTCGCTCGTGAAAAAGGTTTGGCGCAAAAAAGGCAATGGCAGAAGCTTTTGCATTTTGAACCACAGATGTTTGGCACTTGGACCTACAGTCAAATTGACTCAACCAATTTCTTTATTTCTTCCCGTGGATTTGTAGATCGCGAAGCGGAACTGATCGCTGACATCGAGGCGATGTGGGACGCCCCCAATTCGCCAGAGGAAAGATTGCCCCAATGTGTGTTTCCGGCCCGATATCAATTTTTGAAAAAAAACTTAGCTCCTGAAATTACAAATTTCCCAGATCGTGAATGTCCTAGGTTTCAAAAATATTTGACCGCACTTAAAGGCAGTTCGGTTTCTTTGGTTTTTTCTAGTTTCTATTTGAACAATCCCTCTTCGGCTTTTGGCCACACATTTTTGCGAATCAATAAAGAACCTGCCAAAGATGGTAAGCGCTACGAGCTTTTAGACTACGGGATCAATTACGCGGCCGAAGCGGATACTAGCAATGCTTTGTTTTATGCCGTTAAGGGATTGTTTGGAATGTTTCCCGGGAAATTCACCAGTGTTCCTTATTACTACAAGGTTCGCGAGTATAACAATTCTGAAGCTCGAGATCTTTGGGAGTACGAACTGAATGTGAATTCTGAAACCGTCAGCATGCTCATAGCCCACATTTGGGAGTTGGGGCCGGCTTACATCGACTATTGGTATTTAACTGAAAATTGCTCTTACCACATGCTGACCGCACTTGAGGCCGCAGACCCCACTATCGATGTGGTTTCACGAGTCAAAAAATGGGTGATTCCATCAGACACCGTGAAAGATGCGTGGAATACTCCGGGCTTGGTTAAAAGTTTTCATTACCGACCGGCAGTTCGTACCGAATTTTTCTCGCGTCTTAGAAAGATATCTTCAGATGATCAAATTTATTTGAAAAAAATGATCGATCAATTTCAAATTCCCGAGGATTTTTCAAAACGATCTGAAGCCAATCGTCGAGATATTTTGGATGCGGCCATTGACTACATGGATTTTAAGTTTGTGCACCAAACTCAAAAACCTGGTCCCGAAACTGATTTTAAAAATAAAATCCTCAACGCCAGAAGTCAGGTTTCACTGGCGACCGAGCCTTTGATCATCCCGGCGCCCGAGCGCGAGATGCCTCATCTGGCGCATGGTTCACGTCGTTTGGGTTTAGGGTACCGGGGATCCCAATTTGGAGACGATGCCGTCAATTTTGGATTAAAACATGCGCTTCATGACCGGGTGGATTTGATTACGGGTTATCCCGAATATGCGGCCATTTCTTTTGGAGATTTTCAATTTTCCTATTCAAGACAAAGACAGAAAGTAGAGCTTGAGGATTTTTCTCTTTTTGAAGTGATATCTTATTCTCCTTACTCGATGTTCAATTCTAATTATTCTTGGCGAGTCAAATTGGGCGCTGAAAAAATCAAAGATGAAAATTGTATTGGCTGTCATGCTGCCACTTTCAGTGGTGGCGCGGGATATACATTTGCGTTTAACGAAGAGCCTATGATCACTTGGTTTTTAGGTATTCGCGGTGCAACCAATTACATTTATCACACGAGCGGAAATCATTTTATCAATGGGGCCGGTCCATCGACGGAACTGCGATTTCGCTGGAAAGACAATTTCATTACAACACTTGAGGGCTGGTATCGTCGGAATTTAGAAGGTGATCGTCGAGATTTTCAGCAAGTGGATCTGACCACTCAATACTCTTTTAACAAAGATTGGGCCGTGCAAGTGTTAGCCGAAGATGTTCGTTATGATAGATCCGTTCAGGGGCAGGTGCTTTATTTCTACTAAATCTATTTCTTCTTTTGTAATGCTTTTGATGTTTATCACTATGACGGGTCTAACCGGTTGTTCATCGTTGATGTACTATCCGAAGAAAGAAAAGATTTATGATCCGGCTAAGTTCAATTTGCATCCTGAAAATATCTATTTTGAAAACTCTGAACATCAGAAAATTCATGCCTGGTGGTTTCCTGCAAGAACCAAAGAAGTCAAAGGAACCTGGGTCTATTTTCACGGAAATGCCGAAAATATTTCGACGCATTTTTTGGCTATGTCTTGGTTGCCAGATGCGGGTTACAACTATTTGATTTTTGATTATCCAGGCTATGGCGAATCCGACGGGGAGCCCGATCCTTACCACAACGTCATAACTGGTGTTGCGGCCCTTGAATGGGTCCATAAAAACAAAGATCCAAAGGACTTGATCGTTTATGGTCAAAGCATGGGTGGAATTGTGGCGATGAAAACGGCGACCGAGGTCAATCGCGGTAAAGTTGAAGCCGATAAAATTCCGATTAAAGTGGTGATTGCCGATGGAACTTTTTCTTCGTTTCAACGAATCGCGAGAAAAAAACTTTCCCAGCATTGGTTGACTTGGCTTTTGCAACCGATGGCTTACTTGGTTTTAAGCGATCGCTGGGCTCCAGATGTTGAGCAGATTTCGCCGACTCCATTGATCGTGATTCATGGAGATCAAGACCCGGTGATCGAGATTGAAAATGGCGAACGGATTTTTGCCGATGCAAAAGAACCCAAGAAATTTATCTCAGTCCCCGAGGGTTCCCATGGTAATTTATTTTGGACCGCTGACCGCAAATATCGACAGGTTTTGCTCGATCAAATTGACCTGATGACCAAATAGGACCGCCCCATTTGGTCCTCTGTCTAACTTTTAGACTCTCTATTAAAATATAACCTTTTTTAGCTGGCGCTCATTCTGCAGTTTACTAAGCGTTCGTTTAAAAAACGTATTTTTAAAAAGGGAGTACTTTATGAAAAAAGCATTAGTTATGGTTTCTGTATTGGCAGCCTCTTTGTCAGCATCTGCTAAAATTACGATTTTTAGCAATCAGGATGCCGCGGTTAAGGTTTTAGTTGATTCTAAAACGATGGAAAAGGTGAATAAGGCCAATTTGAATGGTGAATTTACAGGTCTTTTGGTGACTTCAGCTGGCGAGGGCGCAGAGAAGCGTTTTCTAGTGACGGTTCGAAACACCAAAGAAACACCGATCGGTGAGCGTGCCTGTATGACGGATGTTGAGCTTCATTCGGTCATCAAGAAGGTTAAAATTGGAGCAAGCGAAATCACAGCTAACGAACTTAAAATCGTTGATGTTTCTAACACTCGATGCGAAAAGTAATCTAGCTATTTATTTTCGGAGGGTTGGGAGAGTGGTTGAATCCGCTCGCTTGGAAAGCGAGTTTACCCCTTAAAAGGTAACGCGAGTTCGAATCTCGCATCCTCCGCCAGTTTTTAGATTTTCGAGTTTCTTTCTATCTTAATCCACATATACAGGTGAAAGAAAAAAGCGATCAGCCATTTGACCCAGATGGCTGACGGAATCACTAGGGATCCTCGATATCTTTGTATTTCCAAAGAAATCTGCCCACCGTAAAAAATAAAAAGGCGATAGTGGCAATCAACCCGTAGCCATATCCTTCGCCAGGATTGTTCGAGTAGTTAATGCCGAAGTAAAGCATAACCGCTTTATTAACTAAAAGAGGCACCAATAGAACCGTAATAAAATCCTTAAGAGTCGAATTGTTTTTAGGTGCGGGAGATTCGTTACTGTTCATCGAAAGGAATGTACTTTAGATTCTAGGTGGAATCAATCTAAGCAATTGTACAATTTTTGGTTTGTAGATCCCACTTCACATTGCCTTTACAGGTAATATGCCATTTAAAAAGTCCAGGGGAAATTTCATCAAAGGTTGTCCAAGAAGGCGTTTGGATTGAAACTGATTCGGCGAAATTTTCTTTGCCAGCAATGATGACCCGCCAAGGAGGCAAGGTGTTATCTAGTTTGTCTTTATCAGTATTGAATCTGATTTTGATTTCTTGGGGTTCCATTTTTCGATTATCCGTTCTTGATGGCATAACCTAGATAAGAAAGCTTCAAGGACTTTGTCAATGTGAAACCAAAGTTCACTGGAACGGTGCCGGTAAACAGTGATTTCAAAGTGATGGTTGAAAATCTTGGGCGGATTCCGGTCATCTCTTGGACAGTCATACTTTGATTGGTGCAAAACTGCTTGAGTTCTTCAGGAGTAATAAATAGCTCAATGACATGCATATTTTTTGGAGTATTTTTAACAAAAATCTCCACTAATTTGATAATCACAATTTTAGCCAAAAAATTTCGATTGAAGGTGTGAAAGAAAAAAAGACCGCCAGGTTTTAACACTCGGGAAATTTCTTTGACCACTTGTTCGGGATTGTCGACATGTTCTAAGAAATCCATTGCTGTGACCACATCAAATTGTTGATCTAAAAATGGAAGTTGATAGGCATCAGCTTTTTGGTACTGAACTTTTCCAGACTGGTCGTATTTTTTGGCGATATAAAGACTTTCCTCAGAGATATCCACACCGTGAACTTCTTTAAACTCTAAAGCTAACTTATTACTTAAGAAACCAGCCCCACAGCCAACGTCTAAGATTTTTAAGTCTTTTTTGTCTCCGTAGGTTTTCTTAACTTTCTCTAGGACCCAAGGGATTTTAGTTTTAGATTCTTGCCGAAGTAAGGCCACGGGGTCGTCAAAAGCCGTGTACCAGCGTTCGCCCAAAGTATTATAGATGTCGTTGTTTATTCCTGATTTTGTTTCCAAATGATATTCCAATACGTGATTTGATAAATTAAAAATAGCGACGTAATGAGGGTTTGAATTCTAAGACCAGTTAATAGGCTCAAATTCAATTCTGGATAACTGTCAGCATAGTACCAAATGATACCAGCGACCATTAAGATGATCGGATGAATGACAAATAAAACCGAGTGCAGCCATTGTTCGCCGGCAGTGCAATGCTTTTTGTGTTCAAATTCATCTTTGGTGACCAAAAGGCAGGAAAATAAACTAAGCGCCACAAACCATTTCACATTTTCGATTGTTGGTTGAGAATTCAAAATAAAAACATAACAAGCTAATACTGAAATAGTGTCGAGGGGATGGCCCAGGCGCTCCCACTTCGGTAAGCCTCTTTTGATATGATAGTAGAACTCGTCCACCATCATCAACAGTCCCTGTAAAATAAATGGAATGATGATGAATTCAGATAGTTTCAAACAAAGCTCCAAAAATAGTAAGGCCGGGTCCAAAGGCAAGGCTGACAACCAATTTTTTGCTCGGAATTTTTCTATCTAAAAGCTTTTTCCAAACATGAGGCAAAGTTGCCGAGGACATGTTCCCACGTTCTAAAAGAACCTCGCGGCTAGCGCTGATTTGATCATTACTTAATTCTAACTTCGCCCCAACAGAATCAATGATTTTAGGTCCACCTGGGTGAATCGCAAAGATCGCATCTTTCATGACTTCAGGGAGTGAGTGTCCTGAATCTTGAACGAGCCTTTCAAGAAAATCCTTTAGACAGTCTCCGATTTTATTTGGAACATCTCTGGAAAGAGTCATCTTCATTCCCCAGCTGGCAGGAATCCAAGACATATCGGATTCTGAGTCCGGCACGATTTGTTCGCAAATATTTAAAACTTTAAAACCGTTGGTCGCGATGTTTTGTGGAATGGCCGAGTACTTCACATGTCCATCAGCAAAAAGACTTTGCACTACCATTTGTTCAGGGGAGTGGTCTTTACTGTCCATATGTAAACCACACATCTCAGTGTGTACCACATCAACTTGTCCATTTTGAGCAGATACGAAACCTTCAGCCATTCGAATCGCTGGCAAAGCAGCATAACAGCCCATGTGATAAGCGTGAGTAACATTGGTGCGGTTCCATTTGTGATTATTGACCAAGTGTTGCGCTGGGCTTGGAGAAATATATCCGGTGCAAGTCACGTGAACAATGTGGTTCGGCGCTTTGGCAGAAGTAGGATAGAACTTGTCAAAAACTTCTTGAGCTCTTTTTCCGAAAAAATGAGTCAGTTCATTAATATCTGAACCCTTGGTAACAAGCTCGGTGTCTTCAAACCGCCTTGTGGCAATTTGAGTTGGCTTAACTCCATATCGTTCAATCAAAATACCAACTCGCTCACCCAATGGCTGAGCCATGTGTATCTGAGCCGTTAATCCCAGAGAGGTCTTTTGATCCATTTCAATTTTTGGTAAAACAATTTGAAAATCAGTCAGAGCGATTATTGGTTTCATTGGGTCACCTTATGGAGGATGTTCTTACAGGAAAGCAGGCGTTATGTCCAATTAGGTTAAATTAGCTGAATGTTCTAGGGGGGAGACTCGATTGCCAGATTGATTGGAGACGATTAGGCAGAGTGATGGGAACTATTTATACCTGTAATCGTCTGAGGTAGGCCTGAAGAACTACTGCTATCTTAATTGGCAAGATCGTGTTCTACTACAAACTCAATTGACCGTTCTCGAGATTCATTAGATGTCCTTTTGTCTTCTGCGAATGGCCCCCAAGCTTTCATAGGAGGCACATATGGGAAAAAAATTATACGTAGGCAACCTTTCATACTCAGTAGATTCAAATCAGTTATCTGATTTGTTCAGCCAAGTTGGATCTGTTGATTCTGCAAACGTGATCATGGATCGCGAAACTGGTCGTAGCAAAGGTTTTGGATTTGTTGAAATGTCAGCAGATTCTGAAGCAATGGCTGTAATCCAAAAGTTCAACGGTTCAGAGCTTGGCGGACGAGCAATGAATATTTCTGAAGCTAAACCACAAGCTCCTCGCGAAGGCGGCGGCGGACGTGGTGGTTTCGGTGGTGGCGGTTCACGCCGTTACTAGTTTCAACTTTTTTTGAGACTTTAGTTTACGCTAAAAAACCGGCCTGAGAGGGTCGGTTTTTTATTTCTAAATACTTCATCAAAGTGAGGCCATCATGGGCGCGCAAATTATTTCTTTCAAATGTATTGTCAAAAATCATCTCGGCCGAATGATCAGTTCTACCTTCAACCGTGATGTTATTACTGCGATTAATGATCCAAATGCAAAACTAGACGGACTGTCCCGTGGACTTCAGCAACTAAAAAAAGGGGAGAAACGAAAAATCTCTCTAGCCGCGTCTGAAGCTTACGGTCTTTATGAACCCCAAAAAGTTATTTTGTATCCTAAGAAGAAACTACCAAAGCAAGTCCGAGTCGGTGAGACCATTTCAATCACTTCAAAAACTGGTGCCGTCAGATCTTATTTGGTTTCTCAAATTCACGATGACCTAGTCAGCTTAGATGGCAATCATCCGTTGGCTGGACAGGATCTTGTTTTTGAAATTGAAGCCATCGATGTGCGAGAAGCAACTGATCAAGAAATCGCAGATTCTTCAAACGTAGTATCATCGCAAGTTCTTCATTAAGTTAAAAACGTAAAAACAATCCAGCTGGCCAGCAGTGAAACCGCAATCAACGCGGTCCACTTGCGAACCAATTTTGTTAATTCCTTACTGCCAATAGTGGTAACTAAAAATAATTTGGAAACATAAGAAGCTGCAACCGAGACACCCAAAAGCACACCTAAAAAGTTCAAAGAAATTGAATTGGCATCATGAAGTTGAATATTCGCAATAATCGAACCGTGAATTTCGAAAAGCGAAACTAAAAATGTTAAAACAAAAAGACCATTTCGACCGAAATAGATCTGTAAGATTTTAGCAAGTCCCAGAATTGATACGATAAAAACAGTGAGCTTCAAAACTGGCAAAAATTCTACGGCCAACTTTTCTTTGCTTGTATCTACTAGAATGATTCGATTTTTTGACCACAGCCAAATTAGAAATCCAGTTAAACTCATGGGGCCACTGAATAGAACCAAAATCTCCCAATGAAATTGATCGGTTCCAACAAAAGTCATCACAATGGCTTCGCAAAGCATTGCCAAAGTTCCACTTAAAAACGTTAAGGCACTTATAGAGATATTAGGCGCAGGACTTAGTTTGGATTTTTTTGACAAGGAAGCAGTTAAGGCTGTGCTTGAAATGAGGCCACCTAAAAAGCCTGCAACAATGGTTCCGGCTTTTGCACCCAGCAGCCAAATTAATACCTCAGCAAGCACCTGCAATATGACCAATGCAAATATGAGCTGAAAAATTTTTTTTGGATTTAGAATAGACCATGGATCAATGGGCCCAACTGGAAAGTACCGACTGAGTAGAAAAAGTACTACGACAATCGAGAAAGTCTTGATCAGATTAGTGTTCAATTTAATCACAGTTAATTCCCTACCGGGTAGCTATATCAAAGAATGATCTAAATTGTAATTAAACAGGTGGATTGATTCGTGCGGAGCGTGAAAATTAGGCAGCAGCAGGTGTTGAATTTGTTGCCGTAGACGTATTTCTTTTTCTAATTTGCGCAACAAACTTTGTGTTGGGCGATTCGAAATCGATTTTTAGGCTTCCCCCGTGCTTTTCGCAAATAGTCTTAGAGATACTAAGGCCTAAACCGGTTCCTTTGCCCACAGGTTTGGTGGTAAAAAATGGCTCCAATATCTTATTGGCAATCTCTGGATTGACTCCACGACCACTATCGACCACCGAAAACTCGACAAATTCAGGACTGTCGGTGACGCTGACTTGGATCCATTTATCTTCTAAATTTTCAACGGCATCACCAGCATTGTTGATCAAATTGATTAGAACCTGACCCACTTGCACGAAACGTCCTTCAAAGGTCATGTTTGGATCGAAAGGAGTGATTTTCATCTGAATTCCACGTTTCAGGATGTGGTCTTTGACCATGAATTCGACGTCTGTAATTAAACTCTGACAGTTGACCGTTTCAAAGTTGGTATCATAGTCAGCCCTTGAAAAATTTCGCATTCCATTTAAGATTTTTTCAATTCTATCGACCATCGTCGAAATATTCTCAGCTGACTTTAATAAGTCTGCTTTTTCAATCATCGTTTCCGGTGCTTTTTTAGAAATCTTTCGCGCTAACGAACTTATAATGGCCAAAGGATTTTTGATTTCATGCGAGAAAGAACTGGATAAAACCCCAATGGAGCTCATTCGCTCAGATTGGAGCATTCGATCACGCTGATCTTGCAACAGTGCTTTTGCTCGTTTATTCAAACTCCAGATCAGTATCACCATAGCAAATGAAATCAGACACAGAATCGTGGTAAATAAAACCGTGGTCTTCTTTCGCCCCTCATAATAGTCAATGCGTTCCTGTAATGTTAATTTCAAGGTACCCAAAGCCAAATTGGTTCGGCTTTTGATGTGCCGAATGGCTTGGTGAAATTGACTATCGGAAATGGCGCCGGTGTGGTCGATAGATTGCAAAGTTTCTTGGATTAATGAGATTTCATCTTCGATGGCTTGATTCAGAAGTTCTTTGTTTTTTTGTACGGCTGGGTTTCGGCTTCGTGACCAAGTGAAAATGTTTTTTTGTTGTGCCGGTAAGTCATTTTCAAACAGATCTTTCAAAGAACGGGTCGAATGTTCAAAATTAAGAGGGGAATTCTTTAAGGATTCAAGATGATGAACTTCAAATGTTGTAGAATTGATGATCAAATTTGCAATGTGGTAACTGTCCAAATCAGGATCTAATATCAAGTTAGAGTCGTTACCGATTTCTCGCACCTTTTTTTTGAGACTCAATGAACCTTCGTAAAAAGGTTTTTCTAAGGTAGAAAACTCATTTTCAATTCTAGTGACACCACTTAATTCGGACTTGGTGAAGTTAATTTGCTCATCGTGAACCGAAATGGTCGCTTTTAACAAATACAAAATCGGAATTAACAAAAACGCTGCCATCATAATTGGCAAGGCTTGAGTTATTTCAAAGCTGTCTGCAAAATTGACTTTTTTAAAAAAGTTCTTGGCCATTCAAGTACCTATCGACTTATTGAAGGCAAAATTAACGAATTTATAGGTTAATTTTCAGCTAAGTCATGCTTCGACTGTGTTCGATTTAGGTGGAAATTTTTGCGATGATTTGGCCGATGGTCCTGTAAAGAAGTTCAGCGTTTTTTCCGAACTTAATTGCATGAAAACACTATCAATTTTTTTGGCGGCTATTTTTTCAATTTTTTTCAATTTTACAAACGACGCTTGGGCTGAGTCTTATGATCAGCTGACAAAGTTACAAAGGTTGTCGGTGGATACCGGAACATCTTTGTCAGTCATGGGAATTCGCCGGGCATTTGCGACAGCTTACCAAAGTTGTCAGTCCTTAAAGCTTCCTCCGATGAGGAAAGATTCGCCTGATCTTGAAGGGATCGAGGATTTGGGCTCGTATCCGGGCTCATGGACTGGGCGGATCTTGAAAATATCTGACCAAGCTGCGGTTGCAAGAACCCATTATTATATTAAAGACTTTGCGCCTTCTACAGGTTGTGTCGACGTTAAAAAGAAGTCCATGATTTATGATTTTGGTGGAAAGCCTTACACAACTTCGGCGGTTGATAGCACTTTGAACTATTGGAAAACGAATGGTGATGGCGGTGCGGGGCTTGGTATTGACTGCTCTGGGTTTGTATTTACTTCTTTAGCTGCGGGAGGACTTCGTCTGCGTGAAGGAAAGCAAATGAAGGCTTCAGAAGTCGAGAATTATCCAGCGCGAAGCTATATGGATCCGGTGGACAGTGGTTACACATGTTTAGCAAAAGCTAAGATGGGAAAAAAGTCCGGCTGGATTCAGCCTGGAGATATTATGGCAACGAAGTATCACGTGGCTATCGTCGAGCGAGTTGGTGAGGACCCATTTGGAATTTTAAAGAATAAGGATTGCGACATTAGCTACAAGGATTTTGACTTTGTCATCGCTCAATCCAGTCCCGATCAGAACAATGTCGGCATCAATAAATATGAAGCGCGAGAGTACTTATCTATATTTAAGCATTTTCAATTTAAAAATGGTTTGGAAGAATACGCTAAAAATGCTTGTGAAGCTTACTATCAGGGAAAAGAGACGGTCACAAATTCGTCCAGCTTTAGCGTTGTTCGTCACAAGATGACCCCAGGTTGTTTGCAGCCGGAAATTAAGCTTGATGGACAATCATGTATTCAGTCTTGTCCTGAATTTTTCGAATAAATTTCAACAACTATTTAATTGTCTTCTTTTTTAATTTGATGGGTGACCTCAATCGGGGTCACATCAACAACAGTCACATCTCGCTCAATATTTTGGTGGGAGTGATTGTTGTGCTGGCGGGGTTGTTGAAACTCGGGGCCTGTGCCAAAGCCGAAGCCAGAATTAAAAACACGAATTCCACCGCTAAAAAGTCCTTTGGCAATTCTAAATTTTAAAATTGCGACGATGATATGTCTAGAGATCGGCAAAATACATAAAAGTCCGACGATGTCCGAAACAATACCAGGTGCCATAATTAAAAATGCACCAACTAAGATAACGCCTTGATGTAAAATTTCATTGGCTGGTTTTGAACCACCAGCAAAGGATTGTTGCACCCTTAGAATCGCCGTACGACCTTGAACTGACAAAATGAAAAGTCCAAGAATTCCAGAAAGGATGACAAACAAAACCGTGTTCCAAAATCCGTATTGTTGCATGAACAAATAGAAGGCGTAGATTTCAAGAAATGGGTAAATTAAAATAAACAACGGAAACATATCTTATCCTAAAATTGAAAAGTGGCGACGACTGGGCAGTGATCCGAACCTTCGACTTTGTCCAAAATCTCTGCTGATTTTAAATTGGCCAAAAGGTTTTTGGAAATGCAAATATAGTCTATTCTCCATCCGCGATTGCTGACCCTGGCTAGTTCTCGATAAGACCACCACGAAAATCGTTTCTCGGCCGTAGGATTAAAATGCCTAAATGTATCGACAAAACCCATTTTTAAAAACTCATCGAACCAAAGTCGTTCTTCAGGCAAAAATCCGGATTCTTTTGCTAATTTAACAGGGTCATAAATATCTGCTGCCGTGTGGGCCACATTGTAATCGCCAACTATGACAACTCCGCGACCAGCATCCAAATGGACTTTCATATGTTTATTCAAATCTTTTAGAAATTTCTGTTTAAACAAATGACGTTCTTCGCCCGAGCCGCCGTTTGGAAAATAAATATTGTACAAAACAAAATGGGGATGTTCAGTGACAACAAAGCGTCCTTCCGAATCGTACTCTTTGATGTCGATTCCCTTTTTGATGGATTTAGGTTCTTGATCGACAAAAGTAGCTGTTCCTGAGTATCCTTTTTTAACGGCAGATGACCAATAGCTATGTTGAAATCCTAATGTGCGAATAGTGTCTTCGACTTGGTCAATATGGGCTTTAGTCTCTTGAACACAAAAAATAGTTGGATTGTGCTCGTCCAAAAACTCCATTAAGCCCTTTTTGGCACAAGCTCGAATGCCGTTAACGTTCCACGAAATGATTTTAGTCTGGTTTTCATTATGACTTGCCATTGCCAAGTCTTGGCTTATTTCGAAATCCATGGCAACACTAGGAGCTTAGCATTTTATAACTAACGCGTCGCAAACGCGAAAAAGGAGTTTCCTATGCCAATGATCAACCAACCGGCACCTCAGTTCACCACAGATTCAGTCGTAGACGGCGGACAAACCAAAAAAATCAATCTTGCTGATTACAAAGGCAAATGGGTTGTTCTTTTCTTTTATCCATTGGATTTCACTTTTGTGTGTCCAACAGAGATCACTCAGTTTCGCGATAAGCTTGCGGACTTTAAAGCGGCTAAAGCTGAAGTTTTGGGTTGTTCAATCGACTCGGTATTTTCTCACCAACGTTGGCTGAAAGATGATCTAGGTGATTTGGGTTACCCATTGTTGGCAGATTTGACTAAGCGAATTTCGCGCGATTATGGTGTTTTGTTAGAAGATGCGGGAATCGCAACTCGCGGAACCTTCATCATCGATCCTGAACAAAAAATTCAGTACATGGGAATTCACAATACGGCAGTGGGCCGGGATGCCAACGAAATCCTTCGAGTTCTACAGGCTTTACAATCTGGTGAACTTTGTGGCGCTGGATGGAAAAAAGGCGACAAGTTCGTAAAATAAGGTTTCAATTTTAAAATGAAAAAACAGTTCATTGAGCATCTTCAGAAAAACTATCCTGACCTTGGATCTGAAGATCTCAATGGGCTGATATCTGACAATTTACTTTCTCCTTTTTTCATCGAACTTCCCAAAAAAATTTTGGAACAGGCGCAGGGTTTTGTGAAGCAGGCCTTTGCCTTGAGATCTTCTGAAAACTATTTGAATTCTCTTGCTTCCGAAGTCGCTTCACGAGGCCTAAAAGATCCTGGTAATAAATCGATTCTGATGAGCTATGACTTTCATCTTGATGAAAGTGAAAACATCAAATTGATCGAGATCAATACGAATGCGGCATTTTTGGCTTTGGGATACGAATTGTACAAGAGTCGTAATTTCAGGCTGCCTGTTTCTGATTTTGATATTTTAGAAATCAAATCCAATATCGAACAGGAGCTTTTGTTAAATCAAAAAAAGGGCTCGCCACAGATCTCAATCCTAGATGAAAAACCTAGGGAACAAAGATTGTTCATCGAATTTTTGGTTTTTCAGTCTTTGTTTAAAAAATGGGGATGGCAATCCAAAATTCAAGACATTGCGGAGCCACTTGAATCCACCAATTTTGTTTACAACCGCTACACCGATTTTTATTTAGAATCTGAAACGTCAAAAGTTTTAAGAGAGAAATTTTTGAATCAAGAAATTTGCTTTTCTCCAAATCCGTTTGAGTATTTGGTATTAGCAGATAAGCAACGTATGATTGACTGGTCCAATTCCAACGTCGATTTCAAAAATCATCTGCCGGGCACTTGGGATGTGACCCCTCAAACTGCTGAAGAAATTTGGTCTAGACGGAAAGGGTTGTTTTTAAAACCCAAGCGGGCATTTGGATCGAAACAAAGTTACAAAGGTGCTTCTATCAGTCGTAAGGCTTTCGATGCCTTGTTGACCCAAGACTTTATTGCGCAAGAATATGTGGCAGCGCCTGAAAAAGTTTTTGAAACACCCGAAGGGCCTCAGTCTTTTAAATTTGATTTACGATTTTATGCCTATCAAGACCGAGTTCAAATGGTCATGGCAAGACTTTATCAGGGACAAGTCACCAATTTAAGAACGACATATGGTGGTTTTGCTCCCGTGCTATTCAGTTAGTCATTTTTTATTTCAATGGACCTAAACAATTGCCAGTACTATTCTTTCCTTTGTGAAAATTTGGTGAGGTGAAATATGAAGGCATTGATTCTTTTTATAGCAATTTCAATTGGTTTTTTTGCCCATGCAGAAAGGCAACACTCCATTGAACTTTCAGGGGCATTGCTTGATCCTAAAGTTAATAAACTGACGGTAGATTCGTTGAACAAAGATTTTCCAAATTTGAGTTCTGTTTCCACCGAATGGCGAGCTGAAGGCGTTAAAAAATTTGAAGGCGTTCTTTTTAAAGACCTTCTTGCGAAATATGCAGCACAAGGGGTGGCAAAAGCAAAAGTGACGGCGACCAATGCTTATTCTCAAGTATTGAATGAAAAAGACATTCAAATCTGGGGAGCGCTGTTGGCGTACAAGCAGGATGGCCAAGTTATCCCCACAAAAGATAAGGGAACGTTTCGAGTTGTGTATGATTTTAAGAAATATGAAAAAGATGCGACGGTAAAACCTGTCTTAGAGGGAAATGCCGTTTGGCAGGTCATTAAAATAGAGTTCATAAAGTAAAGATATAGTTGAGATGAAAATAAAGCTTCAGTGGATCATGTTCATACTTTTGACCTTGGCGACAGTGGCGTTGGTGGTCAGAACCAGTCAAACGAATCAGGAGTTGGCAAGTTTTTCAAAGAAAGAATTTGAAATTAAATTGGGTATTCGGGCGGCCACTCAAATTAGACTTCAATTGTACTCGATCAATTGGACTGCCTCTGCTTTATTGGGTTCTTCAATTAAAGCGCAAATTCCAAATGAAAAAAAAGAAGTGATGTTCACCGCGATTGAGGCTTCGTTCGCGCAGTTGGACAACGGTATTCCAAAGGAAAAAAAACCAGAGGTTTTAGAAAATTTAAATTCTATTTATTCGATTTTGGAGAAATTAGAGTCTTCCTCACCGACAGATCTTCAGCAGCTGCTTAAAAACTTAGTTGTTGATTCTCAAAAGGGTGAGGACCTGGTCATCGACATAGAAAATCATTTGGTGAAACAATTTGCAGATCAGTTTTCTACTTTAAATTCAGGTCGATTCGACAACAGTATTTATTTCTTCATGCTGACTTTTGTTGGAATCTGTTCCTACGCGGCTTTAGCGGTTCAAATGTATCAAAGGGACAAGGCAAATATTCGTTTGCAAGAAGCGACTCGGCAGTTAGATGAAGAAAAGATGCAGCGTTTTCAGTTTGGTAAAATGTCAGTTTTAGGGGAAATGGCGGCCGGAGTGGCTCACGAGGTCAATAACCCATTGGGAATCATAATTGGATATTTGGCGAAACTAAAAAGACTTGCGGCTAAATCAGAACATGAAAAAGAAATCTTTGAAACGGCAGATAAAATTGAAGCAACTGCAAATCGAATTTCAAAAATCGTAAAAGGTCTTTTGGATTTTTCGCGTGATGGTCACAAAGACCCGATGATTCACGTTCCACTCAATGAAATAGTTGAAGAAACTTTGGTGCTTTCGAAAGCACGAGTTCGTAAACGAAATATTCGTTTTGATGTGCTTGAGTGTCCTATGGAAATATATGTGAACTGCCGCCCAACGCAAATTTCTCAGATTATTTTGAATTTGATCAACAACTCGGCTGATGAAATTGAAAATGGCGATGATCCTTGGATAAAGATTTCTTTCGTACTAGATAAGAACAAACTTCAAGTTCAAGTGACTGATTCAGGTCCTGGAATCGGTAGAGAAATTCAAGAAAAAATCTTCAATCCATTTTTCACCTCGAAAGAAATCGGTAAGGGTGTTGGCTTAGGACTGAGTATTTCCAAGGGAATAGCTGAAGACCATGAGGGCAGGTTGTTTTTGGACAATAAATGTTCCAACACTCGATTTGTGTTAGAATTGCCAGTCGTCTAAATGTGATTTTAAATCAAAATTAAAGACCGGCTTTTTGCTCGGGAGAATCTAAAGAAGCATTGAAGAATTTTTCGTTGTTTTTAGAGAACTGATCTTTGAAGTGTGCCCGAAACAAGGATTGAGCTAAATAAGATGATTTTACTGTCCAGTAGTTGACGTTTACAGTCAGCGCGGCAATGGCAATTCTTTGATTTTCATTCATCGCATAGCCCACGAACCAATCGACTTTGCCTTTAGGATTATCACCCGTTAATGATCCAGTTTTGCCACCGATCACCAATTCTTTAAAATGCCGATCACGCACTAAATTTCGAAATGATTTTTTTGAAGTGCCAGAAGTGATCGTGGCCTCCATTAACTCTTTCAATTTTTCTGCACCTTTTGCGGACATTGTTTTGCCCTCTTCGATGGGCTCTGACTGAAAAATGGTGTTGCCTTGTTCGTCGCGTGCCTTTTCGACAATGTAAGGCACGTGCATCACGCCGTCTTGGGCGATGGCGCTGGCAATCAGCGCGCCTTGCATAGGGCTCATTCTGGTGACTCGATTGTAGCCTGATGCCAGTTCAGTTAAGTGAAAGTTTTTTTCTTTCGGAATTTCAGTAAATCCAGAATCAAATGGTAAATCCGATTTGATGTCCTTGTTAAAGCCAAATCGAATTGCGTAATCTTCTAAATCCTTGGGTGATAATTTTTCCAGGGTCAGACGACCAAATACGGTGTTGATGGATCTGGCGAAGGCTTCCCTTAGAGTAATCTCTCTAGTCCAGCGATTCACTTTATCTGACATGACATTTTTTTTATAAAGTGTGTGATTGCCGCCATTGAACATGACAATGGTGTCAGGTGTAACATCGTACTTGTCCAATGCTGCGGTGGCTGTGACAATTTTGAAAATCGAAGCGGCAGGAAATGTTCCGCGTAATGCTAAGTTTGAAGAGGTCTCACTTTTTCTGTCAAAGCTAACTAATGCCAGTATCTTTCCGGTGGCCGCTTCGAGCATGACGATGGCACCGTAATCTGGCTTATACGATTTGAGCAACTTTTCAGCTGATTTTTGCAGCATCGGATCGATCGTGTACTCGAGATTTACTTTCTGTGACTTTTCGCCCTCTTCTAAATCAGTTGGGATTTCAATTTGCTTGATAAACTCGCCAGCCAGTAAAGAAGGGCCAATTTTTTGGGCGATGGCGTTTCGAAATGCCTGCATCTTTTCAAGCTTTGCTGCTGCTACGACCTCGGCAGGGGGCTCTTTAAAGGCCCACACCAGGCAGGCTCCCGCGGCAATAAACAACATAAGGGCCGTGATTTGGACCCCAATTTTCTTTTTCTTATTAGGCATCCCTTAATTATGAAACAAAAAGAGAACTGGTTTCAATATAAACATTGATTTTTAAAGGCCTTAGCCTTTAAAAAGGGCAAGCCTATGAAAACAAAAGATAAAATCATTCAGACTTCGATCGAGCTTTTTAACCGTAGCGGCGTAGTTGCCGTGACGACTAACCATATCGCCAAAGAAATGGGTATTAGTCCGGGAAACTTGTATTTTCACTTTGCGAATAAAGAAGAGATTATTCGACATATTTTCAAGCAGATGGCTGCCGAGACCTATGTGCTGTGGAAAACCAAAAAAGGTGTGAAATTGAATCACCCACTAGACCTGATCGAAAAGAACTTTGAATTGTTCTGGCGCTATCGATTTTTTCATCGCGAAATGTATTATTTGAGACGTAAAGACGCTCAGCTTTCTAAGATGTGGAAAGCCCATATTGCAAAGTGTCTTAAAGTGATGACGTTAATGTATAAGCGCTGGTTGAAAATGGGTTGGATGGCTCCAATTTCTGCTGCCGATGAAATTAACTTTTTGGTAAATGTACTTTTGGCGACAGCTTCAACATTTTTACAGTTTTTTGAATCAGCGGAACGAACACCCGCAAAAAAACACGTTGAAGTTGGTAAACGTTACGTAGCTCGATTGATGGTTCATTACACTCAAGGTGAAATGAAGTCTGAGTTTGAAAAGTATCTTCAAACTCCAATGATTTAAGAAGCATAACGCACAATAACATAAACTTTGATTTGATGGATTCGGCCTTGAAACAAAACCGAATCAATTGAATCATTTTGTTATTGGATCATAAATAAATTTACAACTAAGGAGCTTAAAGATGTTTGCATCATTGATGTCATTGGAAGGTCTTTTCTATATTTCACGCTGGTTACATTTTTTCTTTGGAGTTATGTGGATCGGTCACCTTTACTATTTTAACTTCACTCAAGGTTCAGCAATGGCACAGTTTGATGCCGGAGCTAAATCTGCAGTAACCACCAAATTATTGCCAATTGCCCTTCATTGGTTTCGATGGGGAGCGATGTGGACCTTGGTTTCAGGTCTAGTGATGTTTGGTCTTAAGGGCCACTCTCAAGGCCTACAAGGTGCTTGGGGAGTTTCGATGATGATTGGCGCGACTTTAGGTATAACAATGTGGGCAAATGTTTGGTTCGTTATTTGGCCTAATCAAAAGATCGTGATGGCATCTGCAAATCAGGTTGCTTCGGGTGGAGCGGCATTGCCTGAGGCTGCGCAAGCGGCTCCAAAGGCGCTTTTAGCTTCAAGAACTAACACGATGTTTTCGATCCCAATGTTGTTTTTTATGGGAGCTGCGGCTCATCCATTTTACACAGTGGCGCCTGAGTCCAATTTGACTGCGACCTATGTGGTTTTAGGTATTTTATGGCTAATGCTAGAAGCAAACGCATTAAAAGGAAAATTGGGTCCAATGCAGACACCTAAGGGTGTGATTGCCTGTGGATTTGGTCTAACTGCTGCGATTTTTATTGTTATGTCAGCTTTTATCTAAATTTAGCCTGCACCTCAACTGTGCTTGATCAGTAATGTGATCGATGGCAAAAAGAAGGACATGAGAATCATGTCCTTCTTTTTTATTTCAGCCTTGGTCGTTGCCTGGATTATGTCCGGAGCAGTGGCTTGTACGAAAAAGCAGACGGTTGATCCTGCGCAAATGACTCCGCAACAGTTGGTAGAGCGTGGACAGGCCATTTACAGACTGAACTGTATTTCCTGTCACAATGCTGATCCAAAATTAGATGGAACTATTGGGCCAGCTGTAGCCCAATCTAGCTTGGAATTGGTTCAATTGCGCATTATGAAAGCGCAATATCCAGCTGGTTATTCTCCAAAAAGATCGACGTCACAGATGCCAGCGATGCCACATTTGGAAAAAGAAATCTTGGCCATTCATGCGTTCTTAAATAGTGAAAATGTTGGATCGATTGAAGGCTCCACAGGTGAAAAAAAATGATGGATCAAAATGTTCAAGCAATTCAGCGTGATAAGTTGGGCTATTTTAAAAGACTAAGAATTTCCCTACATGAGGCTCGAATGGCTTTTCGCCAAGGTGGAATAAAGGGAATTCTAAAAACTTATGGCTGGAAGGCTTTTGCCATATTTTTTATCTTTTATTTGGTGAGAGACGTTATTCTTTATATTTTGATCCCGTATTTAGTCGCACGCCATTTCATGTAGTATTTATTACTGTCTAAAATTCTGACAGTGTCGGAATTTGTCATTTGCAAGTATTGTCCCCTGGAACTGAGAGGGGTCTCTATGTTTAAGGGCGGGTTTCAAATTTTCGTAGCAGTCGGCTTTATGTTTTCAGCTGGTGGCTTGTCAGCAGCGGATAAGTCCTGTGCGGCATTAGCGACAGAGTTAAAATCAATGCAGCAAGCGCAGCATCAGTTGCTGAGTTCGATTGGGCAAAAAAGCACTTCGATGGCGGAAACATTAGATTGGCATGCGAATCATTTGAACAAAGTCATAGATTCACAGACTAAAGTGAAAAAGGCGGATCTAAAATTAATTCGCTCGGCCGCAAATGCATTTCGCCAACATGAAGTGCGAGAATCAGATTTGGTCGAGAGATTTGAAAAGGCTTCGGTCCAGCTTTTGGATCAAGTCCAGTCCTGTTTGAAAGCCCCAGGTGGCGTGGCTCAGAGCCAATAAAAGTATCAGATTTGAACTCAACGAAAACTGGTCCAAAGATAAATCGATTTTTTAAGACATTCATTTCAAAATAGTGAGATGAGATGGATTAAGACAATTTTGCTATGTATTCCCTTTCTGTTTTTGTTCAAAGCTTTGGCGCAATCTGAAGGCGCGGGCTTGGGCTGTGTCGTGACTTCGAAATTGAAATATCCCAAATACACATTGCTAAAACTTTCTGGAAAAAAGAAAGGCTCACAAGTCGAAGTGGAAGATTTGGATGGCAAGCTTTCGTGGGTTCAACGTAAAGACATTTCAATCAATCGAAAATGTGTCGTCGTGAAAACAGCGAAATCGCAATTGCGATTGGGGCCGGGAAAAGAATTTGGCTCCGTGGGTATCGTTGAAAAAGGTGCGGCGTTTTTAGATCTGGGTGGCGAAGACGGTTGGACTCGAGTGCAAAACTTTAAAGGTGAAAAAGCCTGGGTCAATCTGGATCATCTTTGGTTGCCGGTTGGAAAAAAAATGCGGATGAGTTTCGAAGATCAGTAGATCAATAGATCGAAAATCATCACCTAGACCAAAGTCTGCCCAACGAAAGTGCAGAAATGAATTGAAACATAATCTCAATAACGCAAAACAAAAAACACTTTGTTAGACTATTTAAGAATCTGTTATTCGCTGTCATTTTTGTGTTTCTCCTCTGAGAATGAAATCTTGGTGGAGTAAACGCTCGGTCGAATAACTTGTTAGAAAATCAACAGGTTGAATAAGTTTAAGGTCCTGTAAGATTTTTCTTGCCACCAGAACCACAAGTGCTTTTAATAGGTCAGTTCCAAAATGGAACCTTTGAACAAGGCTGTGAATGTATTCGTAGCTGAGAACAAAGTGCTGCATGGAAAGCGAAGCAAACCGCGGATTAAGAAATTAGTGAAGCGGTGGTTGTAAAGTAAGGGATCATCTAAGGAGGGTATCAGATGTCTCAAATTTCTGCAGAACTCGTAACTGAGTGTCGTAAAAAGCTTTTGCAAACAAAAGCTGAACTTCTAAATCGAGTGAAAGAGTCTCGCCAAGATTTAACTAACGATGACAAGGGCGGGGACGAAGCCGATCAAACTGTTCGGGTTTTGGTCACATATCTCGGGGTGACAATAGTGCCGATGGGCGGATTTGTGTTAGTCTGGGCCTTTGGGGCGGGCCGGACCGCCAAATGGCTAGTCGGTTATATTGTATTTCGCTGGA
>CAZDHC010000001.1:0-59059 GCA_964505225.1 uncultured Bdellovibrio sp. | reverse complement strand
TTGGGCGAGGTTGCTGTTGCTGTGGAGGTGGCGCACCTTGTTGTGGAGGCATTGGGCGCGGGTGCTGGTGCGGTGGCGGAGGCGCACCTTGTTGTGGAGGCGTTGGGCGAGGGTGCTGTTGTTGTGGCGGAGGCGCACCTTGTTGTGGAGGCGTTCCAGCAGGAGCTTGAGGGCCAGCGGCGGCCGGCTGTGGAATTGGGGGAGTCTTTAAATCCTTAGCAGGCTCGAAGTTCGCTTTAAGTTCAGTTTGATTTGGATAAGGCTGCCATACTTTTTCTAAACTATTGCAAATAAAGACTTCTGGAAGTGCCTGTGGAGGAAGAAAAGTTAAAACCGTCTGAGCCTCGTCTAATGCCAAATTATTCAAATTGATTTGGAACTTCGGCGAGTGAATGAAATAGCTTTTCTTTCTAAATTCCATTTTTCTTCCTTTTTAATTTCTAACTTGAGCACAGAAATAGTCGAAATAAGGTCCTCGAGCTTTAATGAGTTCAGCATGAGATCCCATTTCAGCAATTTGTCCGTCGACCATAAAAATAATTTTATTGAAATAGGGAACAATGTGGCTTCTTTGAGTCGCAAATAGAATTGTCTGGCTTTGGTATCTTTGAAAAATTTGCGCCAAAATCCGCTGTTCACTAACCGGATCCAAAAGCGAAGTGGCTTCATCTAAAAAGCATAGTTTGTAATTTTTGAAAAATAGACGAGCCAATTGGATCCGTTGTTTTTGGCCTTCAGAAAATTGAGCGCCTTGGGCCTGAATGTTAGTTTGAAAGTTGTTCGGAAGTCGCTCAATGAGTGTCGTCAAATCGAGCTCGGCACAAGTCTTCTGAACCTGTTCAAATTCGATATTTTCTATAAACCCGGTTAGATTTTGTTGTAAAGTTCCGCTAAACAAAATTCCATTCTGAGGCATTAAAATTTGATTTTCAATTTCCACGCTTTTTCGAATTGGAACAGAAGTTGAAATGCTGCCGGCCAGTAAGCCTAAGAGTGTTGATTTTCCACTTCCACTAGGTCCCAGGACAATGACTTTTTCGCCTTCTTCAATACTCAAATTGATGTTAGAAAGCGAAAAGATTCCTTTGGATTTTTGGTAAGAAAAATTGAGGCCCTGAATTTCCAAGCAGTTTTTCTGTCCGGCAGGGGCTGGAAAACGATCCACGCCTTTTGGTATTTGCTGAGGACTAATACTCGTTTTTCCTAACGATATGAGGCGAGCATACATCTGTGTGACCATGTGAAACTTTCGGAGTTGCCCTAAGAAAGTACCCAAAATGACGGGTAAAGAAATCACCAAACCAACAGTGATTTGTCCTCGAGTGAAAAGGAGGACTGCAAAAAATAGAATGACGAGTTTGTAAAATTCTATTAGAAATTCTAAAGCTTGAGTTTCAATCGATTTAGCTACTGTCTCAACGTAAGTTAAAAAATCCAGTCGACTTAGAGTTTTGCTAAAATGCGAGCGAACCACCGCCCAAAGGTTGAGCGCTTTATAGGAAGGCATCAAACTAGTTAAATCATAGGCGTTTTCGTAATGATCCTTTTTTGCTTCTTCTTTCTTCCATTTGATATGTTCTAGGATTTTCTCTGAAATTAAAGAAAAGGCAATCAGCCACAAGACGGAAACTATGATAACCCATGATAGTTTTGGACTTAAAAAATAGAATAAAAATGAAGCTATGGCATATCCTAAGATCCATTTTAGAAATTCAAATTTGACTCGAACTTGTGTTTGCAAAAATTCGGTATAGGACTCGTATTGCTCGATCAGTTCGGATTCTTTGGTGTACTCAAAGTATTGAGAAGCTGTTCCGACAAGCTGGTTGAGAAAACTTGAAACCTTTTTTAGGTTATGAGATTTGGCCAAGTACTCAGTCACCTTGGTTACATTGTTCTGAATACTTTCAGTGGCTAAACTTAAAATTCCACTGGCTAGCACTACGATCAATGCCAGCTGTCCGTCTTTATTGACTAAGACCTTGTCAAAAGTGATTCGGTTCACAAGACTGGAAATGAAAGACAGGCCCATGGCCAGAGCGCTGGTAATTAAAATCATGGATCCTGCAAAGAGGACCGCTGAATTGATGTCCAAACTGACTTTAGGCTTCTCTTTTTTTGGCAAAGGTATTGAAGTGGCATTTTGGGTTGGTCCGAAGTTGTCTTTGATTTGCATGGGCCTGCGAGTGTGTTTTTTCTCGTAAAGGCTTAGAAAGTCGATCATAGAACTATGATCTTTTAATTGCAGCCAACTTTTTTCATGGACAAACCATGCGTCCCCAGGGGTGATTAATTCCAATGAAACGTTTTCTGAGCGCAAATCGATGAGGATGTCATCGCCACCTTGGAGCTCTAGAATCGAGTTTTTTCCCGCGTTCAAATAGCAATTAAGGCGTAAACGTCCTGATGAAACAATCACAAATTTACGATCATTCCAGTCGGCAAAGACCTGTTGAAAGTTTCCACGTTGCAAAGAGGATATGAAAGCAATTCGACTTTCAGCTGGAATTCCAAACTGCCGCAGGATTCGATTGAATTTTTGAATTTCCGGAGCTGCAGAGATGCGGGCCAAATAGTTGCCATAAACTTGGTTCGCTTTCAATAGTTCAACAATGGCAGCCCAAGGGCATCGTAAAATCTTGACGCTATTTCTTGCTTTCCAGTAAAATTGCCATTCACCTTGAGCAAAATACTTATTCAGCTCGATGCTTTTTCCCATGGTCAAATTTTGAATATCAATTCTGGGGTTTCGAATATCGCATAGAGAGACTTCACCTTCAGCGACAAATAACAGTTCTTCGCCGGGCTTTGGTTTTCGAACTTCTTCGTCCGCTTCGTATTGATCAATCTTAGAATTCTTAAGAAGTGCAATCACAGATTCTTTTGGGAGAGCACTAAAAAGACTTTTTGGGATGAAGGCTTCGGGAGAGTAGCTCAATCCAAGCCCCCTTTCGAGCGATAGAGTTCTGCGTATTCTTTACCTGCGCGCAGGAGTTGATCATGAGTTCCTGATTCGGCCAGAAAGCCATCTTTGAAAACTAAAATTCGATCTGCGTACTTTGAAAGTGCCAGCTGGTGAGTCACAAGGACAATGGTTTTATCTTTCTTGTTCCGATATAAATTGTCGATGATTTCAATTTCTGATTTGGCATCAAGGTAGCAAGTGGCTTCATCTAAAATAAGGATTCTAGGATTTTGATAGACAGTTCGGGCGATTCCTACCATTTGTTTTTCGCCAGACGAAAGGCCCTGTTGTTGTTGATCAATCTCAACGCCTAAAATGCGAGCTATGGTTTTCGGATTGGAGGCAATCGAGGATATTTTTAAGGCATTGTCGAACATCCAAGTGTTCATTTGGCGATTGACCAGAATGTTATCGCGAACAGTTCCGGGAAAAAAATCAGGTCGACGGTTGACCATGCATATTTGGGAACGAAGTAAGGATGGGGAAAGATTTCGACTTTCTTGCTCGTCAAATAGAATTCTTCCGCCGTTTGGAGCAAGCTCTTGAGCTAAGAGCTTAACAAATGTGGACTTTCCAGATCCTGATTTGCCAACGATGATCACAAATTCACCAGGTTGAATTGTCACTGACACCTGACTGATCGCAGGCATGACAGTTTCGGGGTATTTCAAGGACACGCCATCAAAACGGATTTTGCCATTCAGTCGTACGTGCCTTGGGTGGTTTTTTAATCCATTGTAGATTTCATTAGGTGTAAAGAACGATTGCAATTGTTGAAAGCTTTCTGACCATTGACCAAAGCTAGAGAATAAGTTGAAAAACTGGTTGGTCTCTCCGTAGACGTAACCGAGATAAATCAGCAAGCCAGAAATTGCGGCTGCGGCCTCTGGTGAATTAAAAGACTCGATGATTCCATAGTAGTAAACTAAACTGTAGAAACAGAGTCCAAGGAGCTTTAAAAGAAATAGTGTGCGCTTTTGATTATTTTGATAGGTCGCGGAGGCTTCGTTTTGCTCGCAGATTCCAACTTCTGTTTTTTCTTTGAAGTAGTTCAGTTGAACCTTTGAATCGCTGGAATAAAGTGCTTTGGCAAAATCTGGGAATAGCACTCCTTCTTTTGGGCCCCCGCTGGCTGACATGCGGGCCCAATTGGCCGTTACGTTTCGAATGAAACGAATTATAATCATAACTCCAATGCCGATGAAGCCTGCGTAGATTAAGAAATACTTCACCGAAATTGTCGCCAAAAAAATCAACATGATGGACAGGCTGACTGCCGATTTAATCAGATTGATTGGATTTGAAATCAATTGATTTGAAAAGCCATCCAAAGAATCAATTCTTTTTAAGAACATGCTTCGATTGGCGATAGATCTATTTAAGTTTGATGAAAAATAGTTAATTTTTAAAAGGAGAGTCTTGAGTCGATTGGAGAGGTAGATACGAATGTATTCGGTCAACAAGGTGAACAAAATGTTGATTAAAAAGTAGAATCCACCAAGTGCGATGAGTGCGTAACCAAATCCCAGAACAACAGATGTTTCCTGTAGACTGGACACTTGCGTGATGACCTTTTGGAAAATGATACCTTTTGTGCTGGTGATGACCCCTAAGATAAAAGCCAAACCAAGTAGATTCCAAAGCAAACCACGGTGTTTTTCGAGATTCTGATAGATAAATTTACGAAGAGACAAATCATTGATTTTGGGATCCTGAGAGTAGTTTAGCAATTCTTGAATTCCAGGCGTTTGAGAAATAAGTAAAATCCGCGCAGAAATTGCTGTCAGAAAACTTGGGTCTTTGATTTTTTGCACGCCTTGGCTAGGGTCGAAATAGAAAAGGCGACCGGATTCGCAACGAATGATTAAGCAGATTTGATTTTTCCAAACGGTGATCGCAACTTGACTGATATCTTGATATGAATTGTACTGAATAAATTCCACTGAATAGCTTTTAGATTCGAAAATATCAGCTAAGGAATTGAAGTCCAAGTCGGACTCTTCCGCAAAAGTTGCTAGCTGATGAGCTTCGTCCAGTGGGATTTCTGCTCCCAATAGTTTGAAAGCATTGTAAAGCGAGATGGTGTCAAATTCAGATGAATCGGTGGTTGTAATTAGCTCGTGAACTTTGAAGCCCGCATACCATTTTCTGATCACTTCAATTTGAGCACCGGGTATCTTAGCCGTTGTCGTATTTGAGTTTGAACTGAAGTCTCGAATAGGCAAGTCTTGAGTCCAAAGTACTTTCAATTGATTGTAAAGAATTGTGATCGCAGTAGATTCAATTTTATACAGGTCAAGATCTTCGGCAATTTCCAGTTCAATATTTCTACCTATGTAATCTTCGACCGAGAAGACGTCGCCAATCGTTAAAAATCGTTCAATTTTTTTTTGTTCTTTGGTCATGCTCAACCGTGCCCGGCCAGCGTTGACGATGTAAAGCCCTTGGCTCCAATTCGGAATATCTCCGGATTTAATTTTGACTGCTTCGGTTTTGAACGAGTCAAACTCAGTCATATTAAAGTAAAATTCGGAACGAGCGCGGCTCGAATTGGATATTCTTTTGACTGCTGATCGCAATCCAGGATTGGAATAGAATTGAGTCAAGCGTCTGGTCAAATCCGGATTTCCACTTAAAAACGTGAGCACTTTTTCAATCGGAACTTTGATGAGGTTCACAGCTTGAGTTGCATATAAGTTGGCGGGATAATTTTTGACTTGCAGTCCGTCTAACAGAAAAAAGCACTCATCTGTTTGGATCCAGTCTACGATGACTTCTTCATTGATTCGGCCTGACGCAATTCGGACTTCCAAAGTTCCGTTGGGAACATAAACCAGAAACTCGGCTTTCTCGCCTTGAGTGCAAATCAATTGCTGACGCTCAACCTGAAACGATTGTCCTTCTTTTTCGATAAAAGATTTCAACTCGGGAGCGAAGCGAACCACGTTGTCCTCTAGAATTCGTTTCCAATGTGGAAAAGTTGATTGATGGCAGTTTGCAATAGAGTCTGATACCCAACTAAGATTTTTCCCCGTGTCGTCATGCCCACTAGAAATGGATAGGATTTACCGTTTTTAGTAAAGCCCTGAGACTCCATCGAAACTTGGGCTCGAAATGAAACATCAGTTTGTCCATTGGCAGCGGGGACCTCAAAACGATCTATGCTCACAACGGTTCCTTTGATCGTTCCGTATTCAGCTTCTGGAAAGGCATCAAAGTAGAGCGTTGTGTCCATTCCTGCTTTGATCAGGGGAATGTCTTTCGCGGTGATCGTCAGTTCTGAAACCAGCTTCGATCCCGCAGGAATCAGCTCAAGAATGACTTCGCCCGGAGATAAGATTTCACCTTTACCCTTAATTTTGACACTTGAGGTGACACCGTCAAAGGGAGCTTCAATGACGTAGGTTTTGGTTTTTTTATCTAATTTCGATTGAAAGTCACTCAATTGAGCTTCAAGTTGCCCCGCGGATCTTCTAAGATTCAAAAGGTTCTCTTGTTCTTTTGTACGAATCCGAGTTTTAAGTGCCACTAGTTCTTGAGTGAGTTGTTCGTATTCGCGTGCAAGAATTCTCTCAGCTCGTTGTTGTTTAATTTTTGCAATTTTGCCTTCATTGATTGCAATGTTGTGGCGAACGTCGGCGGTCTGTAAGCCTATACTTTGTGATTCTTCAATTTGTCGTTTCAAATCAAGCGATGTTGTTTGCACGGAGCCGATGATTTCAATGATATCTTGCTGTTGAGTGAAATTGCCATAGATCAATGTGGTTTGCTGAAGTTTGTAAAGACATTCGCTGCATTTTGGATTGCCTTTGAAATCTTTTACGACCGACAAAAGCAGATTGCGATATCTTTCAACTAGAGCCATTTGCTCTGGAGTGATCGAATCTTTTGAAGATAGAATTTTAGTTCCCTTTTTGATCAACTCATTTTCTTTGATAAAAATTTGATCCACAGTAAATGCAACTGGAGATTTGATTGGAACTGGCTTCTGTTCACTGTTGAGTTTGCCTTGAGCATCAACTGTGATCGCGGTTTTTACAATTGCTGAGAAAATTCCAATTCCCACTGCAAAAACAAGGAAGCCAGCCAAAAAATAATAGGATCCAAATGGGATCCAACGGTTGAGATAATCGAGACCTGACCATGATATTTCACTTTTCTTTTCCACTTTAAAAGTTTGATTGAGCGGGTAGAATTCGTCAATGTGATGCTAGAAAAGTGAGGCTATTCTAGACAGGTAATTTTTCGTTATGTTTCGCGAGATCTTGGTCTTTGGTCTGGCTCGATTTACGGGCTCTTGTTTTCAGTCAAATAGCGGTAGCGCATTTTCGCTGTGGCATAATCGTTAACAGCGTTTCGGATTTCATTAATTCGATCATACCAAGATTGATAAGCATTGGCCTGTGAAAGGGCATCAGTCATTCCTAGGTTCGACTGCTTTCTTAAAAGATCCAACAAGGTTAAACTATTTTTATAGCCAACTATGATAAGTGGGTATGTCTTAAGCTGATTTTGCATTTGTGCTTGTAATGAATTGAGTTCGCTAGCTGTAGAATCTTTTTTAGCCAGAATATCGAGTTTTGCCTTTTCTAAGTCTTCCAGTTTAGATTTTTTTACCAAATTAGGGCGGTCACTTTCAAAAGTATAAGAATAGGTAATTCCCACGTTCCATTCGTTAAATGATTTGTAAGGATTGATTTTGTCGTTGTGAGTAAGGCCAATTGAAGGCTTAAGTGAGGCCATGCTGCGGACATCCAGGGATTCAATATCTTTTCTCTTGGCTTCGATGCTCAATTGAATGGAAGCAATGTCTGGGGTGATAACATCAAAATTTTCGGTAAATGGTTTGTTGTTGTAAGGTGAGGAATCTAAGACCTCGGGTATTTCGCATTTTTGAATGTTGTCGACATACTTCTTTGCTTTCTCGGAAACTTCAAAAGAATATTGTTGCAATTGAGCCGTTATTTGTTTGATGCGAAGATCAATCTGAGCAGCTTGGATCGTAAAGCGGTCGCGCAAATTTACAGTTGAAAGGTGGTCTTTCATTGAAATTTGTCTCATGTCGACTTGTACGCGTGAGGCTTCGTAGGCTTCCTTCAGAGCATTCAAGGTGACTTCTAAATCTCTACGTAAACATGTCTGTAGATATAGACTCAACGAAGAATTGACCATGGCTAACTGTTGATCGCGAGCGCTTCCCTGCAGTGAAGCCAATGATGATTTTCCTGAAAACTCCTGGGACTCGTCGGCCAGTTTTTGCACTGTCGGATGTTTGTAACCTTGGATTATGTCTTGGCTAAAAGTTAAACTGACAGTGTCTTTGAGGTAGTTTCCAGCGGCCACATAATCGGTGTAGGCGTAATTAGTTGCGGAGAGAACTCCCTTAAAGCCATTCTTATTGCCGTAATTCAATGAGGCATCTGTTTTAAATAGACCCGGCTGATTTGCAGTCGTCAATAGCTCTTCAGATTTATTGGCGGAGGCCTGCATAGACCATGGCTGATCTTTTTGGGTGCTTTTTATTGTCGAGATGATGGACTGTCGAGATTTCTCAAGGGATCTATTTTGGTCACTTTGTTGATAGAGGGGAGCAACTTCTTCAACCAGTTTCTTTAAAGAAACTGGTTCAACGTAAGCCAGGCTTTGGCTTGAAATGACAGTCATTAAAATCAAACATAGTGGTTTGTTTTTTACAAACATTCTAGGGGCCCTTAAAATGTGGTTTTAAGTTGGGATCAAAAAGATCAGTGTTGCGTTGATAAATTTCTTTTAGGACCGCGATTGGTGACCATTGCTGGTCACCTTGTTTGTGCACAAGAAGATGAGCTTGCTCGTTTCCCATGAATGTAATGGCGACCAATATTTCTTTTTCAGTGAGGCCAATCCAAATTTTCTTTTGTTGTAGATTGACAAGACTCCAGGTGCGCATAGATCCTCGATGAAGAAAATAAATTTCTGTTCATCAATTTTCCGTCTTATATCAAGATGTTGTCAGGTCCAGTTGTGGGGAATTGAATCTAATTGGCCATTCATCTAGGATGCGCTTATTATTCACCCAATCGAACTTCAGGAGCGCTAATCTTTTCGCTGTTCCAGCTTTTATCAAAACGAACCGAGCTAGCTTGGTTCCATAGCCACATGACAACAAAAACCGCGTAAAGTCCGCCAACGAACTTGGCTGTCAATTTTCGGTCTAATTTAAAATTTTCTACAAATCCTACCAACAAGAGGAAAGCGGTAAAGGCCATGCCGACCAAAGTCACGGGAGGAACGTAGCCAGCGACTATTTGTAGTATCAACTGTGGAAAGTTGGCAAACATCGTTACGGTAAACAGTTTTTTTAGCGAAACAGTTTGTCCTGCAAAAATCTGAAAGCAGTAGTAGAAGAACGCCGTAGCGACACCTAGGGAGACTAACGTCAAAATTGGCGAAAGTATAAATCCACCCAAAATGGATAAGGAAAATTTCTTTTCAACAAAGCCGGCCAATGCGCCTGAAACCGCGGCGATCGCAGAGTGGAAAAGTATAAGTTTAGGCCAAGACCAATCAGGAAGATTTTTGATTTCTAATACAGGGTTTCTCAGGTAGCGAATGAGGCAGTCTTTAGCGTCATGACATTCTGTCAAAATTTGTGGATTGATCATTGCCTAAGAATATTCGAACGTTGATCTTGAAGCAAGAGGCCTGCGGAAAACTCAGGCTAAGGGTCCAGTGGGAAGCTTTTATTTAATGGACTTTTGCGGTACCAACTTTGGACCTCTTTAAGATTTTCAACATAACGTTGTAGTTCGCCATTGTCAGTTTTAATAGTGTGTAGATCGGCAAGCTCTTGATTGAATTGAATTTTGTTGCCGTGAATTTTGATTTCAGTGCCCTTCAATAAGTCCTCGAGATACAAATTGGGCGTTTTAGGATGAATCTTTTTAAGAGCTTCTAGCTCGGAAATTTCACGACAAAATTTTCGAAATACAGTTCTTTTAATTGTGATTTTCTCAGTCCAATGGGGGCTTCCGTTGTTTTCGTAATATCGATGTGTTTGTAGCGATAAGGCATAGCTGATGAAGTGAAGAAAGTGATTTCTTCTAGAAAGAAACATAGTTCTGTTATTGGATAAAATAAAGTTTCTAACGCCTGGGTCGAAAACTTGATCGGGCAAAATTTTGATTAAATACTTCTGTTTGCTTTCGAATAGCATCTGAAGTCTAGCTTTGAATATAATTTCATTTTGCTTTAAACTAGTTGTTCCAATTTTAACTTGAAAAGTTTGAGCTACATCCGTAGAAAATGCTGTCGGTAGGCTGTTAATAGTAAAGTCGGGATTGAAGTATTCATCTAAGAACAAAGTAGACTCGGCCTTATAAAGTGCCTCTGCTAGAATTCTTATAACCGGAGTGCTTCCGGATCTAGGCAGTGTGTATAGAATATAATGCTGTACCGGAAATAGACTCATTTCAAAATCAATTCATTCGAACGTTGACCTTGAAGCAAGTCTTTCTCGGCCAAAAACTGACACCTATCGAGGATGCGACCTTTTGTTTTTTCGAACAACTCAATTCCTAAAGACTGCAGTGAAATCCAAGCGGGCTGTTGGGATGCAAGCAAATGGAGTCGCCAAAAAAGTGGCTTGGCCACCTTTGACTCTATTGGTAGCTCTAATTCTTCGATCGGAATTTTAGTTCTTGAGCGCAAAGGTGAAGTTAAGTTTTGGGGGCGTGCCTGATTTGCAACTGTAAATTTAGTGGCTGATTGCAGGGCCGGAAAGAAATGCTCCTCCAAAAGTTCTGTGATTTCGGTTTCAATCGACTCGTCAAAAACCAAATGGATCGGTTGATTTTTTTCACTTTGCCGAGTCAGAAATTTGAATAGAAAATCCTTTTGATTTTTTCGCCAAGGGGTGGGCAACGTGTAGACTTCATAACCATAAGAAGCTAAAAAATCGGGTATCTTGTTCCAGTAAGAAAGAAAATAGAACAGACTTCTTTTTCCGGTGACAAAGACCAATGGATACCTTGTCATCAATCTGTTTGGGGATAGGTCTTCAAATGAATGAATGCGAGACCGGAGGTAGTTGTGAAGAACTGCCGCGCTTAAGATCGCAATGGCTATCAATAATCCAGCGAACATTAAAAGTAGGTGTCCAAGCGGAAGGTGAAGTCTAATGCGCCTTTGTCGGCGGTGTTGCCAACAAGCGATGCGTGGTAATCTGTTTCAATTCCAATGCTAAAGTTTTTGCTCGCATAGGCATCTAAGCCGCCAAAGAAAACCATCGCCGGGGTATTGTCATTGACCACCAATCCATTGATGTCGTCAGAAATTCGTAAATAACGATTGCCGACTCCGAAGCCCGCGCGATATCCCAAGCTTCCGCCGCCGTTCAGACTGTCGCGAGCTCCGTTAAATCGATCTCGATGCATCAGCTTCAATGCAAATTCGCGAAGCGATCTGGTTTCGGTTCCTGAATGCGCTTGGCCAAAATTTCTTAAATTTCCTTCTGCGGCCCAAATCGGCGAAAACAAATCAATTCCCAGTGAAAGCTGAAATCCATTCTGATATTTCATGGATTTTCCGCCGTCGTATTCGGTGTTAGTCATTGAGGTGAGCAATCCAAATCCAACGTGAATTTTATTTTGCTGAAAAGGGTCGTTGCCTTCGAATCTGTAGGAGTTCTTTTTTTCGTGAAGCTGATTGACCAAATCGTCGTAGCTCACTTCTTCATAGTCAGTGGCAGCAACAGCTGACTGGACCAAGGTTGTGGACATTAAGATGGTTGCGACTAGTGAAAATAGGATATTTGAAGTTTTCATACAAATATCATAACAAAATAATCCAGTTTCACAAAACCAGCCCTTTCCGACTGGACCAATTTTTTGCAATAATAAGACATGGCTGTTTTTTTTACATCTCGCAAAGACTGTTACTGTGCCTTTTGTCGGACTGAGCGCAAGGTTTATACGAAGCGAAATATTTCGGTCAGCGATATTTTGGGTGCAGCTCTTGGGGCCGGGGCGGTGATGATGGTGATATGGCAGCAATTTGATCCAAGGGTGTCTTTAATATTTGTTTTCTTTTTGGCAATCGCCGAAGTATTTGTTCAAGTCAGATGGAGATTAACGATCGAATGTCCCTTGTGCGGTTTTGATCCGGTTTTATATGTGAAGGACTCGGTCAAGGCGGCAGAAAAGGTTAAGATCAAATTGGACAAGCGTAAAAACAATCCGGCCACTTTGCTTTCGAAACCGCTTAATTTGCCGACAATTTCCAAGCAAAAAGCCGAATTGATCGAAAAAGCTCAATCTGGGCAAAAAGGATCACTAGTCAGTCGTCAAATTTAGGGTTATATTCGCCCTCAGTTATGAAGATTTTAGTGTGTATCCCGACCTATAATGAAAAAGAAAATATTGCTCAAATAGTCACGGCTGTCTTTGAGCAAACAATCCCTGACAATTTAAGCATTGAAGTTTTGGTCATTGACGATAATTCGCCAGATGGCACGGCTCAAGTTGTTCAAGAAATGCAAAAAAACAACGGGCGACTGCATTTACTTTCCCGCGCTGGCAAGGAAGGCCTTGGCCGAGCATACATCGCCGGTTTTCAATGGGCTTTGGGACGGGGCTTTGATGCTGCCGTTGAAATGGATGCTGATTTTTCTCATCGGCCGGTGGATTTAATTCCGCTAGTGAAGTCTCTCGAAAACGCTGATTTCTCGGTGGGCTCTAGGTACGTCGATGGTGGCGGCACTGTCAATTGGGGGATTATCAGAAAAATAATTTCCCGCGGTGGCGGTATTTATTCACGACTGATTTTAGGATTTCCTTTAAATGATTGGACCGGTGGCTTTAATGCTTGGAAGGCCGAGACCTTAAGGAAAATCCATTTGGATGATGTGAAGTCGAACGGTTATAGCTTTCAAATTGAGCTCAAGTATCGAGCTTTAAAGGCTGGCTGCAAAGGCGTTGAATCACCGATTATTTTTGAAGACCGCCGAGTGGGGCAAAGTAAAATGTCTTCAAGTATTGTCCTTGAGGCCTTGTACCGTGTCTGGTTTATGAGGTTCGGCTGAAGATGTTGAAAATCCAAGTGTTGGTTTTTTCATTTTTGTTTTTGATTGTGGGATGTGCTTTTGCCCAAAGTAAAAACACATATCCCTACCAAGGGCAAATCATGGATGACGAAGTTCAAGTTTATGAAAAGTCCAACTTCGACTCCAATGTTTTAGGAACTGTTCAGGCGGAACAAGTTTTTGATATTTCAAAAACGACGGTCAATGGTTTTTATAAAATCCGAATCAAACCTGGGGTGACTGGCTATGTTTCAGACGCCGACGTGAAGCCGTTGTTTAAAGCAGGTGAAAGTCTGCCTCCAAATGAAAACAAGATTAAGAACAAAAAATCAAAAAAATCAAAAAATTCAGCCAAAGGGTCAGGTAAAAAGCGAAGTTTTGAATACACCCGATTCGTTGGGCCGCAATATGCGGTGATCGACTACCGCGAAGAAACTTTGGGCGGTAAGCCTCACGAGAATTTAAATTCTTTTGGAATCAAAATTTCGGGCCCCAACACTTTGATGGAAGGCTTGATGCCCATTGATGTGAACTTGATTTATTACTCGGGCGCTCCTTCGTACTACTCGAAATCAACAGGACGATCCGCTTCGGGATTTATGTTTTTAGGAGATATTCTATTTCAGACTTATTGGCCTCAAGGAAAAAATGTTCTCACTTATTTTGGTTTTGGTCCGATGATGAAATATTCAAAATTTGATGTGGAGCTATTGGACACCACGACTTCAAAGTATCAACCATACTCGCTCGAGGACATTTCGGTCGGAATGTCTTTTGACTTAGGATTGGCTTTGCGAATTGGAACAACTGCGGTGCGAGTGGATTATCAATACTTTTGGGAAAAACAAACCTACAGTGGATTTACGGCTGCTGTGCAATT
This sequence comes from uncultured Bdellovibrio sp., assembly GCA_964505225.1. Classification (GTDB taxonomy): domain Bacteria; phylum Bdellovibrionota; class Bdellovibrionia; order Bdellovibrionales; family Bdellovibrionaceae; genus 21-14-0-10-47-8. The sequence goes on along the minus strand of CAZDHC010000001.1, from coordinate 45,154 downwards.
TCCTTTCTAATAGTTTGTGGCCTTTTTAGAAAAGAAAGAATCATTAAATGACCAGCGAAAATTCATCTTCAAACGAGCAATCGACATCTGCAAAACCATTTTCTTCATTAGAGCTGCCTGAGGAAATTTTAAAGACTCTAGAAGAGCTCAGTTTTACTGAAATGACGCCAATTCAAGAGCAAAGTTTGCCACATCTTTTGTTGGGACAAGATCTAATTGGCCAATCCAAAACAGGCAGTGGAAAAACCGCAGCCTTTGCTTTGCCAATTTTGAATCGCATCATTTTAGACGAAGATTTTTTGCAAGCTTTGGTTTTGACTCCCACTCGGGAATTGGCAACTCAAGTGGTCGGCGAAATTCGAAAACTTGGCAGGCGTTACAATGGCCTTAAAGTTCTGCAGCTCACGGGTGGCGGGGCCACGGGCCGAGAACAGTTTCAGGAAATCGAAAAGGGCGTTCACATTGCCGTGGGAACCCCTGGTCGAATATTAGATCTAATGCAACGCCGAGGTCTTGATTTGATGTCCGTGCAAGTTTTGGTCATGGACGAGGCCGACAAGATGTTAGAAATGGGCTTTGAGCAAGAAATTGGCGCGATCATGAAAGAGGTCAACCGGGAACGGCAGACCATATTTTTCTCGGCAACTTTTCCAGATTCGATTCAAGCATTAAGTCGGAAATATCAAAAGAAACCAGTGCAAATTAAAATTGATGAAGATCAGTCCATCGCGCCGATGATTGAACAATTTTCTTATGAGATTCATCCAGGTGATTCAACTTTCGGCCCAAGAAATGACAAGTTAGGTTTGTTGTTTCGAGTGCTGCAGCAACATCCGGCCGAGTCCGTGATGGTGTTTTGCAATATGAAATCGACAGTCAATGAAATCACAGAAGCTATGCTCGAGCAAAATGCGAGCTGCGCTAGTCTTCATGGCGATCTCGAACAGCGGGATCGAGACCGTGTTATGGCCATGTTTCGCAATGGCAGTTTGCGAGTGCTAGTGGCAACTGACGTCGCAGCCCGTGGCCTTGATATTGAAAATTTAGAGCTGGTCGTTAACTACGATTTCCCTTTGCAATTCGACACCTACGTTCATCGTATTGGTCGAACCGGCCGGGCAGGAAAAACGGGGACAGCCGTTGTTTTGTCACCTCGTGAAGACGTTTTGAAGCTTCATGAGCTTGAGAAATTTACCGGGCAAAAAATTACGGCAGGAAATTTGGGATTTAAAAATCAACACGGATTGGCGCCCAAGCTTCGCGAGTCCTTGATGAAAACAATCTTAGTCTCGGGTGGTCGCAAGGACAAACTTAGACCTGGCGACATCGTCGGAGCCTTGACGGGCAAATCTGGTGGTTTAAAAGGAACTGAAGTCGGAAAGATCGAAGTTCATGATCGATTTTCATTTGTCGCGGTGGCAACGCCCGCTGTGAATAAGGCCTTGGCGAGCTTAAGAGAGGGAAAAATCAAAGGGGCAAAGTATCCTGTAAAGTTAATCTGAAGTTAATTACTTCTTAGGGATAAAGCCGCCTTCTTTTTTCTTACGGCGATTTTTTTTCACCGGAGGATCGAATTCCTCATCTTTGTCGTCGTGTTGAATATTGAACTCTTGGCCGTCACTGAAGTCTTCGTCAGATAATTCGTCATCATCCAGATCGTCTTCATCCCAGTCGTCATCAAATTCTTCATCGTCGTCATCATGATCAGCTGATTTGCTAAAAGATTTTTTTGCGACTTTTGGCTTTTTCTTGACTGGCTTTGGTTTGTCGTAAACCGGACGAGCGACTTTGGGTTTGGCTTTTTCAAAAGTGTCGATGTCTTCAAAGCGAATCAAGCGAACTCGGTTGGTATCAAAAATTTTAAGACCTTCATTGGTCACAGCTTTGATTACAACTGTAAAACCAAGGTAGCCAAGGTTTTTGCCCATCAGTTTAAATTTGATTTTGTCTTTCAATTTTTCTTTTAAAGCCTTGTTCACCAAAGCAAGATCTTTGGTTCCAAATTCAATGCCAAATGTTTTACCAAATACTTTTAAAATTTCAGTCTGTTTCATGGCTGCCAGTTACTATCTGGCAAACCAGCCCGTCAATCTATTTGTAAAGTAAGTACTTTTGGCGCTCTTTCAGCCATTTTTTTTCATCAATTTGTAAGGCTTGCTCTAGTTCTTTAACTGTCGCTTTGGGGTTTTCGATCCAAGCCTTTAATTTTGGTCCGCCATTGATCACATTAAATGCGAGCTTATCCCAAACGTATTCATAGGCAAAATCGCGAAACAATGGGTATTTTGGCTTTTGCTCTAAAATTAATTTTAAGATCAAAGCCGTGATACGGAATGGTTTGAACTGATCAGGTTTGTATTGAGGTAAATCCGTGTGAAATTGGATACCTTGGCAAAGCACGCCTTGGTGTTTGTAAAATGTAGGTTCAATAAAAGTCTCTCTTAAAACGACACCTTTGATCCAATTGGGTGCTCGTTTTTTTAGATCCGTCAGAATTTTTTGAAAATCAATATCAGGAGCTGCGACCAATTCAAGTGGGCGAGTGGTGCCTCGACCTTCCGTCAAATTTGTGCCTTCAAGCAAAACCGTTCCCGAATAGCTTCTTGCCATATTGAGGTTGGCAGCGTTGGGCGAAGGATTGATCCAGGCGCGATCGTTTGGCCAGCCGTAACCATTTTTAGATTTAGGTTGGTAGCCAGTCATTTTAATAACTTTTAAATCCGTATCCAAAGCAAAACGGTGTTTGTAATACAATGCCAATTCGCCCAAAGTCAGTCCATGGCGCATTGGGATCGGAGCTGCGCCAACAAAAGACTCCCAGCCCATTTCAAGAGCGAAGCCTTCCACTGGGCGGCCAGCCGGATTGGGGCGATCTAAAACCCAAAATGGCTTTTGATGTTTTGCACACTCTTCCATTACATAAAGCAAAGTTGTCGCAAAAGTGTAAATGCGACAGCCCAAATCTTGTAAGTCAAAAAGTAACACATCAAAGTGTTTCATCATTTCAGCAGTCGGTCTTCGCACTTCGCCGTACAGGCTAAAAATCGGAATTTTGTATTTTGGATCGATGAAATTTTCGGACTCTTTCATGTTGTATTGCTTGTCGCCTTTGACCCCGTGTTGGGGACCAAAGCAGCAAGAAATTTGAATCTTTTTTGAAAGTAAATCTAAGGAATGTTCTAGATTTTTATCCACACTTGCTGGGTGGCAAACCAAGCCAACTTTTTTGCCTTTAAGAGATTTCAATAATTTTTTATCTGCCAATAAGACTTCTAATCCTATTTTCGTGTGTTTCATTTCCAGGTCCTTTTGATATTAAAGCTTTTAATTTGATGAAAATCCGGTTGTTCGGCCTCGTGGTGAGTGGCCCAGTACTGATTGTGGTCTTGTCCGCAATTGATCACTGCGGTCAGTGAAAACAGAAATTCACTTTTTGAAATTGAAGCTTTTTTTTCTAACCGTTTCACTTCAAAAACCAATCCCGTATTTGAGTAGTTCATTTTGGACAAAGTCCATTTTAGGGATTCGTTTGGTGGCTGTGGTGTGCGGTAACCTTCGAATTGATAGATGTTCCAGCCATTCATTGGTGACACATTCACTTCTGTATAAGTGCGGCCTTGATCATCGCTGAAAAAGCACTCAAAGCAGGTCGTTTTCCAAAGGTCATTTTTACGGAAATTTGAAATTTCGTGTTGTGAATTCCAGTTGAGGGATTGGGTTGGTAAATCGACGACATTTTGGAAATTCGAAAATGAAAAGTTGATTTCAATCGAATCTGCGGACTCCATAAACACTTCGCCGGTAATAGCCAAATTAGAAGAGTTTGAAATGAAAGGGCGCAGTTTTAACATCTCGATATTATTCGAGGTTTGGCTCAGCCCGTCAATAGTTAGGTTCAGCAGCTGGCTTCATTCGGTTTTTGACAAAGCGCAGGCCTTCTGTCAGATCAAAACAATGACCCAATTTATGACTGAAAAATCGATAGAAAATTCAACAGTTCAGACAAGCCCAAAACTGGAGCCCGCGATTATCCAAACTTTAAGCAGTGAGGTCGTAGATCAGATTGCTGCTGGCGAAGTTGTCGAGCGTCCAGCTCACTTGATCAAAGAGCTAGTCGAGAACAGTTTGGATGCTGGGGCGACTGAAGTGACCATCGAATTTTCTGAAGGCGGCCGGTTTGCCAAAGTTTCTGATAACGGAACGGGAATTCGTCCCGAAGATTTAGCTAAAGCCTTAGACCGTCACGCCACCAGTAAAATAAATAAATCTAGTGATTTGTTTCGCCTGACCAGCTTTGGATTTCGGGGAGAAGCTTTGGCCAGTATCGCGGCAGTCAGTAAGCTGACTTTGACTTCGAAGACCTCAAAAATGGAACAGGCTTCAAGACTTTTCAGTCAATTTGGCCAGCGCTCAGAAGTTGAAAAAGTCGGTGGTTCGCAAGGGACCACGATCGTGATCGAAGATCTTTTCACCAATGTGCCGGCGCGGCTTAAATTTTTGAAAAGTGCGGCGGCCGAAGGCGGTCGAATCAAAACGACCCTAAAGGCGATGGCACTTTCACATCCCAATGTGACCTTTAAGGTTTTGCAAGAGGGCAATATCGTTCACTTGTGGCCGGCTTGTGAAACTAGGCTTGAACGGGCTCGGCAAATTTTAGAAGTTGAAAACTTATATGAGGGCTTCGCCGAGCGTGGCGATTCAAATACCAATTCGGTTCGTGCTTACGCGGTTTTTGCAGATCCAAAAACCGTCCAAAAGACGGCCAGGGATATTTGGTTTTTTGCTCAAAATCGTTGGATTCAGGATAAAAGTTTACAGGCAGCCGTTATGGAGGCCTATCGTCATTTACTGATGCATGGCGAGTATCCAATTGCCGCGATTTGGGTGGAAACCAATCCAGAAAATATCGACGTCAATATTCATCCGACCAAATCTCAGGTGAAATTTGTGGATGCCTCTTTGGCGTTTCGTGCGGTTCAGGCCAGTCTTCGAGATTCCTTAGAGAAGGCTCCCTGGTTGAGCAATAATTTGGGAAACAATTTAGGAAATCAAAATTTAGGGTCACCAGTGCCTGCGGCAAATGACTTTGGTTACTTCAGTGAGCCTCAGGCTCCGGCTCAGAATTTTAGTTTTGACAGTGCAGAGTTGCAAAAGACTCAATATCCGCAAAAAAATTGGTCCATGATGGAGTCCATGCGAACCTATCAAGCGCCGCCTCAGCCAATTGCAAATCGGGGTGTTGAGTCTTCTGCGGTGATAACAGAGTCCTCGGTCCCTTCCAGATACTGGTCTTCGCTCCAGGTCCTTGGTCAAGCCAACCTCACTTACATTCTGACTCAAAATTCTCAAGGGATGGTGATCGTCGATCAGCACGCGGCCCATGAGCGGGTGATGTTTGAAAAGTTAATGAAGGCTTGGCGCGGTGGGAAAATAGAAGTTCAAGAGTTTCTGTTTCCATTGGCGGTGGATTTGTCCGCCGAAAAGGTGGAGGCCTTGTTAACCGAAAAAGCTCAGATCGAAAAACTTGGAATTGAAATCGAGGCTTTGGGGCCCGAAACTTTGGGTGTCAAAGCTGCGCCTTTAATTATTAAAGAATCGGCCTTAACCAGTGTTCTTGAAAAAATGGCTCACGAGATTGTGGAAAATGGTGGAAGCCATTCTTTAGAAAGAAAAATTGGCGACTTGATTGCGACGATGGCCTGTCATTCGGCGATTCGCGCCGGCCAAGCCTTAAGCCCAGAGGAAATGAAGTCATTGTTGGAAAGCATGGACGAGTTTCCTCTTTCTTGTTTTTGTCCTCACGGTCGGCCGGTCAATGTCGAATATCCTTTTTATCAATTAGAAAAGGATTTTGGTCGCATTGTCTAAACTCAAAGTTGTTTTTGTAGTCGGACCGACGGCTTCGGGAAAATCCGCTTTGGCCTTAAAATGGGCTCAAGAATTTTCTGGGGCCATCATCAATTGTGACAGCATTCAGTTGTTCAAATCCGTCGACATTGGATCGGCAAAACCGAGCGCCGAAGAGTTTCAAAAAGTACCTCACTTTTTGTTCGATTATGTGCCCCCTGGACAAGAGATGACGGCCGGTGAATATCGACGAGATTTCTTTGCACTTTTAGAAAAGATCGAAAAAAAATTCCCCATCGTTTTTGTTGTGGGTGGAACCGGTTTTTATTTTCAGGCCATCGAAAAAGGCATGTACAGCATCGGAAAAGCCGATCAACAGACGCAAGAAAAAGTTGAAGCAGAACTTGAAGTCTTAGGCGGACCCGAGCGTTTGCATGAGGAGCTTAAAAAGGCCGATCCCGAGTCTGCCGCAAAGATTTCGATCAATGATCACTATAGGTTAGGGCGAGCTATTGAGGTGATACGTTATCATGGCAAGCCGATATCTGAAGTGAAAAAAAAGTTCGAAAACGAGGTGGAACCATTTCCATTTCCACTTTTAAAACTGGGGATCAAAGCTTCAAGGCAAGAGCTTGAGCCGGGTGTCCTTTTACGAACAAAAAATATGTTGGCGGCCGGTTTGATCAAAGAAGTTGAGGGTCTGCTTGAGCAAAATCTAGAAAATTGGGCGCCACTTTCCAGCGTCGGATATTTAGAAACTGTGCAGTTTTTGAAGCTCAAAAAAGCTTCCAAAAATTGGCCAGAAATTGAAAAAAACGAGCTCAAAAATTTGCAAGATTTGATCGTGCAAAACACCCTTCGTTTGGCCAAAAAACAACGAACTTGGTTTCAACGAGATCAGCAAATTCAGTGGTTAAAAATGAACGACGAGGCCACTGGGCGAAACATAATATCTGAGTGGCTGACAGGGGAAAAGTAGGGTTTTTCCGACGGTCGTCCCTGCGGTATTGACGGATTGTTGGGTTAATTCGACCATAGAGATTAGAAAATTGAAGATTAGGTAAAGGGTAGAAAAATGAAAAGTATGACAGGTTATGGGCTCAGCAAAATTCAGACGCCCACCAGCCAAATTGAAGTCAGCGTTCGGGCCGTCAACGGTCGATTTTTAGAGACCCGGTTTCATTTACCCCGAGAATTTGTCGGCTTTGAAAGTGATCTCAAGAAAATCATCAACGAATATTTTGAACGCGGAACTTTAGATATTTTCGTCAATCGTCGGGTTAAGCTTTCTGGTTCAGGCAGCGAAGTGATCGTGAACAAAGAGTTGGCGAAAAAGTATCACCAGGCCTATAAAACCATCGCTAAAGAGCTTAAGATTAAGGCTCAGTTTCATGTCGAAACCATAGCCAGACTTCCGGATGTCATCAAGATCGAAGACGCTGGCGAAATTTCTGGGGCCGAGAAAAAAGCTCTGCTTCAGGCATTTGATAAGGCCTGCAAAGCCTGTGACGCCGAGAAAAAGCGGGAAGGTAAGTCGATCCGGGATGATTTAGAAGATGTGCTAAAAAAACTAGCAAACGAGGTTGAAGAGATTCAAACCGTTCGCGAAGAGGTGAACCAAAACCTATTGGCTCGATTTGAGCAAAAAATCAAATCTCGGCTGACGGGGATGGAGATTGATTCGACAAGATTGTCGCAAGAGGTTGTGATTCAGCTAGAAAAATCTGACATCAATGAAGAGCTGACAAGGTTGCGTGAGCATTTGAAAAACTATCATCAGTTGTTCTCGGCAGCTGGCGCGCAGGGCAAAAAGCTTGATTTTTACACTCAAGAATTGCTGCGAGAGGTGAATACCATCGGTTCAAAATCCAGTGTTTCCAAACTGACTCAGATCGTGGTACAGGCTAAGACACTTATTGAAAGATTACGGGAACAGGTTCAGAACTTAGAGTGATTGACTAAAAAAGTTTAACTAGTGTGACAGGGCTGGGAATGAAGACTTTGAAAACTCGCATGATCATAGTTGCAGCACCCAGCGGAGCGGGAAAGAGCAGCTTTGTTGAACGAATTTGCAAAGAAGAGCCTCGTCTTGAAGACACCATTACCTTCACTACCAGGGCGATGCGGGCGGGCGAGTCCCAAGGGCATCCCTACCATTTTGTCAGTCTTTCAGAATTTAAAAGTTTGATCGATAAAAACTATTTCGTCGAATATGCCCAGGTTCATAATAACTTTTACGGAACTCCGTTAGAGCAATTGGAAAAAGCTTGGGCTGCCAATCGCTGCATCATCATGGACGTCGATGTTCAGGGTGCGGCTACATTCAGGGCGAAATACCCAGATGCGAAGTCCGTTTTCATTCTTCCACCCAGCATTGACGAACTGCGTCGAAGAGTGATCAAGCGAGATGGAAAGGTCCCGGAAGACCTAGAAATCCGCATGATGAACGCCGAGCGTGAGATGACCTTCGTTGGGGACTTCGATTTCAAACTGATCAATGATGATTTTCAAAGATCCTACATGGAATTCAAAAAAATCGTTGAAGAATTGCTAAGATAGAAGTACTTTTTCAAGCTCGATTTAAGTATAGCGCAAGGCGCTTATTGTATTGGAGAACTCATGGCTCGTGTAACCGTTGAAGATTGTCTCGATAAAGTTCCAAATCGCTTTGCTTTGGTTTTGCTAGTTGCAAAACGCGCAAAACAGCTTTTGAAAGGTTCTGACCTTACTGTTGCGACTAAAGGTAACAAGTATATCGTTGGTGCTCTTCGCGAAGTTGCTGCTGGTAACGTTGTATTGACTATCGACCTAGAGCGAGGATCTCCAGAAGATCAAATCGAACAAGATTTAAACAAGTAATTGTTCGCGGTTCTTGCGAAGACTTGCTCGAATCATAATTTTTCGAATTTGCTCTGTTTTTCTGATTATTTTTTACAGTTTTTTTCAAATTGGACTACGTCATTTTAATCAAGAGCCGATAAAGACCTATCACCTATGGCTGGCTTTGATTTTGAAACTACATCTGATAAAATAGAAGACCGTCCACTGCGGACATTGGAAGACTTGAATCAAAAGATTCTTAAGTATTTTCCCAATGCCGATTTAAAATTAATTGAAAAAGCATTTCATTTTTCCGAGGCCGCTCACGAAGGTCAAATTCGTCGTTCAGGTGAACCCTATATTTCTCATCCGCTCAGTGTGGCAGGGATTTTAGCAGACCTAAAGCTGGACTTGGACTCGGTGGCCACTGGACTATTGCACGATACAGTTGAAGACACTCACGCGACTGTGGATAGCCTGAAAGCCGAATTCGGCGAGACCATCGCCGCTCTGGTTGATGGCGTGACCAAGATTTCAAAAATGCAGTTTAAGACTTCGACCGAGCGCCAAGGCGAAAACATTCGAAAAATGATCGTGGCCATGGGGAAAGATGTTCGAGTCATTTTGGTGAAGCTAGCAGATCGATTGCACAACATGCGAACGCTCAATCACATGCCCTATGAAAAACAAGCGCGAATTGCTCAAGAGACTTTAGAGATCTACTGTCCGCTCGCAAGTCGAATGGGTATCAGCAGTATCAAGATCGAGCTAGAGGATTTGAGCTTTCGATATTTGCGTCCGGATATGTATTATCAGCTGAAACAAAAAGTTGAGCAGCGAGAAAAAGTTCAAGCGAACTACATCGAAGAAGTTCGAAAGATGATCAATGTCGAATTGAACAAAGCAGGCCACAAGGCTTTCGAAGTTCAAGGGCGTACCAAGCACTTGTGGTCGATTTATCGAAAAATGGAATCTCGAAATATTGATTATGAACAAGTGTACGATGTGTTGGCGTTTCGGGTCTTAGTGGACTCGTTATCCCAGTGTTATGAAGTTTTGGGATTGATGCACTCGTTGTACAAGCCGATTCCAGGTCGCTTCAAAGATTTCATCGCCATGCCTAAAACCAATCACTATCAGTCTTTGCATACCACTGTGATTGGACCTGGTGGAGAACGAATCGAAATTCAAATTCGAACTAAGGAAATGCACCTGGTCGCCGAGCGCGGAATCGCGGCTCACTGGCGCTATAAAGAACGTGGTCGTAACATTACCGACGAAACGTCTGAACAGTTTGATTGGCTGAAGGATTTAGTTTCCCTTCATCAGCAGGTCGGAAACTCGGACGAGTTTTTAGATACCGTAAAGACTGATTTGTTCGAGCACGAGATCTATGTGTTCACACCAAAAGGTGAAGTGCGCGAATTTCCAGAAGGCGCGACTCCGATTGATTTTGCCTACGCCGTTCACACCGAGTTGGGAAATCGAATCACTGGTGCCCGCATCAACGGTAAAATGGTGCCGCTCAAATACCATTTGCAGAATGGTGACAGCATCGAGGTCATTACTTCTAAGACTCAGGTTCCAAGTAAAGACTGGTTAAAAATTTGCGTCACCAATAAGGCGAAAACAAAAATCCGTGCCTTTGTAAAAGAAGAGCAACGAAAGCGTTCGCACTCGCTTGGAAAAGAATTGCTCGAAAGAGAGTTTCGAAAATTTGGTCAACCATCCGCAAAATACTTAAAAGGCGAGTATTTTGAAAAGTTTAAAAAGGACCACGGCATCCATGATGACGACGAAGTTTTAGTTCGAGTCGGTTATGGAAAGTTAGAGCCACGTGTTTTGCTAGAGCGTCTGGCGCCAGAATTGGTCAATCAGTCTGATGACTCAAAAGAAGTAAAAGACAGCAAAGACGGAAAAGATTCTAAAGATAACAAAACCTCATTTCTGCAAACAGTTTTCAAGTCAGCTACGCAAAAGGCCCGTAAATCAGGCTCATTGATCGCAGTCAGTGGTATGGACGATGTTTTGGTTCACTATGCAAGGTGTTGCAATCCAATTCCGGGTGATGCCATCGTTGGGTTTATCACTCGGGGACGGGGCATCACTGTGCATCGAACCGATTGCCGAAAAGCCTTTGAATTTGATCAAATTCGTAAGGTGGATGTCGAGTGGAACACCAATTCGGCAGACACTGGACACGAACGAATTGTTCGAGTGCGAGTGATCTCTCAAGATATGCCAGGTTTGTTAAAATCTATGTCCGAGGCCTTTGCGACCCAAGGAATTAATATTCACAATGCTCAAGTTAGAACCACCAGGGATTCGAAAGCCGTGGCGACTTTTGATGTGAGCGTGAAGAACACTCAGCAATTGAATCAAGTGATATTTGACCTACAAAAAATTCGTGGAGTCATCGGCGTTTCTCGATTAACGGATAGTTAATTCACATAATCTATGATGCAACTTCGAAATCTGATTTTAACAACTTTAATTCTAACAACGCTCATTCTGACTTCGCAGGTCTCGAAAGCCGATTCAAATTGGCAAAAAACCGATGATGGCGATTTGGGATTTCAATTTGGGGTCGGCGTTCCCACTTTAGATGTGAATTTTTTAGATGAAAGTTCCAGCAGCAATCCCTCGCTTAGAAAATTAAATTACAAGCCCAATGTTCGCAGTCGGTCTTTTGTTCGAGTGTCTTACGGCAGTTTCGCATTGTCTGCATCAGGCTCCAGTGGCAACACCAACTTAGAGTCCGCAAAATATGGAGTTTCTGAAACTCAAGATTTTCGCTTTCGGTTTTTTGGGGCCAAGTGGACGCCCGAACTTTTTTATCAACACTATAGCGGCTACTATCTGGAAAATTCGGAAAATGTCATTTCCAATTTCACAGATTCTAGCAATCGGTATTTACGGCCGGATATGAGTTTGATTCATTACGGCGCCAATTTGATTTATAATTTCAATTCGGACACTTATCATCCGGCGGGAACGTTTGGACTGGATGTATTTCAGAAAAAAAGTGGTGGAGCTTGGTTGGGCTTTATGACTTATGATCACAATGATCTGAAAGCCGATTCGCCTTTTGTGCCTGCAAGCTTACAAAGCTACTATGTGGACTTGAATAAAGTGAAGCGAGTGTCAGTGAAAACTTTGTCCGCGGGCCTGGGCGGAGCTTACTCACTGACTTATGGAAACTTTGTGGCTGGTGGGCTTTTAGGTTTGGGGTTGGGGACTCAGCAAACTCGGTTGGAAGGGGAGCTTGGCAATGACAATCTTTCCACCGGAAGTGCGCGCTCTTACGTGAAATTTGGATTGGGTTACAATGCCGAACATTTTCACAGTGGTTTTATGTACAATGGCGAAAACGTCAGCTCTCAATTTGGAAAATCAAAAGTCGAATTTGTCAGCGCCGAAGTTCAGCTTTATTTGGGCTGGCGATTTTCAGATGTTCATCTGACTTGGCTCGAGCAGCTAGAAGCCAAAATCTTTAAAAATTAAACCCGTAGCCAGTTCTTAAGTAAATGGCACTCGCAACCACGTTGGAAGAGCCCGGAAACATTCCGTACTCTAAAACCACCGGGATAAATTTGCCTTTTGAAAGTGGGTAGTCCACTCCACCAGAAATCAAAATTTCTTGGTTGGTGGTTCCTTCCGCAGAAAGGTTAGGAACGGAAACGGTTTTACTTAATTGAAATAAAAACGAGTATCCAATGCCGGCCCAGGCGCGAGTTTTTCCAGTCATGAAGTTGTAGTGAGCCGAAGCTTCAAATGGTAAATACACGAAGGAAACTGTACAGCTGGTCGAATTTCCGTTGTCACAAATCGCGGCTGACGTCGTACCTTTTACTGCAAAGGTCTCAAGACCCGAGGCAGCGCGAACGGTAAACGTAGAGCTGAAATCATAATCAGCAAAACCTTTTACTGAAAAGCTGGAATCGGTCAGTGTGACATCTTCTTTGATTGAAGGAGCGTTTGGATTTTGCACGGTCAATTTCATCGAGTTCATCGCGTAGCCGCCCAAGACTCCGCCAACGATTTTCTTTCGTTTTAGAAAAGAAGTCGCGCCACCGCTTGAGCTTTCTTCTTCAGATTGCGAATCTGTTTTCTTTTTCTTATCTGATTTGGCTGCTGGTCGTTGAGCAGGCTCTTGGTTTTCAGAATTGCTATTCGTGCGAGGCTTTAAAATTCCACCTAGCATCGCATCACCTTTGATGATTTCGGCAATGGCTTTATCGCCTTTGATTTGTGAAATTTTAATGATGGCTTTTCTTTTGCCATTGCTATCTAAGACATAGAACTCGTCGCCGGCATTTGCTGAGTCACCCTCAAGTTGGATCAAAGCTTTTGAGCCTTTAAGTTGACTGACGGATGCCGCAAAAGTTTGAGAAGTGCTTGCAAATAATAGAGCTGTTAGAGCAGTGGCTATTGTGCGCATACTTGAATTTCTTCCTGGTTGAGTTTGGTCACGATGAGCGAGTTTTCGTTTGAATTTGTGTGTTCAAGATTCCAGATGGGTTCGTTGGACGGTTGGGTCCAACAAAGATCTTCGGCAACAAGGTCTTCAGCGTGCAAAGGAGCGGCTGATGTCGTCACATTATTTTGTGAAGCTTTGGTCTCGAAACTTTTTCTGCCGGTGGAGCGATAAACCGAACAAGAAGAAATGATAAAAGTCAGTGAGATCAAAAAAAGTGCGGACTTAAAAAATGAGACTGAAGTATTTAACGCCATGAAATTATTGTAGAACTTTGAAGGGCAAAAAAAAACCTCGATCATAGATCGAGGTTTTTAAACATTCTTAAGTCTAGTTTTATTTTAGCAAATCTAGATTAAAAAGGGATTTCGTCAGCAGACTGATCAAATGAAGGTTCTGGTCCGAAGTCATTGAAGCCTTCAGCAGATGCCCCACCATATGAATTGCCTTGTGATCGTTCTGCACCAGCGCCAGCTCCTAGGAACTGAACTGTGTTGGCAACGATTTCAGTGGCATATTTTTTTTGTCCACTTTGATCTTCCCAAGATCTTGTTTGCAAACGGCCTTCAACATAAACTTGGCGACCTTTTGAAAGGTGCTTTGCGCAGTTCTCGGCTTGACGTCCCCAAACAACAACTCGGTGCCATTCGGTGCGCTCTTGTTTTTGTCCATCCTTACCAGTCCATGCTTCGCTCGTTGCAACACTTAAGCGAGCCACAGATTGGCTGTTTCCAACCGATTTAATTTCGGGATCTGCTCCCAATCGGCCTACTAGAATGACTTTGTTTACTCCTGACATGATTCTTCCTTTCCACCCAATCACCTGATTGAGCATTTGATGGCCCACAGTCTTTTTCTGCGGGGTTAAAGTGTCAACAACCGAGTGCAAGACTTGGCAGCGACCGGGGACAGAGTTAAGTTATTATAATGGGTTAGGCGATCCGAAAGACGGCCACTAACGCAAAGGGTTAATGCTTGGAGGCACTGAAGAGCTTGTGGCGTTGAGTTTGAAGGCATACCGAGCGCCATCGGCGGTGTTGGTTTTGTGTTGATCAATGAAGCTTAAAAATAAAGCAGCGCGATCTTGAAAGCTTTTTTTAATGTTCAAATCAACGTTAAAATCATAACCACCTATCACGGGATAAATGACTCCGCCTTGTTGTTTGATAGTCATGGCGATTCCACCCTTAATAGTGCCTCTGATTTCGTCTTGATCTTTTCCGATCAAGCCTTCTTCAATTTGAAATCTTCCCGATGACAATCGTCCTTTTAATTCCACTGAAGAAAGTTTTAGGTCTGGTAAAGTGATCGGACCCATCGGAGTTTGGACGTTTGAAGGAGGAAGTTCAAATTTATCAATTTTCAAAGTCAAATCCATGTCGGGTTGTTCTTGAAAGGTTAAATCTGCGGTCGCAGTTGAATCGAGGTTGATGCTGCCTTTAAGCATCACGGGAAGTTGCGCCATTTCGCGAATTTCGCTTAAGGAGATTTGCTTGGCTGACAAAGTGATTCGATCGCGAATGACTCCATTTTCAGACTTTCCTGCGGGTTTCAAAGAGGCTTCAATGTTTCCTTGTAAAAACCCCTTTAAGGCAACGCTGCCTGCAGGCTTTGAGCTCATCAAAGAAGAAAGGCTTGGTGTGAAAACCAATTCTTTGGCTTTCAATGCGGGGACGCCAGTGGCTTCTAAATAGACTTCGTCCAGAGCAATGCCAGATTCTGGGAATAGGCTTAAGTGCAATCTATCAAATTGGACATAAATTCGTTTATTGCTTTTGTCATATACCTGCGACGTGACTAGGTCACCCAAATCGTCAAATGGGAAAAGAAGAAACGTGAAAACTGTGATTGAAAACGACAATAGCAGAACTTTTAAATAGTGAGCCTTGAAAAAAGTCGAAAATGATTTTTGCTCCATTTATTTGCCTTTTTTCTTTGGAGGTTCTGGCTCAGGTGGTGCTTCGATTTTACTTGGAACAGATAGCACGGCAAGTTTGTAAGCCACATCAAAATATCTTGGATCTTGTGCATTTGCATTGATATCTAGATCAGTCAATTTGACGCTAGCATTGATGGTTTGAAACATAAAACCCATATCTAAAACCTGACGGAGATTTAGTTTTCCCAATGCGACTTTTACAACTCCTTGGCTTAAATCGCCGGGAATCAAGGCCGGTTGTTCCGACAGAATTTCAGATCCCAAAATCTGTTCTGGCAGAAGTCTGGCCGTTTGCACCTGCATATCGACTTGAGACTTTAATTCGGTGACGGTGGGCGGGATTGGAATGTCGGGAGTCTCTTGAGCTTCGCGGGAAGCCTTCAAAAGATCGCGAATGGTTTTTCGGGATTCTTCAAACTCAGTGATGTGAGCGCTTGAAGAACTAAAATTGGAAAGGGGAACCGAGAAAACCAAGTAAATTGCGAAGACCGCAATCGCAATCACCACTATTTTTTGCATATTGGGGCTTAAGTTTTCATAGCGCTCATTCAGTTGAATGTAGACTGAGCTTTCTTGAAACTTTTCCCACTGAGTTTTCAGTTCGGTTTGAAATTTTTCTTTAAGGTCTGCAAAATTAATATTCATAAACCTACTTACTTTGAATTCCGCGATCGACTTTAAAAGAAAGTGCGAACGGAGTTCCTGGTTTTTTCATCGTAAAGGCAACGGTTTCGCGATTGACTTTACCGACAGCAACGTTTGCCAAAGAAGACTCTAAAAGTAGAAATTGTTTCGGGTCCGCGACCACTCCTTCGATTTGAACTTGATCTTGAACGATTGAAAGCCTGCGTAGATCTAAAGTCACCACGGATTTACCGGGGATAGCATCGCTGACTTTTTTCATGACATCCATCGCTGAATTCATGTTAGCCAACCCTTGCAAAGTTTTAAGTTCATTCGAATGTTTCTTTTGTTCGCGAATGTATTTTTTTACACCAGCTTCGTTTTGCGCTTTGTTTGGCAGCTTTGCGATCACCTTGGCTTTGTCTTTTAAATTTTCTATGGCGCGATCGCCAAGGTTTAATGACACCGAGTTTCGCATCGACGAGTATATAAAGAAAATTAGAAATGTGGCTAGGCCCACTTGAATGGTTGGTCCCCATTTTTCCCAAAACACCTTAAAGTTGGTGTTTTGCTTGGCAAACTCGCCTTTCATGAAGTTGATGGCAGGGTTGCGAGGTTTTTTTAGACCTTCTAAGGCAAGCCCTAACGCGATTCCAATCGCAGCATCAGTTCGAGCGGTTTTTTCAAATGCCACATTGGAAAAGTTCTGCAATATCGAAGATCGATTCACTGGTAGCTCTAATTGTTGAGTCAGAAAAGCATTGAGATTTAAGATAGAGCTGACTCCGCCCGTAATGCCTACTTTTTCAATCTCACCATTAAGTTCAGAGCGAAACTCAAGGATTGAAATCTTCAATTCTCGACAAAGTTCTTTCAGCTGAGAGGAAATTGTGTCTGAAAAAACAATTTGATCATAAGAGGCGCCTTCGCGACTTGGCAAAATGAAAGCCTTGGTTTGAAGTTCTTTGAGTGCCTCAACATAAGGAATTTCATATTTTCTAGAAATGGCCTCGGCAATATTTTTTCCGCCCCAAAGAATCGTTCGCATGCCGACAAGCAAATTATTTTCAAAGGCTCCAACTAAAGTTCGCGAGTGTCCCATCAGCAATTGAATCGTCAACTTTCGCATCGGTGCTGACTCGTCAATGGCCACGGCCGGCAGTGGCAGTTGAGGGATTGGCTCGTTCCAGCTTTCAAAGCAATTGGCAAAAGCCATTCCTTCTGCAGAAAGGACCGAGATATTTAATCCTGCATCTGCCATAATTTGCAAAGCAGATGCGACTCGGCCCTTTGGTGTCGCGCAAGCTAAAACTTCAGCAGTATTTCCCAGGTAACGAATAACTTTGGCATCAAAGATCGCATTTTCGCTAGAGATCGGAAGATCTTCCTCAAGCTCAAAGGGCAAGCTTTTTAATATTTTGAGTCGGTCATTGAAGGGAAAAGATTTGTTGCGAACACTGACTCGCTCTTGGCGAATGCTAAAGACGAACTTGGTTGTCTGGTCGTAAGTCGAGGACAATCCGCGAAGGAATTCTAAAATTTCTATTTCTTGATCGTGAGCTGGGTTCATTCCCAGTGGGTGATCGACAAATTGAGAAATCTGAACGCCCTTAGAGGTGGCGTTGACTTCAACTACTTTGATACTGGAAGTGCCAATATCAATTCCTACAGATTTCATTCGAAAAACTCCCGTCCATGGGGTTTGAAACTTATCTTTCGATAAAGTATACAATCCGAGGCGGGCCTTTGGGAAGAGGATCGTTCGATTTATTCGAATTTTTTGCTGGATTTCCTGCATCCGAACCGCCACTTTGTCCGCCACTTGTTCCACCAGCTGCTTCTTTGGCATCGGCTAAAGTTTTAGCGGCAATAGTTCCGGCAACCGTGTTGAAATCAAAAACAATGGCTTCAATTTCGCGGCTGACATTGGCGTATTCGCCAACGCTTCTGATTTTAAAGTTGATCACATCCGAAAATGTCAAAGGGATGCTTTTTTGATTTTGTTCAGTGACATTGGCGCCTTCGCCATTGGCAAAGCCCCAAAATTCGCCAGCATCCTTAAAGGGGCCGCCGGATTTTTCGTCAGATCTTCGTTTCACAATTTTGGCAACGACTTCATCTTTCATGGAGGGATCTAATGATTTTAAAACATCAGATGAGGCGTAATTGGGGTTGATCGCCCGCATGCCGTAAACTGTGACACGGTCCTTGAGCATATCATAAACTTGATCGGTCATTCCCGCTACCATGCGAAGCTCTTCGACTGTGCGATAGGCGCGGTTAGGGGGCAGCTCTTCGGCGCCTAGGCTTGAATACAATTGTTTTTCGTCGCCGCCATTGAGGGACTGACGATCGTCATCGACCCAGTCGATGATGTTGTTGACGACTTCTTCATATTTGAAATCTCGATTTTGTCGGGCCCATTCTTCATCGTTGCGAATCCGGTTTTCGAAAATCTGATTGAGCATTCGCTTGGCGACTTCTCGTAACGCTTTAGACGGCGAGTTCAAATCATTGAGGTCAATTTTTGAGCCTTCGTCAGAAATAGAAGCATAATAAGTGGCGTCCATTTTGGACTCTTTGACTTTATCTTTGATCATGTCTTTATCGACACCAGAAGCTTCATCGGGGATCATGGGCGGCCAAGTGAAAGGGAAATTCCAAATCATGTCTAAAAGCTTTTTCTGAGCCGGGGGGAGGCTGCCGCCCAATTGCCTTTGAATTTTAGTGAAAATCTTAATTCGCAACAGGCTCAATTCCACTCCGGATTTGGCTGCGTAGTAGGCTTTGATTCTGTTTACAGCATTGGCGTTGACGATGTATTCGACATTGGTGTCGTAGGTGATCTCGGTGACCAAATACATGATCACCACGACGGTAAAGACAGCCATTAAGACAGCAATTCCACGTTCCTGTTTTTTAACTTTTAACAGATTTCGAGTGAACTTCATGGATTGTCCCCCGAGCTTCCGCCGCCAAAGCCACCATTGAAAGAGCCGCCTCCTCCCGGAGCGCCGGCTTGGCTTTTGGCTGCCGCGTTTTTGGAATCTTGATAGGTATTATTGGGGAAGCGAAGCGGAGCGACGATTTGCATCGAATACTTTTTCTTTTTTTCCCCTTCGCCTTTTTCGACGGTCAAAGAAATTTCAACAGCATCCGGAAAGCGATTTTTTGCAATGGCATCACCTTTCATGGTGTCCCACTCGCTGTTCCAATCTTGTTTGCCTTTTCCAAAGTAGCGCAATTTAAATTCGGATACATCTTCTAAAAGAACGACGTTTTCACCACCTTTGGTGATGTCGCCTTCGACCACAGTTGAACTTCGTCGCACCAAACAGTTCTTGCTGCCGCCGCTTTCTTGTCCTGGCTTTCGACAGCTTTGGATTAAATATGCGACCTTGATAAAATCAGCTTGGGCAATGCCTTCGCTGAGGCGCGAAGCATTTAAAGTTGGAAAATAAAGTTCGTTGTCTTTGCCGACAAAATGCGTGGTGGGGTCAACTCGATATTCGGATTTTTTTGCGAGGGGATCATTAGGATCGTTGGGATCACAACCGGGTTTAATTCCAGTCTGTAAGGTGGTTGAAGTGGGAATGGTCGTCGAAGTGTTATTTGGATTTGTTGTAGTGGAGCCGCCGCTTTTACAAAGTTCCAAGCGTTTCTTTTTCACTAAATCCTTCATTTCCATTTCAAAATCCGAAAAATGAAAAGCTAAATTGATGTCTCTTTCCATTACTTTTAAAGAGTCTCGAACTTGTGAAATGCTATCGACTTGATCTTGAATTTTGATTTTGTTTTTGATGGCTTGTTGAATGCTTTGGCTAGATAAAATCGTCAAGGTTGCCAAAATCACTAAAACAATCATGACCTCTAACAGAGTAAAACCTTTTTTCATCTTATTGTCCCGTCGGAATGGCAAGGTTAAGGTCACGGTCATGATCGACAAAATAAGTCGTTATCGAATACTCTAAAGTTTTCCCCTTTGGAACTTTCATCAAGACGGTGACCGTGACTTCTTTAATGGCTTTTGAAAGTCCTTCGGTCAGCTGCTTGATGATTGACATGGTAAATTCATCCACTCCGCCATCTTTGGAAGACAATGTGGAAGAGATATCGGGAATTTCTAATTTTTTTGAAGTCAGCTTCCAAGAATATTGTGGGTACTCTTTACCGAAATCTTCTTCTTTTTCTTCGGGGATTTCATCCAGGGGTTTGCCGCGGTATTCAAGGTCAATTTCAGTCATTTTTCGCTCAAGCAATGCTGCAACCTCAAATTGCTGTTGAGTTTTTCTGATACGCAAATAACTGCCACTCCAGGAGTTGGTCAATAGCAACAGGGCCGATGACAAAATCACCATGGCTAAAAGAGTTTCAACTAAGGTAAAACCATTTCGCTTAATCAAATTTTAAGTCTTTCAATGACATCGCTTTTTCCACGATATCAGCATGACCCGTGAGGGGATTTAAAATCAACGACCAAGTTGTCGATTCTTTATTTGTAATTTGTATGATGGCTTTTTCAACTAAACCCTCTGGCGAGTAATAGACATAGGCCATTCCTTGGGTGATGGCTTCTTTTCCTGCGGGGGTCTCGATGCTGCCAAGATAAAGACCCGAAGGAATTTCTTTTTCATCTTTAAAAAATTTTGTGACTTTTTGGAAAGGATTGGCCGGGCGTTCTTTCTCGTCCAACTTTTCCAAAGATTCTTGGGTTGCTTGCGAGGGAATTAAAACATTTCCGGGAGCACTTTCAATCCAATAGGCATCTTTACCCTCGCCAAGGCGAAATGCAATTCGATAGGTCATTCGTTTCATTCGAGCTTGATTGCGAACTTCCCGCGACAAGGTCGACATTTGCCTGACGACCGATTTGATTTTGTTTTTTTGATTTTGAAAGCGTGGCAATCCAAAGGCCATAACTGAGCCTAGAATTCCTAAGACCAATAGGACTTCAATTAATGTGAAACCTTTTTGTGGCTTCAAAGAACTACTGAAGTTCCTCGCTGGAAATATCTTTATTGTTGCCATCGCCACCCTCGCGGCCATCGGCCCCTAAGCTTTTCAAAATGAAAGAGCTGCCTTCGACTGAATAAACCAACGGATGTTGCCAAGCATCTTTAGGTGGTTTTTTGATATACGCCTCAGGACCCCAGTTGGTGCAACTAGCATCTGCGGTAATTAGGCCTTCGATAGATTCAGGAAAGCGACCGCAATCGGTAAAATACATATTCAGTGCATTGATGGCTTGGCCGATGATGATTTTGGTTTCACCAACTTTTGATTTGTTCAAACGTTCAGTGACCTGTGGAAGTAGAATTGCAATCAAACTTCCTAGGATTGCCAAAACAATCAAAATTTCCATTAAAGTCATGCCGGCAGAGTTTTTAAGTGATTTTGCAAAATGAGATTTTTTAACTTTTGTGTTCATGCGATTCCTTCCAGTGAATCCAATATTTTTCCTGATTCAGATACTCAACTATTGTGGAGGATAAATTTCGAATCGGATACCTTTGAAGCTGTGCATTAGCCGCCAACAGCTCCGCTCAATTCGAACATAGGCACCATGACCGAAAATACAATGACCCCAATTGCAAATCCCATCAAAATCAACACAACGGGACCCATTAAAGAGGTCAGAGTTTCAATTTTATTTTTAACTTGGAAGTCGTAGGCATCTGAAACCTGTACGAGCATGTTTTCCAACTCACCAGTTTTTTCCCCGATGCTCACCATATGAATAACGATAGGGGGAAATTGTCCGGATTTTTTAAGTGGGCCCGAGATAGATTCACCCTCTGAAATATTACTTCGGGCTTCATCGATGGCGTCGGCAATAATATCATTATCCACAACATTGCGGACGGTTTGCATTGCATAAAGCATGGGCACGCCACCATTTAAAAGTGTCGCTAAGGTTCTGGTAAATCTGGCAACCGCCACCATTCGAGTCATTTCACCAAAAAGTGGAATCTTAAGTGAAATCTCATCCCACTTGCGCTTACCTTCGACAGATTTTTTCCAAACTGTAAATGATCCATAGGAAATAACACCCAAGATAACAAATACCCACCAATAAGTGACCATGACACCGCTGATGCTGAACACCGCTTCGGTGTACCAAGGAAGTCTGGCGTTGGGAAAACCTTCAAAAACCGTGATCATTTTTGGAATAACGAAAACGAACAAGAAAGACAACATACCCATCGTAACCACTAACATGACCACCGGGTAGGTGAGGGCACTTTTTACTTTTGAGCGAAGCTCATTTTGCGCTTCGGTGAATTCGGCTAGGCGCAAAAGAATATTGTCTAAGGTTCCTGACATTTCGCCGGCTTCACACATGGAAATATAAATGTTGTTAAAAACATTTGGGTATTTCGAAAGTGATTTAAAAAACGGCGACCCTTCGTTGACCATATTTTTACAGTCAGCCACGGCCTCGCGCAAAGTTGGGTTTTCAACCTGTTCGGAAACCGCCGTCAAAGCGTCCACCAGAGGGATGTTGGCTTTAATTAAAGTTGCCAACTGTCGGGTCATTAAAGACAAGTCTTTCACGTTCACATTTTTGGTTTTGTGAGTTTTATTTCTTTTTGAACCTGATTCTGCTGCCTTCTTTTTGTCTTTAATTTCGACAACGAAGATTCCATCTTTTTTAAGTTTGACCCGTGCCGCTCTTAAATTTTCGGCGTCGATAACGCCTTTGGTGTTTTTGCCTTCTTTGGTTAAACCTTTGTAATCAAAAATAGGCATAAAGCATTAACCTTTGTTTTCGTAAGAGTCCTTTAAGGAATCTCTTTGGAAAAGAAATTGAACTAAATTTTTGATCGACCGATCTTGAGCTTCAATTAATTTTTTTCGAGCGGCCGCAGCTGGAACCCAAGAAAAATGATTTTTTGAGTGAGTCCATTTTGCGGGAAGTTCTTGCGGAGCTAGCAAAAGAAATGCATGACGCTCAACTGTGTCTAAAGTTTTAGAGTCAGTGTG
Organism: uncultured Bdellovibrio sp.; assembly: GCA_964505225.1. Lineage (GTDB taxonomy): Bacteria > Bdellovibrionota > Bdellovibrionia > Bdellovibrionales > Bdellovibrionaceae > 21-14-0-10-47-8. The sequence goes on along the minus strand of CAZDHC010000001.1, from coordinate 22,463 downwards.
TTGATACTCGTCAATTTTTGAAAGCACCATCAAATCTTGAAGACCTGTGGACTTGTGAACTTCATTTTCGACTGCGCCTTGCAGGGACTCGCCAGTCTCGGCAGAGCCGCAAGGAACTTGAATGCCAGAGGAATCCAAGTTTGGGTCATTGAGCTGAGATTCGTTTTGGAAAACCAAAAGCTGCCAAAGTCCTTCCTCGAAACGACAGATATAAGCCAAGACTTTTTGCTGCATTTAAATCCTCAAGAATTCTACAAATCTAATTGCGTGTTAGAGACCAATTCTTCAATCGTCGTAATTCCGGCCAAGACTTTTTGAATTCCGTGATCTCGGAAAGTTTTCATGCCGTTGGCGACTGCAACCCGACGAATCGAGCTTCCATCTTTTCGTTGCATGATCAATGAACGGATCTCGTCGTTGACCACTAAAAGTTCAGCGATCGTCGTTCGTCCGATATAACCTTTTTGATTGCACTGACCGCAGCCAATCGCTTGGTGAATGTTTCCAGCCTTGGCTTGTTCTCGGGTGATTCCCAGGGTGGTCAATTGAAAATCAGTAGGCTCAAACTTAGCTTTGCAATGTGGGCAAAGCACTCGAACCAATCGCTGAGCCACGACACCAATAATAGATGTCGCAATTAAAAAGGGCTCGGCGCCGATGTCAATCAAACGCGGAAAGGCTCCAGACGAGTCATTGGCGTGAATCGTACTTAAAACCAAGTGACCAGTGAGCGAGGCATTGATTGCAAGCTCGGCAGTTTCCAAGTCACGAATCTCTCCGACCATGATGATCTCGGGATCTTGACGAAGAAAGGCTCTTAAGCCCGAGGCGAAAGTTAGGCCGATTTTTGCGTTCACTTGCACTTGACCGATTCCGTGGATTCGCTGCTCGACCGGATCTTCGATGGTGAGAAGATTGACGTCGGGTTTATTTAATTTCATTAAGCAGCCGTAAAGGGTCGTTGATTTTCCAGATCCTGTCGGACCGGTGACAATTAAAATTCCGTAAGAGCGATCGATCAAGTTGTAGAGAACTTTTAAAGTTTCGTCGTTAAAACCCAAATGTTCTAACTCAAGAACCACATTGGATCTATCTTGAAGACGCATTACGATTCGCTCACCATGTGCCGTCGGAACCGTGTTCATACGAATGTCGATGTCTTTTCCGCCGACTTTTAAGGGGATCCGACCATCTTGAGGCAATCGTTTTTCAGCGATGTTCAAGTTTGCCATAACTTTCAAGCGAGAAGTGATAGCGTTTTGTAATTTCTTTGGTGGTTTAAAAATATTAAACAAAATACCGTCGATTCGAATCCGAACGACCATTTCTTTCTCGTAAGGCTCGATGTGAATATCCGAGGCTTTTTCTTTCACAGCTCGGAACAAAAGCGAATTCACCATTTTGATAACGGGGGCATCATCTTCGCCGGCTTCCAAAAGATCCACAATAGGATCATCTAAATCATAATCTTCATCTTCGATATCAGCTAAGCCTGCAAGATTGGCTGTGCTTTTTTCGTAAACCTTGTTGATGGCATCTTGAATCTTGATCGAAGTGGCCACCAAAGGCTTTATTTTTTTGCCGAAGAGAACTCGAAGGTCATCTAGGGCCCTCATGTTCACTGGATTTGCAGTCAATACAGTGATGGTGTCGCCTTCTTCTTTAAACGGAAGCAGGTTATTTGTCTTAGCAAAGTTAATTGGCAAATCGCGAATCAAATCCACCGGGATGTCATTGACGGGGATGTCTCGGATGTACTCAAGGCCCATTTCACGGCAAACTTCGCTGAGCAGTTCATCCATGGTGGTGAATTCTTTGGTAGTCAAAGTTTCGCCAATGGTTCCTGGTCCTGAAGTTGAGGCCTGATCTAAAAGCGAACGGATCTGATCAGTACTCAGGCCTGTGCTTTTAGATAAAATGTTTGAAACATCCAATGTTGCCATAAAATTACTTTATCTCTTTGTCGCTGCTTTTGTCCGCATGTTTCTTAGCTAATTCATCAACGACTTCACCATAAGGATCACGGCCGCCAATGCCTTTGATATATTTTTGTCTTTGCTCAAGCTTTTGACCCAAAAGTTGATTTGCGTCATTGCCGGTGCGAATGATTTTAGGAGTTAAGAAAATCAACATGTTGGTTTTCTCTTTGGAAGTGCTGCGTGATTTGAAAAGCCATCCTAAAATTGGAATATCTCCCAATAAAGGAACTTTTTGAATCGTTTCAACATCATCTTCCTTCATCAAACCACCCAGGACCGCGGTGTCGCCATTGCGAACAACGATATTGGTTTCAAGTTTTCGGGTCGCTAATGGCTGAGTGTTGTTCGCAAAAGCATCTGGAGTTTTTGCCACAGACAACTGCTTGATGTTTGATTTCAGCTCCATTCGCACCGAGTTTGTGGTCGGCGAAATGAAAGGCTTAATTTTAAGCTGAATGGTTGCGTCTTCAAATTTTGGATTGGTCACGCTGACGCCGTTGTTGCTAACAGTCTCTGAGCCCGTCACGACTTTGTCTCCAACCTCGATCAATGCTTCTTGTGCATCCAGCGCCATCAACTGTGGAGTCGATAGAACGTTGGCATTGGCATTGGTTTTCAAAAAGTTGATAAAGCCAATTAATGAAGGAACAGTGACCGCGGATCCGCCTGTCGCCGGAGTGATCGTGACTTTGTCGCCACTTCCGAAACCAAGGATTGTTCCAGAGCCACCAGCAGGATTTAATAAATCCTGAAGGCTAGAGCCCTTAAATCCATTGAATCCCGCTTTTCCGCCGGAGCCATTGGAATCGTATTTGAAGTAACCGATTTGATAATTCAAAGCATCGGTTGATTTCATTTCTACGATGTAGGATTCGACGTAAACTTGATCGCGTGGGATATCAATTTTATTTAAAAGATTTAAAACCACTTCGTAATCTTGTTTGCTTGCAACCACCACCAACGAATTGGTGCCTTTGTCTGCTTGAATCTTAACATCGCCACCAAAAATTTCTTGATTGGCTTGGACTCCGGTTTGAGTCAGCTGAACCCCCGGAGGGGCAGCTCCCGTAGCTCCTGGTTTTGGAGCAGCGTCTTTCGCAACACCTTGAAGTGTTTGCGCGATTTTTTCAGCATCACCGTGTTTCACGTAATAAACGTAAACTCCGCCGGCGTCTTCGGGCCGAATACGGAAATCCAATTGAGTTAAAAGTTTCTTGATTCGCGCAATTCCGGGCTTATTTCCAACAACGATCAACGAGTTGGTGCGATCATCGGGAATAACCATATAATAAGCGGAGCCTTGTGAACCTTGAGTTCCGCTAGGTCTTGTAAATCTTGGAACCCCAGCTGTGAAGGAACCAGTTCGATTGTTGGTTCCGCCTTGGCCTTTGTTGACGATTTTGTCGATCAAGTCGGCAATGTCTTTAGCTTTAGCATAGCGAACGGGGATCACTTCTAATTGATCTTCAAATCCTGGCACATCCAATTGGCTGATAATTTTCATCACGCGATCAATATTAGAACCGTAGTCTGATAGGATGATCGAGTTTGTAGGCGGATAAACGCTCATTTCACCATCTTTAGAAGTTAAAATTCTAAGGTCACGATTTACTGCTTCTGAAGAAATGTGCTTTAAGTGAATGATTCTGGTGATCATCTGATCTGAATTTGGATAATAAGTGCCAGAATAAGTTTCAATGCTATCTCGTTGAGCATTTCGAGCAGATCTGATTTTTAGAAATTTTCCTTGAGGAACAATGGCGTAACCATTGATTGCAAGCGCTGACAGGAAAGCTTTGTAAGCTTCAGCCACTGTGATTTTAGAAGGAGCAATGATGGTGATTTTACCGCGAAGGCCATTGTCGATGATAAAGTTTTTTCCGGTCAGCTCTGATATCGCTTTCACGATGTCCTGAATGTCAGCATTTGGAAAGTCAAAGGACTCGATGGTCTCGGGGAAGTTTTCATCGGTGATGTCTTCAATTGATGACTTTGCAAATTTGTCTTTTTGAGCGTTATTAAGTGCGCCACCCTTAGAGTCCGAAGAAGAAGATCCGCCCGCACCAATAGATGAAGATCTTGGCGAGTCAGAACCGCGAGAACCCGGATTGAAATCTTCCCCAACACTTGGTGGCGGAGGAGGTGGAGCAAAGTCACTTCCAAAATCGTCTTGAGCCATGGCTTGGGTGCTACCCAAGAGCGAACTAAAAGCTAAGCTTTGGCTCACAAGAGTCGAAACAATCACTTTTTTCATCTATCACTTCCCTTTATTTGACGGTGTAATCAAACTCTTGATCTCGACCGTCGCGTCCAATTCCCATTTTGATTGAGTTCGTATTTTTTAAAGCATTGTAAAGCTCCATAGCCTTAGCTGGGCTATCAATTTTTTCGCCGTTCACATTGCGAATGATGTCGCCATTTTGAAATCCCAATTGGGTGTAAATGGAGCCTGGCTGAATAGATAAAAACTTAAAGCCTTCGATCTCGCCACTAGCTCCGCGAACGGGCTGCATGGCTGCTTGCTGAAGAACCGAGGCCATATCGTTGGTGTACTTCAAAACATCCGTACGCTTGATTTCAAATTTATTTGGAGCAATTTGCGCCACTTCAGATTTCGCTGGGTTGGCTGAGCCATCTAGGCCGCCGGCCTTAGAGGCGCCAAAGGCAATTTTGCCGCCATCAATTTTCATTTCGATAAATTCCAGGCGGTTGTTATTGTTGTTGCGAATGATAATTTTTGTGCGCTCGACTTTTTCGAGTTTAGCTAAGGACTCGATGTCTTTGCCAATGCTGTAAGCCAAAGTTTGGCTTTTCGTTTTTACGTTGATGTTGGCAATGGACTTTGCTGGATTCGAATGAACAATGGTTCCCACTAAAATCAACGGAAGGTTCGACGCCACTGGTGGAAGATCTTCACTGTGAGGTTGATTCTTTTGTTCAGCGCTGACCAGTTGATCGGGAATAATTCCATCAGAGGAAAACATATTTCTAGAAATAATTGTGTTCAAGGCGCCTCGGGAAGTCGAGCCATCATTGCTGGCTTTTTGCGGTCTTGCCGGCGGCGCTTGGCTCGGAAGCATTTCATCGCGATAGCTCAGGATCAATAAATCAGCGATGCAATAACCAAGAAAAATAAACAAAGCATAGGGAAGCAATTTTTCAAAAACAGGTTTTTGACTTTTTTTCGGGTTCGCCACGCTATCCATCGTCCTTAAATTGTAGTTTGCATCCTTGCCCGTAAAGGTTAGCAAAGTCCTGATTTTGAGGGTATGAAAAAAGTCCTGACCCATAGACCTAGGTCTAGGGGGATTTAGAAAACTGTGTAAGCTTCGATTTCGGGATTGAGAGAAATCGAAGGGTGCAGAAATGATGGCATTTCTTTTTCGGGCGGCACCACCGAGTACAAAGCGTAAGGTAGACTTGCTGAAATCCAACTTGTTGGCGGCAAAAGTCTGAAATCTTGTTCGGTATGAGCGTAAACCATAAATTCGTTATGGCCAATCGAATCAAATGCAGCAGAAATTAAGTTTTCGAAAACATCTTCATTGTCGGCAAAAACGTTGGTTAAATAGCGAAACTGCAATTTGCTTTCAACTTGAGTCGAAGAAACGGGTTTTGCCAACCTACGAGTCAAGCCAAACACCCATAAAAATTTTAAAAATTGCCGAAAATTATGAGCCCGTAAACTGTAAGTTAAAGGGATCAGATCTTGAGTTCCTTGCGAGGACCACGGGGCTACGCAGCCGATGATGTTATCACTTGAATCAAAGGCGATTAAAAAATCAGAAAGTTTTAAGCCTTTCAAGCGTTCTAATTTTTGGCGAAAGCTTTTTTCATCCCACACACTGGCAAAAGGGCGGTATTGAGATCGGCGCACAATGTAGCTCAATAGCGCATCAAAATTAGCTTCGTTGCCTTGACGAATTTTAATTGTGCTTAAAGGCTTTGGCGTCCAAGGATACCGACCGTGTAGGCTGACGATTTTAAATTTGCGATACAAATAATAGCGCGGCATTTGTCTTTTCATTGTGCGAGGTCTGACAAAAGTATTCAACGCGCTGGGGTCTGATAAATTGATGACTGAAAAAATCGAAGAAAGATCCCGTTCCGAGGTTTCTTTTTGCAGAACCGGAAGAAAGTGATTGGACCAACTTAAGATCGCCTTTCGATTTTGCCGTACCCGAAGATCTGCAGCTGTAGCGACTTTGATGATTTGATTGTCGTTCATCACTTCGCGAAAAATAAAACTGGCAGAGGCCTGAAGTTCCTTTTTTTCATCGCGAAGAAGATAAGTTTTAAAATCGTTAGACTGAGTCGAGTAGGCAGCGAAAAAATCATGATTTCGATCAACTTTGATGTCGGCTAAACCTTTAATAGGAAATTCTTTGAAAAAAGAAATTAAATCCGAGCTATCTTGTTCCGTCGCAATCTCAAGGTGCATTTTTTATTTTGTCCAAAGTTGATCTTCTACCTTTAAAGTGTGATTGATAAATCGACCCAGGACAAACAGATAATCACTTAAGCGATTTAAATATCGCAAAGACCTTAAGATTTCAGGTGCTTGATTGGCTGGCGAGTCGCTGTCTTCGATCAATCGAACCACCATGCGCTCGGCCCTTCGGCAAACGGTTCGCCCAAGGTGCGAATAGGATGCGGGCAGTGAACCGCCGGGCAAAATAAAATTACGAAGAGGCTCTAATTCAGCGGTCATTTCGTCAATTTTATCTTCCATGATTTTAATCCAGTCTTCGTCTAGCGCAGGAAGCATTTTCCGAGTCTCATCTTTTTCGCAGGCCAAGTGGCTGCCAATATTGAAAAGTTGATTTTGAATGGCGGTCAAATGCTGAACCAGTTGGCTCTCAACTTTGCCATGAAGATGTGCGATTAAAATTCCTAAAACACTATTTAATTCATCGACTGTTCCATAGGTTTCTACTCGAAGATTTGCCTTTGAGCATTCGCGACCATCAACCAAGCGGGTCTGCCCGCCATCGCCGGTTTTAGTGTAGATCTTGATCTTTTTGTCAGAATTTTTTTGGTCTGCATTCATAAATTTTCCTTGGCATTTACAATACGTTTACACATAATTTACACATGGGCAACAATAATCTTCAAGATAAAAACAAGCGTAAAATCATACATATAGATATGGACTGTTTTTACGCTGCAGTTGAAGAGAAAGACAATCCAAGTCTAAAAGGTAAGCCAGTGGTCGTGGCTGGACCTCCGCAATCTCGGGCCGTGGTGTGCACCGCAAATTATGAAGCGCGAAAGTTTGGTGTTCGTGCTGCGATTCCAAGTTCTAGGGCCGCGCGATTGTGTCCAGGTCTGATTTTTGTTTACCCAAACTTTGAGCGTTACAAACAAGAAAGCCGCGAAGTTCGCCGAATTTTAAATCAGTACACGGATAAAATTGAACCGCTATCGTTAGACGAAGCCTATTTAGATGTGACTGGGGTCGAGAAATGTCAAAACAGTGCGACCTTGATGGCCCAAGAAATCAGGCAAAAGATTTTTCAAGAGTTAGGTCTTCGCGCCAGCGCCGGAATTGCTCCCAATAAGTTTTTAGCTAAAATTGCCAGTGATTGGAAAAAGCCCAATGGTCAGTTTTTAATCCGCCCACAAGATGTCGAGGGCTTTATGCCAAGTCTTCCAATCGAAAAAATATTTGGTGTGGGCAAAGTAACTGCCGAAAGCATGCATCGCATGGGATTTTTCACCTGCGGCGATTTGCAAAAGTTAGATCTGACTGAGCTGAAAAGAAAGTTTGGCGCCAATCGCGCCACCGAGCTTTATTCATTAAGTCGGGGCATCGATGACCGTGAAGTGAAAACCGAATGGCAAAGAAAATCTTTATCAGTTGAGGAAACTTTCAATCAAGATTTGCAGACGTTAGACGAAGTGTTGCTGAAATTACCTGAAGTTTATGAGGATTTTGAAAGGCGTTTAGAAAAAGGCGGCTACGCTAAAGACATAAAAGGTTGGGTGATCAAATTGAAATATCATGATTTTCAAGGAATCACTCGTGAGCTGGCTTCCAGGTCGACGCCAAATATCGAGGATTTTGAAAAGTTGATTCGCGCAGCTTGGCAAAAGCGGGGCGAGGCCATTCGCTTGCTTGGCGTCGGTGTTCGTCTAAGTGCGCAAGACAGTTCAGCCACTAAGGGCGATCAAAGCCAAAATCAAGATCAGTTGCAGTTTGCGGTGTAGGTTTTTTTGTGTCAGCATTAATCCATGAACGGCAATAGCAGCAAAAAACTTCCTTTTTTTATAACGATCCCGCACTCGGGTGAAAAAGTTCCTGATTTTTGTCAGTGGCTTAAAAATTTACCCGAAGAAATTTTAATGTGTGATGTGGATCGCTTTGTCGATCGATTGTACGAGCCCGCGATCCATGAATTAAAAATTCCTTACATTAAAACCGAATGGCATCGTTATGCAGCCGATCTCAACCGAGTGCCCGAAGATGTCGACTGCACTTCGGTGATCGGAAATCCCAATAAGGCGGGGATGCACAATCGCGGTTTTCATTGGGTGGTGACCACTTACAATCATCAGTTGATGAAAGAGCCGATGACCCAGGAGATGCATTCAAAATTAGTGGACTTGATTTATCAGCCTTTTCATCAAAACGTAAAAAAACATTTCGAAGAATTTAAAAAGCAAGGTCATCAAAATATTTTTCACGTGGATGCGCACTCGATGCCTTCAAAAGGCACGAATATGCATCGCGACCCCGGCGAATACCGAGCGGACATCGTGATCAGTGATTGTGGTGGCAAAAGCACTCATCCAGATTTTATGGATTTGGTGATGGCGGCTTATCTTCGCGCCGGATTTAAAGTCAGAATGAATTGGCCCTATTTAGGGGGGCGAGTGTCCGAGCAATACGGAGCACCTGCGCGCGGCCAACATGCCGTGCAAGTTGAAATGAACCGCGCCCTTTATATGGACGAGGTCACGAAGCAGTTTAAGGCAAATGAAAGCCAAGCCGTTCAAGCCAAAGTAAAAACTGCTTTGCAATACATCGAAAAAAATCTTCCAGCCTTGATCGAGAAGTTGGGTTAGTCCCATAATGGCAAATTTTTTTAGATTGCTAAAGTTGTTAATCCTTATCACTTCACTTGGATTCTTTCGGATCGGGTGGGCAAATGATCCACTAGGGCAGATTCTTGGTCAAGTTGTTGCTCAAGGGCTATCTCAAGCGTTAGCTCCGGTATTTGGGCGATTGTTTTTTGGCCCTTGTGAAATGCATTCGCTGAAGCCAGTCGGTGAAGAAGGCGCAACATATCAGTATCCAGAGCACCAAAAAGTCAAAGTTAGTCTTAAAGTTGAGGAGTTCTGTGGCAACTATTTTCAAATTCATATTAAAATCGAAAATCACAGTTCGACTTCAGTGAGCTTTAAGCAAAAATCATTTGTCGACCTAAGTACAAAGCCAGGGTTTAAATATAACAGTACCAAAGCTATTTATGAAATTAGTGAAAAATCAGGTAAAATCCCATTACCTCTTATAGAGTTTTCGGTGAGGCAAACGCCAGTATGGACCGAAATCCCAGCAGGTTCTTCGAAGGTATTTCAGGCTGACTTTGAACACATCGATACGGGAGTATCTGATTTTCAAAAATTTGAAGTTGGTTTTCAAATTCATGATCTGTATGTCGGATCTGATAAAATCTTTTTTGAGCGAATTTTTTTTTCGCAAGCCGTGAATTATTAAAATAGGCGGATTTTTTTAGATTAAGATTCGGAAGATTGTTTTAAATTGAGAATGAAGATGTGACAATTTAGATTGAGGACTATCTATAGTCTATCCATAATGTTGTCTGTTGGCATGGCGTGCCGACGTCCAACATCGTGGATGGAGAGTCAGGCAGATTTTTTCAATTCGGATTGCAGTTGTGGTTTATCTTCGTTGTTGTGCGAATCTCTGATTCAATGCGGAACGCGATACTGTCTGGGTCGTTGTCGCTAAATAAGATCGAATGATTATGGAAAATCATATCTTTAAACGCATTTGTTCCTAACTCATTACAATTGTAAATTTGGATTAGTCCGATCAATGTCGGTCCTGAACCTTTTATTGCTTCGACCTGCAAATCATTTATGTGAGTGGAGATGTAATTTCGTGATTTAGACAAATCTGTTTTTGGAGTATATCCAGCCATTAAGGGACCGAAAGCTGCGCAGGATAGATTTATTAACAATGGTATCAGAATTATTGCTTTGGAAAGCTTAGATTGGGCGGTTTTAGATATTTCTATTGTTTTCGGCATGTAGTGCCCTTCAAGACTCTTGTAAAAATTTTGTAAATACCATTTTCGACTCGAGATTTTGTTATTTCAACATTTTATATTTTTACATGGGCTTCGCAAGATTTTTTAAAGAGGTGATTTTGTATTAAATGATTTTCGGGCGGGGCTTGGAAATGCAAAACCGAGAGGCAAGCTGTCAATTTAAAGTGTTCATTTGAATTGGTAGGGAGACTGCCATACTAGTGTCTACCCACGACCTTGTCCGTTGGCATGGCGTGCCGACGTCCAACATCGTGGATGAGGTCAGAATCAATATTCAGGTAGTCCCAAATTTTTCTGACCGACCGCTTAAAGCACATTCTGGAACCAAGGAAAGCTCCACCTTGGAACCACGGTTTTAGTGAAAAATTTGTAAATCTTAACACTTAGGGAGTTAAAGCGAACTAAAACGAAATGACCCTGCTTTGAAGTTCGAAGTTCGGTGGCACAGCCGTTGCTTTGTCGGATGTCTGTCCGCTTAGGATTTTAAATGGGAGTTTTTATGGGTTCAAAATCAATCGTCGTATTCGCAAGTCTTTTTGTTCTAGCTTTCGCCTCTGCCGCACACGCTATCTACCTTCCAGGTCAAAAACCTTTACCCCATACAAACTGTTTCGAAGACGGAATGGCTGATGCTGGAATTCAAATCTACTTAACGGCTGTAAATGGCTCAAACGGAAACGCTGAATTGCAAAGAGCCGATATTTTCGAATCAACAATTGCGGGATCAAATCACATCGGTGCCAGAAATGTTCGCCAAACAGTGCGAATGGGTGCGAACACTTATAAAGGAAACGAATTTCTTTTAGTGATTGCAACCGGAACTAAAGATGGCCGCATTTATAAAACTGGTCGATTGAATATGGTTCTTGGTAACGGTGAAAAAGTTGTTAAAACATTACGCTGCGAAGGCCTAATGCACATAATGAACGAGCGTTTGTAATTTAAATTAAATTTTTGTTTCTAGTTAAGAAGGGCTGAGCCAGTTTTTAATTTCTTGGCAGGCCCAAGCCGGATCCTCTAAGGTCAAATCATGACCCGCCGTCGGATGGACGTGCGCTTTCAAGGTCCACATCTCGGCAATTCTTTTTGTACAAATTGGATTTACAAGTTGATCGCCCTCTGAACAAAGCATCAAAACTTCGGTTTTTGGTTTGTGTTCGGGGAATTCATATTGGCTTGCCGCAAATATTTGTCTGAAAAAATTGGAAGTGGAAGTTTTCGGAAGTTTTGAAAAATCAATGGCCCATTCGTTCATGTGTTCAAGATGATTGGTGGTCATTTGCAAAATCTCATTTTCAATCATCGGCGCATCTTTGGGATTTTTTAAAATGTGAACAATGCGCAGATAATTTTGGGGCCGCATGCGCTCAAAAAAACTAGAGCTTCCTTTGTCACTTGTATTGATAGTCACTAAGCCTGAAATCTCTTGGGGAAAAAGCGTGGCCCATTCGGTGCCGATCATAGAACCCAAGGATATAGTCATTAAGTGAACCGCATGGCCGGCCTTGATCCACTTTGAGCGCGCACGAAGATCGCGGACGTTGTCGGCGATGCTGGTGCAACTTGGGCTATGAGCCAATTGGCCATTGCCTCGTAAATCTAAAAGTTCAATCTCATCTTCGGGGAAGGTGTTTTTAAACTGATCGACAAAAGGTCCCCAATGGCCCGAATGTCGGGCTAAGCCCCGAATAAATATCCATTTGCGAGTTTCTTTTTTCATGTGTGTTCCTGCTGATACCAGCGAGCTAAAGCTGTACGGTGAAAATGTTCCTGAGAATGTGGGTTTAAATCGCTCCAGTCGGTGTGGTTCACCGTTGAGCGAATCAGAAAATCAAATAAAGTGAGATGTCGACGTAAAATCCGTTTTTGGCGATGGGGTTTCATGGGATTAAAGGGGCCCAGTGAAGAAAAAATCTGCAATGGATTTTTTCGCACCCAAAGCCACGAACCCATTTCAAGAGCCAGTGGCAAAAAGATGCCTTTGGGATTTTCGATTTGAAATTGGTCGTATATATAGTCCCAAAGATCGCCATGGGTGGTGTAATTTTGCGCTTGAGGCTCGATGCGATAGAAATGATGGGGCAGAGTTTGATCGAGTCGCTCAATCATGGCATTTGCCTGAGCTAAATTTGGAAATGGTTTTTTGCTTTTAGCGTAAGGAAACCAAAGTTGATCTTGGATCCCAAACCCTGAGTGAAAATCGACCGAAATAACGGCTTTCGATTTAAAAAATTGATCTTTGCAAAAAATCAAGACGGCTTGAGCTTCGACTTCCATTTTTTCAGGATTGCCACGAAACCAAGGCAGGCGATTGGAAATTTTTTGGCCACCCACCAGCCAAGAAACTTTCTCGGTGGATTCGGTCGGCGAATTTCGCATCAAATCGACGCCGTTGGGATTGGATCTTTGGATTTGCATCATGCCGATGGGGTTGATCATCGGGAAAAATACGATTCGGATTTTTTCTAAGGTTTTTCTAGTGACTTCGTCCCAAGCGTAAAGCTCGCGAAAGCTATTCATTAGTGACAGCACTACTTGAGCACCAATTCTTTCTAAGCCGTGAACGCCGCCGAAAAGACCCAATGTCGGAGCTTCGGGATCAGGATTGCCAATGCTGAAAGCGAGCAATGGCAGCTCTATGGAATTGGTTTTGCTATGACTTTTACTAATGCCCAATTGGAAAACATTTCCTTTCTGTTCAAAAAAGGAAATGTTTTTTTCAAGATCCATCCACTCGGGAAGTTTTTTTTCTAAATGGCTGCGGCTGGGGACCCGAACGGAGTTTGGATCGTACTGGTGGTTGGAGGTTCGATTGGAGTTTTGGTTGGTGAGATCGGTTCCGGCGTTTCGCATTGACTGTATTTTCTCCAAAGAGCTCTATTTAAATTCTCTCGCCGTAGAATCGTCAAGAAGTCGATGCATTTAAACTCTTCGTCCCAAGCAGGTTGGCCACCCAGCACGGCACCAATTTTTAGATAGGCGCGACATAGTGGAGGGATCAATTCCTCGACCTCGGTCTGTTCAGCTTCGGTTAAATCTCGCTGAAGAGTTTGAATCCAAGAATTTAAACCAGGCATCGTATATCGATGAGTGGGCGGAGCTAAGAACTCACTGGAAATTAAATTTCGTTGTTCAAAATGGCGGTAAAGAAGTGCGGCTTGGCGCGGATCGGTGACTTTAATCGAAGCGCAGCCAAAAAGGAGCTCGGCGTTGGTTTTTTGCATATATTCAGCAATGCCCCGCCATAGCAACGAGATCACCAGGCCTTTGCGAAAGTTTTTTTCAATACAAGCTCGGCCTAATTCGATTTTTCTTCCGGGTTGTTCTAAAATTCTTCTAAGGCTGAATTCATTGGCCGAGTAAAAGTTTTGGGAAAAACCTGAGCAATTCAGGCGATAGGTTCCAATGATGGTGTTGGATTTTTTTTCGATGATGATCAAATGATCGCAGATAAAGTCAAATTCATCCACGTCGACACCAGTGGCCTTGGTCTTGCCGATCATTTCCCGGTGAAAGACTTGATAGCGCAGGCGTAGGGCTGCAATCAGTTCGTCGGTGGTGGAGATTGTCTTTAAGATAAAAGGACCCCGGTCTTGGAAAATTTCGATCTTAGATTGAAATTTGTGAACCTTGTGTCTTCGTATTTGTAATAGATCAGTCATAAAATCCATCATGAAAGCCTCCTGGTTTGTATTAAGTGTGACCGATAAGCGGAAATTTTATTGTTAGCTTTTGACCCGAGTTTTGTTTGGATTTGGTTGGCAAAAACAGGTTTTGCTGAGCGGCATTTGAGGTAAAATGACTCTGATGGTCTAAAAGTGATAGCCAGCACTTTTTTTCGAGGTTACAAATGACCGCTATTTCAATTTGCTGAAGGAATTGGTGTTGTGACAGCTGTTTTGAATGTTTTGAAAAAAAATTTGAAATTGATTGCAAGAAAAGGGAACGATTTTTTCTGTTGGGGTCCTTGGATGTTTATCATTCCTTCGGCTTTGGCAGTGGTGATTGCCGCTGGAACAATTGTTGAGTCTAAGTATGATGCCAATGCGGCAGCGAAATTGGTTTACCGAACGTGGTTTATGTATCTTTTGTTGGGCCAACTTTGTGCCACTTTGATAGCCGTGATGATTGATCGTTGGCCATGGAAAAAGCGACACGGGCCTTTTTTGGCAGCTCACATTGGTATTTTGATTTTATTGTTTGGTGCCTGGCTCACCAGTGAATTTGGTCTTGATGGAACCATGCGCTTTGCGATTGGTGATAAAAGTCGCTTGGTGACTGTTCCCAATACAGATTTGACGATCTGGTCTTCTTTTGATGGGGATCGTTACGCTAAAGTTTTTGAAAAAGAAGTCGATTTTTTCTCGCATTCACCCAAAAAGAAGCCCGTTAGTTTAGATTTAACCGAAGGAACAGTTTCGGTTGTGGATTATGAGCCCTATGTTTTTCCTTCCCGAAAAATCACACCTTCCGAGTCTGATCAGGCTGGTGCGGCCATTCGCTTTCAAATGTCCAATCAAAATGCCAATATCAACGACTGGTTGGTTCAAGGCAAAAAAGATCAAGACATTTCGCAAGTCTTTGGCTTGGCGCAAGTGACCTTGGGAAAAGCTCCGCCCCATGGAATGGGTGGCAATGAACTTTACATCACGCCATTGAAGAAAATTAAGGACGGCAAAGAAGTCCTGCAGGTCGAGTATCATTTGTTTTACAAAGATCCCAAGCGAAAGCCCTTATCCGGAAAGCTAAATGAAGGTGAAGAGTTTGACACTGGCTGGATGGGAATGAAATTTCACTTGTTGCGATATTTGCCAAAAGCTGAAGACGGATTTGAATTTAAAGTTACGGATCGCCCAACGCCCATGTCGACCTCGGCAATTAAAATCAAATACGTGAAGAATAATTCCGGCGAAGGCGAACAAAAAATAGTTGAGCCGGCAGGCGAGAAAAAAGTAATTGAAAAGTGGGTTCAATTAAATGATGTGCTCAAAATTTTCACGAAGGACTCGGTTTACATTGTGACTTATGGAAATCGAAGAATTGATATTGGTTTTGATTTGGCCTTGAAGAAATTTGAAGTCGGGCACTATCAAGGAACCAATCGGGCGATGAGTTATCAAAGCTTAGTGGAAACTCCGGATAAGGCTGAAACTTTGATTTCGATGAATGAACCTTTAAAATTTAAAGGACTGACTTTTTATCAAGCCAGTTTTCAAAATGGCCCGGGCGGAGAGCCCATTGCTTCGATTTTATCCGTCAATCAAGATCCGGGACGCTGGTGGAAATATATGGGATCTTTGATATTATCTATCGGAGTTGTTTGGCTGTTCTACAATAAAAGACGTTCGGCGCGAGCGGCTGCGCCTAAAGAAGGAGCCTTTGATCTGTGAAAAAATATATGAAAATGTCGACTATGACTTCAGTGCGATTGTTTTTCGCTTTTTTGATCACTTGTGTTTTTGTTGTGACATCGGCTCAAGCGGCGGATTTGGCGGCGGCCTTAAGAGGTTTGCCTGTTCAAGATGCAGGTCGTATCAAGCCCTATGATACTTTTGCTCGCGAAGCCTTACATTTGATCTATGGAAAAGAAGTGTATCGAGCAGAGGGTGGGAATGATGAAGAGCGCCCAGCGGTCGAGATTGTCACCACTTGGGTTTTGCAGCCGTCGGCGTGGACCGATGTTCCCTTGGTGGAAATTCGTTATGGTGAATTGAAAAAAGCCTTAAAACTTCCAGATGAAAAAAGATATTTCACCGTCAATCAATTGATGAACAACGAACGTTTTGGGGTTTTGATGCAAGATCTGGCTTCAAAGCGCGAAACCAAAGAAAAATTGAATCCCTACTTTCAGGCTTTGCAGCGTTTAGAAAGTCAGTTGGTCACGTTTAGGGAGATTGCGACCGGAAGAATGTTGCGATTGGTTCCGCCCAAAGAGGGCACGGCTTGGTTAGCATTGACGGATATGCCTGAACTTTTGCAAGAAAAATTCATGAAGGTGACAAAAAGTTTTGTTGGAGTTCTGGGGGCCGTGACTGCGAACTCGACTTCGGAAGAAAAAGAAAATGTCGCCAATTTATTGAAGCAATCAGTTCAGGACTTTAAAGATGCAGCAAAAGCTGAAAATCCGGCTTTGTACCCAAGTGAGTCGACGATTCGGACCGAACTTCATTTAAATCAATATCATCCCTTTCGTTTAGCGTGGATTAGTTACTTGTTGTCGGCGGTGATGATTTTATTAGTATGGGTTTTACATAAACAGTATTTTTACAAAGCGGCTTGGTTGTTTGCCTTTATCGGGTTGGGTCTGCACATCTATGGATTTGCATTGCGGGTCTATTTGTTAGGTCGTCCCCCGGTTTCAAATATGTACGAAACTGTGGTGTGGGTTGGTTTTGGCGCCATGATCTTTTCAATGATCATCGAAGCCATATACAAGTGGAGATTTATTCTGTTTTCGGGCGCCTTGGCGGGGACTTTTTGTTTGGCTTTAGCGGATGCGGCTCCTGCCATTTTAGATTCGTCTCTTCAGCCTTTAGAGCCTGTGCTTCGAAATAATTTTTGGCTGTTGATTCACGTGCTGACGATCACCATTAGTTATGCGGCATTCTTTTTGGCTTTTGTTTTGGGTGACATCGGTTTGATTTTCTATTTGCGTGGCGAAGAGGAACATAAGGCGAAGTTGAAAGCGATCACTTTGGCTGTCTACCGAGCGATGCAAATTGGAATTTCTTTTTTAGCTCCGGGAATTATTTTGGGCGGAGTTTGGGCAGACTATAGTTGGGGTCGTTTTTGGGGATGGGACCCAAAAGAAACTTGGGCCTTAATTGTGTTGCTTGGATATCTTGCGGTTTTACATGGACGATTGGTGGGGCTTGTAAAAGATTTTGGAATGATCAGTTCGGCTGTCGTGACTTTTTCTTTGGTGATAATGGCCTGGTACGGAGTAAACTACATTCTTGGCGCAGGGCTTCATTCCTATGGGTTTGGTGCTGGCGGGGTTGAATACGTGTCCGTTTTTGTCGGTCTTCATCTATTATTAGTAGTATTCACGGCCATCGTCCGTTTCGGAAAAATGAAAGAGAAAAACTCTAAAAATTCATAGCAAGTTGTTCAGAACTTAAGCAATAACACGTTGTATCTGATGCGGAAAATACACAGGGTTTTGGGTGGTGCAACTACTTGGAACCCTTTGGCATTTTCATTACGCTTTCAATTTCCCTGTTGATTATTGTCTGTTTTGGTTTTTAAATGTGACGACACCTAAATGAGGGAAACAACATGCACCAAAGATTAAAGACAGTTCGTCTGTCATTCGCGTTTGTCGTGCTAGCAGCGTTTGCTACTATGACACTGACTGCGTGTGATAAAATTCATAAATTAAGCTGGGGATATAACCAAGGCTACGCTCCAGAGCAGCCGATTCCTTTTGATCACTCTCTGCACGTTGGTACAAATAAGATCCAATGTCAGTATTGCCACAATCAAGTTGAGCGATCTCGCCATTCGAATATCCCGGCGCTGAGCACCTGCATGAACTGTCACATGACAGTGAAGACAGATAGCCCCTATATTCAAAAGCTGAGCGAGGCTTATAACAGTAAGAAATCAATTGAGTGGGTGAAGGTGCATATGCTGCCAGATCATGTTCAATTTAATCACTCGGCGCACGTTGCGCGTGGGGTGAATTGTCAAACTTGTCACGGTCCAATTGAGACCATGAAAAAAGTAGAGCAGTTTTCATCACTAAACATGGGCTGGTGTGTGAACTGTCACCGTCAACCTGAAAACAAAGCGCCGTTGAACTGTTCAACCTGTCACAACTAAGAGAGTTCAAAATTATGTCTGAAATAAATCAAAATCATAATGAGCACGATCACAATCACGGTCATGAACATAATCATGAGCATAGTGAACATTCTGAAGCTAAAGCATCAGAGCGAGACAGTCGTTACTGGCTATCGCTAGAGCAGTGGTCGCAAGATCCTGAGTTTCAAAAATTAGCGGAAAAAGAATTTCTATCTTCTCCTTTGCAAGAATCAGATGGTGAAGACGGTTGGGCGCGCCGTGAATTTTTGAAATTGATGGGTGCTTCAATGGCAATGGCGACTGCGGGATGTATCCGTCGTCCAGTGCAAAAAATCGTTCCTTATAATAAGCAGCCGGAAGAAGTGACTTTCGCAGTTCCCAATTATTACACTTCAACTTTTCATGATGGTTCAGAAGCTTTGGGTCTATTGGTTAAGACGGTAGATGGCCGTCCTTTGAAAATTGAAGGAAATCCAAAGCACCCAGCCAACAAGGGTGCTTCGTCAGTGCGCGGACAAGCTCACATCCTATCTTTATATGATCCAGAGCGAATTAAGGGGCCTCATAAAAATCTTTTAAATAAGGCAAAAACCAATCGCGACACTATCGAAACAAGATGGGAAGATGTCGATGCGGCTGCGGTTAAGCAGTTGGCTAAAGGCGGAGTGGTTGTGCTGACTGGCGCGATGGCCTCTCCATCGATGAAGTCAGCTATTGGTGATTTCTGCCAAGCGTTTGCAGCAAAACACATCACATGGTCTCCGCTTTCTTATGAAGAGACTCGTGATGGTCAAAAAGCTTCTTATGGAACTGAAGTTGTTCCCGCTTATCATTTTGAAAAAGCAGATGTGATTGTTTCTATTGATGCGGACTTCTTGGGAACTTGGTTGACGCCAGTGGCGTTCACTCGCCAGTTTTCAGCGGGTCGTAAAGACATCAAGACTATGAGCAAGCTAGTGGTTTTTGACTCGAACTACTCTTTGACAGGAGCCAATGCGGACGTTCGAGTTCGCATTAAGCCTTCTCAACAAATTGAAGTGGCGATGGGCTTAGCTCATGAAATCGTCGTTAAAAAGAATTTCGGAAAATTTGCTGGAAACTCGTCAGTGAAATCGGCTCTTGAGCCATTTGCTGGGGTTGCCTCTAAGTTGGCGATGCAGCCAGAGTTATTTGCGAAAATCGCAGAAGATTTGATCAAAGCTAAAGGAAAATCTTTAGTTGTGGCGGGCGGATTGCCAACTCAAACTTCTCATGCGCTTCAATTGCAAATTGCCGTGAACTTTTTGAATTCGGCTTTGGACAATGAGGGTTCAACTGTTGATGGCGTGAATGCAATGCCAGGTTTGAATGGTTCATTTGAAGAACTGGCTGATCTTGTTGAGTCATTGAAAAAGGGATCTGTGAAAACTGTGGTGATTCATGGTGTGAATCCGGTTTATTCGTTGAATGATTCTTTTGGCTTAAAAGAAGCTTTGAAAAAAGCGGAAGTGGTTTTTTACACTGGCGATCGAAACGATGAGGCTGGAAAACAGTCTGATTATTTGATCCCAGATCATCATTCATTAGAGACTTGGGGAGATGCTGAAATTGGTCGTGGAGTTTACACGATTCACCAGCCAACCATCCGTCCTATGTATGACACCAGATCATTTATGACGACATTGATGACTTGGGGACATTTGGCGAAAAAAGGTCCAAAGCGTTTTCAAGAGCTAGAGACTGCTTATGATTATGTTCGTAGCATTTGGAAAGAAGATGTTTTTCCAAAGCATGGTAAAGGCAAATCATTTGAAGATTTCTGGGATGAAGCTTTGCAAGACGGAGTCGTCGGCACAGCGGCAACCGGCTCTTCAGCCCGCACTTTTAAAACAGAGGCTTTGTCTTCGGTTAAGCCAGTAGCGGCTCAAGGTTTTGAGTTGGTTCTTTATCCAACCGTGGCGTTGGGTGATGGAGCTATGGCCAATGTTTCTTGGTTGCAGGAATTGCCAGATCCAGTGACTAAAATTTGCTGGGACAACTATGTTTCAATTTCCATCGCAACAGCCGAGAAATTGAAAGCCAAAGAAGGTCATTTGTTAGAAATGAACGTCAATGGTAAAACGGTTAAGATGCCAGCTCATATCCAGCCAGGATTGCACGATGATGTTGTTGCAATTGCCGTTGGTTACGGCCGAACTTCAGCTGGAAAAGTTGGAAACGGAATTGGTCAAAATGCTTACGAACTTGTGGCATTTGAAAAAGGCAAAGCTGTTTATTCGGGTGCAAAAGCCGAAGTTAAAAACACCGGCGCAAAATATGATTTAGCAAATCCTCAAGGTCACCACACCATGGACGGTCGACAGATCGTGGTTGAAGCGACTTTGGAAGAGTATTTGAAAAATCCTGCGGCTGGTAAACATCAGCACCATATTTTTTCACTTTGGTCAGGTCACGCTTACAATGGTCACAAGTGGGGAATGGCAGTTGATTTGAATTCTTGCACGGGCTGTAACGCCTGCGTAACTGCATGTCAGTCAGAAAATAACATTCCGGTTGTTGGTAAAAAATATGTGATCCAAGGTCGAGAGATGCATTGGATCCGAGTCGATCGTTACTACGTTGGTGATCCAAAAAATGCAGAAGCGGTATTTCAACCGTTGATGTGTCAACACTGTGACAACGCTCCATGCGAAACTGTTTGTCCAGTGGCTGCGACAGTTCACAGTTCTGAAGGTCTGAACGACATGATTTATAATCGTTGCGTTGGAACCCGATATTGCTCGAACAACTGTCCATACAAAGTTCGTCGTTTCAACTGGTTCAACTACGCAAAATTGATCGAAAAGCCGACTCATTTGGCATTGAATCCAGATGTGACGGTTCGAGTGCGTGGTGTGATGGAGAAATGTTCTTTCTGCGTTCACAGAATCAAAGCTGGAAAAAACACAGCTAAGCTTGAAAAACGCGAATTAAAAGACGGCGAAATCAAAACAGCCTGTCAGCAGGTTTGCCCGACAGATGCGATTGTATTCGGCGACATGAATAACAAAGAGTCTCAAGTTGCGAAAATGTTCCAAGATGCTCGTGGATACGGCCTGTTGGAAGAGTTTAATGCGGCTCCGAGCGTTCGTTACATGACGAAGATCAGAAACAATGGCCAGGAGTCACGCGGCGGCCATGGTGCTAAGGCCGAGAAAGGTGGTCACTCATGATGAAGCGAAGTCCATTGGTTCTTGGGAATAAGGACCTGAAGCAAATCACAGAAGATATCGTGGCCCCTTTGGAATCTTTTCCATCTAAAGGATGGGTGGGATTGTTTTTAAGCGCAAAAGCGCTTTTAATTTTCTACATCATCACTTTGGCGATGGTGGTCAGTGTAGGTATCGGTCTTTTGGGTGTAAATCATCCAAATGCCTGGGGAACCATGATTATCACGTTCGTATTTTGGATTGGTATCGGTCACGCCGGAACCTTGATTTCGGCGGTGCTATTTTTGTTTCGGCAAAAATGGAGAACCTCGGTTGCGAGAACCGCTGAAGCGATGACGGTGTTTGCCGTGATGACAGCGGGATTGTTTCCACTGTTGCACACAGGTCGTCCTTGGTTGGATTACTGGTTGTTCCCATATCCAAATCAACGTGGTCCTTTATGGGTGAATTTCCGTTCGCCACTTTTGTGGGACGTTTTCGCTGTATCCACTTATGCCACTGTTTCGATGGTGTTTTGGTACATTGGAATGGTTCCTGACTTTGCAACCATCCGTGACCGTGCGAAAAATAAAATTCGTCGTTTGGCATATGGTGCATTGTCTTTAGGTTGGAGAGGTCGAGTAAAAGACTGGAGCCACTACGAGATGTTGTATCTTTTGTTGGCGGGACTATCGACTCCGTTGGTTCTTTCAGTTCACACCATCGTCTCTTTTGACTTTGCGGTTTCAAATTTGCCAGGTTGGCACACGACAATCTTTCCTCCGTACTTCGTAGCGGGAGCGATCTTTTCTGGATTCGGAATGGTTGTGACCTTGATGACCTTTGTTCGGATTGGATTTCCACAATTTAAAGATTACGTGACGATAGACCATATGGAAGTGATGAATAAAATCATCATGACTACAGGTATGATGGTTGGTTATGCCTACGCTTCTGAGTTTTTCGTAGCTTGGTATTCGGGAAATCTTTATGAGCGCGAAGTTTTTATCAATCGAGCCTTTGGTGATTATGGATGGTCCTACTGGTGTATGGTTGTTTGTAATACGGTGATTCCACAGTTGTTCTGGTCTAAGCGAATCCGCCGAAGCATTCCTGCAATGTTCATTATTTCGATTTTCGTTAATATCGGAATGTGGTTCGAGCGTTTCGTAATCACGGTAACTTCGCTTCACCATGATTTTTTACCGGCGAAC